>USQL01000057.1 GCA_900556935.1 uncultured Eubacteriales bacterium | reverse complement strand
CATTTCGCAGAAGCTATTTAACCAGAATCGTCCAACTTTTGGGGTGCATATCAGGGCAGCGGTTACTTCTTATTTTTATGATCAATTATCCCAATAATTAGGGAGATCAACGCCACAAGGAATGAGCAGAATTCAATAAGATCTGGCCATGTAACCATTTGCGGCACCCCCTCTCTATGTAAACTAGATAGATTGCTATAGAATGGGGGCAAAGAAGCATTCACCCCCAAAGAAAGATGGGGGACCGCCTACCGGGGTACTGGTAGCACCGCTATAAACATAGCATATTATCCGACAAATTGCAAGAAATTTCCACGGAATTTCTCGCAAAAGAAGCCCCGGCTTTTCAGTAGATGCTGAAAAGCCGGGATTCTTTTTTCATCACAATTCCGCCATAGTCGTAGTTTTATGTTCCGCCGCCATGGCAGACCGGGCTCAGGCGGATGAGGGCCAGGGTGGCATCGTCCTGGGTTTGCTGGGTGCCCTGGCGCAGGAGAATGTTTGCCAGCTCTCCCGGGGGACGGATGGTCTCCTCCGGGGTGAGCGGCGGGGTAAAGGTCACGCCGTCGCTGACCAGGATGAGATTTTCCCCCCGGCGCAGGGAAAGTCTGGCAATCCGCGCCCCGCCCTCTCCCAGCTCCACCCCCGGCGGAAGCCCCGGTTTGCCGATGGGCTTTGCCCGATGGCGGGTCAGCAGCCAGCTGGGGGCAGCGCCCCACTTATACAGGGAGGCGTAGCCTGTATCCAGCCGGATTTCCGCCAGGTCCGCGGTGACGGCCCCGGATTCCCCGGTCAGCAGCAGCTGGGCGTTCAGGCTCCTCAGGGCATAGGTTGGAGGCAGCCCCGCCGTCAGCATCCCCTTCAGCAAATCCACCGCCTCCGCCGCCTCCCGGGCCGCCGGGGCACCGGTGCCCATGCCGTCGCATAGCAGCACATAAAACCGGGGCCCCGGCCCGGGAAAGGCGGCGCACCGGTCTCCATCCACCTGCTCCCGCTGCCGACTTCGGACGGAAACGGAAACCCGATAGCGAATCTGGCCCACAGTCAGACGCAGGGGCAGCCCATCGGCCACCCGCCGCAAATACCGGGATAGCATCCCATATTGTTGGGCCACCGCCATGCGGTATTCCTCCCGTCTCCGGTGCTCGGCATCCAAAAGCCGTTCCCGCTCCCGGACGTACCCCGCCTCCCGCAGGACCCGGGCCGTCCAGGCGCAGGAAAAGGACAGGGGGTCCGAGAAGATGCCCTCGTCCATGCGCGCCCGCTGCCCGCACTCCGCCGCCCGGGGACAATCCGCACAGGCGAGGCTTTTCACCTGCTCCACCCGGTCCGGAACAGCTCCGGGGCGGGCCGGGATTTCCAGCAGCCGCTGCTGCATCCGGCCCAGGACCTCCGCCGCCTGCTCCAGCCGCACCTGGGCCCCGCTGATGCCCCGGGTCCCCGGAGGCAGCAGGAAGGACCAGGGAATCATGGCACCCAGAATTCCGCCGGTGCTCACCCCCAGCCAGGCACCGATATTCCAGCTGCGGCCCAGGGCCATGCCCAGGATACAGCCCAGGGCCGGTCCCGGCATCCGCCGCCAGGGCTCCTTCATAGGGACCGTCCGGCACAGCCAGCCCAGGCCCAGCCCCGCCGTCATCCCCGGCATCCCGGCCCATTCCAGCCCGGCCCCGGCCAGCATCGCCGCCGGGAGGGGCCCGGAGGCGGCGAGTATTCCCACCGCCCCGAAGGCCAGGGGGGCCAGCCCCGCCGCGGCCAGTGCCCGAACCCCCAGGCCGAAGGTCAGCCAAAGGGCCAGGGGGTGCTGAGTGGTGTGCAGCCAGCCGAAGAGCAGCGCCCCAACCCCGGCCAGCCCCGCCCACAGGAGGAGCGCCCGGGGCTGGAGGGTAAAAAAACAGCCTGTCCCTCCGGCCAGGAGGGAAAAGCAGACTCCCGCCCATTCTGGCCTGCGCTCCCCCGCCGCCCGAAGGACGAAGGCGGTCAAAAGCCCCGCCGCCGTCCAGAGCATCCCGGGGCCCAGGCCAAAGAAGCATAAATATCCGGCCCCCGCCCCCAAGGCCGCCGCCAGCGGCCACAGCCCCGGGCTGGCCGCCGCCAGCGCCGCCGCCAGGGGCACCGGTCCCCCCAGGGCCGGGATCGCCGCCAGCAGCAGACCTCCGCCGCAGTACACAATGATTTTGCACCCCAGCTCCACCCCCGGCTCTGAGAGCATCAGCGAAAGCTGCCGTTTGCCTCTTAAAAAATACCCCGCCACCGTCATTGCAGCATGTCCCCTTTCGTAAATCCGCGGGCCCGTTCCTACGGTGCCACTCTACCACGGGGGGCCACAGGAATGCGTCGCTTCCGGGGCCTTGCAAAGGGAAATTTTCCGGTGTATAATACGAAAAAACCATCCCATTTGATTCAGGAGGACTTATGGCAAAGGAATTTGAGGTAAAATACCGGGTTTCCCCCGAGGCGTTTTCCCGTTTGGAGGCGGACTTTGGCCCCTTCCGGGAAATCACCATGGAGACCACCTACTATGACACGCCGGACAAAATCCTTTCCGCCCGCCGCTGGACGCTCCGGCGGCGGATGGAAAACGGGGTCTCCGTCTGCACCCTGAAAACCCCGGGGCAGGGGCTTGCCCGGGGAGAATGGGAGACGGAATGCCCGGATATCCGCAGGGCCATTCCGAAGCTCCTGGCCCTGGGTGCCCCCGGGGAGCTGGAAGCTATCACCGCCCAGGGTCTTACCCCGGCCTGCGGGGCCCAATTTGTCCGCCTGGCCAAACACCTCTCCTACGGCAGCTCCACCCTGGAGCTGGCCCTGGACCGGGGGAAGCTTATGGGACAGCGTCAGGAAGTGCCCCTATTGGAGGTGGAAGCCGAGCTGAAAGAGGGGCGCGAAACGGATGTCCTCTCCTTCGGTGCCGCCCTGGCGGCAAAATACGGCCTTACCCCGGAAGAAAAAAGCAAGGTTGTAAGAGCCATGGAGCTGGAATAAAAAACCGCGCTTGATAACCTATCCGATTAGTAGTATAATAATTCTCACTTTGAACACTAGGAGAAAAATATGCTTAATCAATTTTCCAGATCCCAGCTTGTATTCGGGGCCGAGGCCATGGAGAAGCTCGCCGCCAGCCGGGTGGCGATCTTTGGCATCGGCGGCGTGGGCGGCTATACCGCGGAGGCCCTGGTCCGCTCCGGTGTTGGGGCCGTGGACCTTGTGGACGACGACCGGGTCTGTCTGACCAACCTGAACCGGCAGATTATGGCCACCCGCTCCACCGTGGGAAAATACAAGGTGGAGGTTGCCCGGGACCGGCTCCTGGACATCAACCCCACGTGCCAGATTACCACGCACCAGACCTTTTTCATGCCGGACACCAAGGACCAGTTTGATTTTTCCCAATATGACTACGTAGTGGATGCCATCGACACCGTGACGGGCAAAAAGGAGATCATCCTCTGCGCCCGGGAAGCAGGGGTGCCGGTGATCAGCTGCATGGGCGCGGGCAACAAGGTGGAGGCCTCCGCCTTCCGGGTGGCCGATATCTACGAGACCAAGGTCTGCCCCCTGGCCCGGGTCATGCGGAAAATCTGCCGCCAGAACGGCATCGACCATCTGAAAGTGGTCTATTCTGAGGAAGAGCCCCTGCCACCCCAGGAGGACATGGCTATCTCCTGCCGAAATCACTGCATCTGCCCCCCCGGCACCGCCCGGAAATGCACCCAACGCCGGGCCATCCCCGGCTCCACCGCCTTCGCCGTGGCCGCCGCGGGCATGATCCTCGCGGGGGAAGTGGTCAAGGACCTGACAGAGTTCCGGAGGGGATAATACTGAATTCAAATTAAAACTAGGCAAAGCATTCTCTTACCCACCTCCATCACCCAACATCAGTATACCACAGAGCTAAATATTGTACAGTTTTATTTTAGATTTAGTATGAATCCCGGCTTTTTAAGAGTCCTGTATGTAATTCCGTATCACTCTCATTGGAAAATGGAGGAATGCCATTATGCTTATTGGGAGTTGACTCCAACAGTAGACTATATTTATCCCTGTCGCACTCGGCAGGATAGATTCTGAAGAGAACTGGACAACGACATCCATGCTGCATAATTCTATTAAAAGTAATCGGACTTTGGAACAATTGCAATGGAAACTGCATGAATCGGAAGATTTTCATGAATGGGATGGTTTAACAGAACTTTTTATAGAATTAGTAGATGCTGATCCATCTTTACTGGAGGATGTTTACATTATGAAGTGGTATATAATTTCAAAAAATGTTTATCAGCTTGAATCAGTAAAACCGTAAATTTGGAATAGAAAGGTTATTTCAAACGAGTGAAGCGAGCAGAGAATACGCGGTCTTTGAGTACTCAGTAACGGTACGTTCTCGACTCTGCTGACACGCCGCTTGTCCATATAAAAAGAGGGATTGCCCCGTATGATTGAAACAATCATTTCGAGACAATCCCTCAGCTATTTCAGGATTCCCTATTATTAGATTAATTTGGGGCTTATAATCCCGCACCGATAACGACAGCAAGAATATTGGCAATAATGATGATCAGCGCGCCGCCGATTCGGGAAGAAATCTGAGCAAAAGGCATCAGGCACATGCGGTCTGCAGCTCCAAGAACGGCAACATCACCGGAGCCTCCCATATTTGCCATACACAATCCTGCAGTTATGGAGGATTCAATAGGATGGAAGCCAACCAGTTTGCCCATCAGCCAACTGCCGATTACAGCGCCGAAAACTGTTGCGAAAATCATCACCAGATAAATCAGGGAGAAGGATTCAATAACTTGTTTCAGGTCCATATAGGTAAAACCAATGGTAAAGAAAACGGCGGGAATAAATGCTTTAGATGCCACAGTATACCACTGTTTCATATCACGCTGCATACCTTCGGGTACAAGACCGCTGATCTTAAAAACAGCGCAGGCCAGAATAGTCCATGCGTAGTAGTGGATTCCAATGGGGATGTACTTGGCGAGCAGCTTGCCGATGATGTAGAAAATTGCAGTGCCGACGAGGCCGCGGCCAATGCTCAAAGGATCCAGGCCTTCCTTATCTTCAGATTTGGATTCTACTGTGAGATCCGAGGATTTCATAAGAGAACCGTTGCCGGTCCACTCAGGATGCCTTTTGCCCATTCCGTTTAACAAGCCGGCTATAACAACGGAGACTGCATTGCCAATGCACACCGCAGGCATCATCAAGGTGAGATAGTAAGCCTGATCATGGGACAAGCGTGCTTCATAGGCCAGGGCTGTGGGAACAGCACCGGCAGATGTGCCGCCACCCATGATGGGAAGGGACACAAACAGGATTGACTCTCTCCATCCATATCCGCTGATGGCACCAATTACGCCAGTCAGAGCAAATGCGCAAAAAATACCGCCAAGAATGGGAAAGAAATACCGGCTGCCCGCTTTAATCAGCAGTTTCCTGTCCATGGTCAGAATCGATCCGCAGATCAGAGCGCCAACTACAAGACCGATATAATCTTCTTTCTTTACAAAATTATCGATGGATGCCGTCAGATCTTCCGGGAAAATGTTGAGGTAGCGAATGAGCGCAGAGCCAAAAATCGCAATGAAGGCGCCACCGCCTACATATTTGTAGAACAAAGGAATACTGTCACCGATCTGCATAAGAAGGATGCCAAGGATTGTTGTCATCGCATACAGTCCCAGAAATCCGGGAGCTGTGCAGCCTACAAATATACCAATAATTGTCAGAGCCAGATAAGCAAGGAATGTCATTGAATCAAAATATTGAAATTTGAATTTTTTCATTTTTTCTCCTTCTTTCTGAGAGTTCATCATGGTGATTCCCGATTTACTGTTCATTTACATTTGCCATAAAAATGGCTGTATGGAAACATGCGTTGATCGTTTCCCGTTTAAAGCAAAGCCAATCCGCATTGTGACAGGGAGAAACCCGGTCTGTGCAAAATATCCGTGATGGCAGATTTATCGTAGCGGAAAAACTCTGTTGATCATGCCCTGTTAGCGCTGGGTGCATTGCTTGTGTGGATAGAGGGAGATCTGGGAGAGAAATCATTATTGATCAACAATGGAACCGTCAATGTGCAAACGGGTATTAATCGTTCGACGCTTGAAGGGGAATTTTATCTCCGCATCATCTACCAAATCAACACCAATGCCAGGAGCGGTGGGGAGAAGAGCAAAACCATTTTCCACGGTGGGAACCCAGGTAACCATATCGGATTGCCGGAAGGAATGCTGGTCCATCTTATTCGTACTGGTGTAACGTTCGGTGGCGGAAATACCGCTGTGATCCGGCAACTCCTGAATGGCAAAGTTTTCCACGGTTGCTGCTACCTGCATGCAGGCGGCGGTGCTGACGGGACTGAGCGGATTATGTGGTACGATCAGAGCACCGTGGGCTTCCGCAATGTGGGCAATCTTCCGGGCACCGGTGATGCCGCCGCAAAGGCAGACGCTGGTACGGGCATAACCCATAGCATGGCGCTGGAGCAGCATCTGGAATTCCTGAATGGTGTGGATTCGCTCACCGGTAGCGATGGGAACGGTGCTGTGATCCGCAATCCACGCCATATCATCGAAATTGTCCGGGATAATCGGATCCTCCAGAAACATGGGCGTGTATTTCGCTACCTTCTGTGCAAAGTCGATGGCTTCGCTGGGCTTCATTCTGCGGTGCAACTCCAGACACAAATCCATATCATCTCCAGCGGCTTCACGGATTTGACGGACTCTGTCAACAGCCTGACTGATCATTTTGCTGTAGCTTTCGTAGTAGGGAAGACTGCGGGGCTCATCCAGGAAGGGGGACAGGTGGCCAACTGCGTTGTAACCGGCAGCCTTTGCGCGTTTGACACAGTCGATCAGTTCCTCGGTGGTAGAACCACTGACATGGTAGTAGGTACGAATCTTGTCACGGCACTTTCCGTCTGCCAGTTCATATACAGGAACACCGTAATACTTTCCCGCGATATCCCACAGCGCAATGTCGATGGCACTGATTGCGCCCATAACGGCAGCTCCACGGAAATGAAAGCAACGATACATATACTGCCAGTGATGCTCAATCTGAAGCGGATCCTTTCCAATCAGGTAGGTTTTAAAGGATTCGACGGCTTCTGCGGATGCCGACAGAAAACCCCAGGCACCGGATTCGCCAAGACCTTCAATGCCTTCATCGGTGTACACTTTGACATAGAGGAAGCTGTTTACAGGGATTACGCGTACGTCTATGATCTTCATATTATCTCTCCTTTGAATTGGTATGATGTTTTGCAATTGGTATGAACAATTACAAAAATGATTATGCATCTTCCTTTTTCAAATGTCAACTGTAAAACCTATAATTCGGAGAAAGAAATAAAATATCGGCAATCGTTTTGTGCATAATAGATAACAGTTGTCAGGTCAAATTTATATTTGCATTCTATTTTTCTATTTAGTATAATGTGTTCATTCTGGAAAGGAGGTCCTTTTCTTGGCAGATAGAAAACGGGAAAAGATTCTCTCACACGAACTAACAACGCAGCGTATCCTTCGGTTAATCAAGGAAAAAGGCTTAAAGCAGGGAGAAAAATTACCAACAGAGCGGGAGCTGGCAGCAACATTGGGCATCAGCCGTACAAGCCTGAGAGAAGCGCTTCAAAATCTGGAGGCTAACGGAATCGTCCGGATCCGACAGGGAAGTGGGATTTTTTTGGATATTTATGATGAATCCATGATTATGCCCTTCAGCAGTCCTGATTTAAGCAGCTACAGGGAAATTGTCAAAATGATCATGCAGATGGCAGAGGCAAGAAAGATGATAGAAATATATTCTGCCAGGCAGGCTGCTGAGGTTATTACACCTGAGCAGTTGAGCAGACTTTGCATGCACGAAGAAGAGGAATACGAACGGCTATCTTCACGCAGAGGGCAGGTTTTATCGCCCGGCTTGGATTTTGAGCAGGTAATTGTGGAAATATTGGGGAATCCGGTAATTTCCAATATGCACAAGCGATTGAATTCGTCTTGGAAGAGCTATCTGGCCACCTTCAATGCGGTAGTCCTTTCCCCAAACCAACGTCACAGGGGTCACCTTTTGATTATTCGCGCGCTGGAAGAGCGGGACCCCATTAAGGCTGGAAAGACTATGAGCCAGCATTTGGAAAAAAGTATTCAGCAGTTGGAAGTACTTATGAAACGATATCAGGAAATGGAAATTGAGGAAGTGTCTGACGAAGACTTCTGGGACTGATAACGGTGGGAGCAGCGGATGTTCCTCCGGGAGCTTCGCCCTGTGATGATACATCCAACCTGCGGGTTGGAGAAATTGCCATGGATCTGGGTGTTACACCCCAGTATCTGGGCCATATTTTCAAGGCTGCTGTTGGAAAAACACCCATGGAGTTTATTCTTGCCTGCCGGATCCAGCATGCGCAGTTTCTGCTGACCCAGTCTGATATGACCATTGCCAATATCGCGGCGACCTGCGGATTCGACGATTTCAACTATTTCTCCCGATTTTTCAAAAAAGTTCACGGCACCACACCAAGGGCATACCGCGCAATGTACCGGAATCTGCCGACAGCCTCTTTCACGGATGGAAACCCATAGGAGCAGATTTAACTGGATATGGTGAAAATCAGATGGAGCAGCAGGGGATAGAAAACAAGCTTCCCATAAAACCGCGATGGATTTCTGAATCAAAAATACATGTACATCATGCAGTCGATACTGATTTTAAGAAACCTGATCCGAAGAGGAATAACAGAAACGGGATTTCTGCCGCGCTGTAAAGCGCAGTGGAAATCCCGTGGATTCTTCATCCATATCGTCGTCAAAGGCACAACCGTTCGGTTCTTCAAAATCCAAAGACTCAGCCAATATCATATTAAAAGCCGGCGCGATCTTATACAGGGTTTTCGCTCTGGGTTTTTTGGCAGTCCCCGGACGATATTATCCAGTGTAGAATGCTTTACATCGCGCATGGCGGCCAGACAGTTGATTGCGATTCCCCGCTGCCTGCACAGCTCCCGGATGCGTCTGACGCAGATTCCTGAATACGCTATCTCTGTTCCCCTGCTCTTCTCATCCATTTGCGGTTTATAATGCAAAATAACCAATCCGCCCAGCCTTAACCTGCTGACGGGTGGATTGGTTTTAATCTGATAGGTGGGGTAGAAGCCACGATCTCCACTGTTTTTTCTGGCTGCATGATAACACACGGACCGCGACAAGACAGTGACAAATTTCAAAAAAATCCACAGCCCTTCCCAACTTTTGGAAAAGAGCTGTGGATTTTATGATCAGAAGTTCGCGTACATCGGGTCGATGGGAGTATAGCCCACGCCGTAGGCGCCGTAGATGACGATGAAGAGAATCAGGGCGTACCATACGGCCCAGCGGACCCACACCGGGCGGCGGGAGAGGGACTGACGGATTTGCACGCCGCGCTCTTGCAGCAGGCTGACCGCGAAGACAATAACCACCGTCACAGCCACGACCACCAGGTCCCATACGTCGCAGTTGGCGCACTCCAACACCGTGCGCAAAACGTCCCGGATGGAATAAAGAGGGTTAAAGGGGTTATCGAAGGATGTAAAAATCCTTGTAATCATCCTTCCGGCAATGGCCATATTGTCCGCCCGGAAGATGATTTCGCCCAGAACCACCAAAAAGCTTGTCCGGAGCATCTGGAACACCCGGAAGGGCTTGTTTTCCGGCCCAAAATGGAGCTTTTCGTTGACGGTTTTCAGGTAGGGGGCAAAGATATTGCCCAGGAGAATCAAAACGAAATGCCACAGGCCGAAGAAAATATAGTGCCACGCTGCCCCGTGCCACAGGCCGTTGCAGAACCAGACGGCAAGCAATGCGATGGAGCCCGCCACCAGGGGGCCAAAGTGGTTACCCAGCTTTTTCCGGGCGGAGCCGGTGAGCTTTTTCAGAGGGCCGGACATGGTCACGGGGTAGAAAATGTAGTCCCGGAACCAGGTGCCCAGGGTGATGTGCCACCGGGTCCAGAATTCGGAGATATTCTTGGAAAAGAAGGGCCGCTTGAAGTTTTCCGGCATGGCGATGCCGAAAATCTGGGCGGTGCCGCAGACGGCATCCATGGAGCCGGAGAAATCCATATACAGCTGAACCGTATAGAGGATTCCCGCCAGCAGGGACATGTAGCCGGGGTAGCTCTCGGAGGTGGTAAACAGCTCCTCCACGATGGGGTTGAGCCTATCCGCCACCACCAGCTTTTTCATCAGGCCGAAGAGAATCCGCTGCAGCCCGAAGCACAGGTTTTCATACCGGATGGGGCCCGCGTCCCACAGGGCCTGGGCCGTCTGGCCATAGCGGCAGATGGGGCCCTCCACAATCCCCGGGAAAAAGCCCAGGAAGAGGCCCAGCCGGGCCAGGTTCCGGTCCGCCTGAATGGTCTGGCGGTATACGTCCACCAGATAGGAGACACTCTGGAGAATGAAGAAGCTCAGGCCCAGGGGCTTGACATACTCCGGGATGGCAAAGCCGGTGCCAAAGAGGGCATTGACGTTGGTCATGAAGAAGCCGGAATATTTGAGCACCAGAATGAGCCCGATGTGGGCCGCCACCGCGACAGTCAAAACCGCGCGGGCTCTGCGGCCATAGGCCTTTTTAATGGCCTTTCTCTCCGGGCGTTCCGCCGCCTTGACGGCCTTGTCCCGGCGGGCAAATATATTCTGCATCCACAGGCCAAAGCCATAGATGGCCAGCGCCGACAGGCATAGATACCCGATGTACACACCGCTGATCAGCCAGTAAAAGCCGATGCTTTCCAGAAGCAGCGCGTACTTTTTCCATTTTTTAGGGGTCAGCCCGTAGAAAATCACCGCCAGAGGCAGAAAAAGCCCCAGGTAGGTCACCGAGAAAAAGGCCGACAGGTCCGGGTACGCGCCGGCGTAAAGACGGGTCAGCAGCTGCATCCAGGTTCCTCCGCTCAGTCTTCCTGCAGCCGCTGGATCATCTCCATCATGGCCTCGGCAGAGTTAAAGTTAGCGGGGATGATCTCCACGGCGGGCACCGTGATATCAAAGGCGTCCTCTAACTCCGCAACCAAGGAGATGATGGACAGGGAGTCCAGCAGGTGATCGTCAATCAGATGCTGCTCGTGCTCAAAGTCCACACCGGGCTGAATGTCATTGAGAATTTCCAATAGTTCTTCCATTATTTCGAATTCCTTTCTGTATGTAAAAATTTTATAGTAAACAAATTTTATTGGCTCCCCTGAAAGGGGAGCTGGCTCGGCGATAGCCGAGACTGAGGGGTCTGGTTTTTCGTCAGAAAAGCCTCCGCTGAAGGCGGAATTGAAACCCGGATATCTGGGGCACCCGGTATTTGCGCCTACGGCGCAGGGCTTGACCTAAGGTCAAGCCGGGACCCCTCAGTCAGCAGAGCTGACAGCTCCCCTTTCAGGGGCGCCTATGGTTATCCTCCCGCATATTCAGCGGGTAGGTTTCAAAGGTCTCCCGGGCGCAGGTGAGCTTTCCGTCCGGGGTTTTGATGAAGACCGCTGGCAAATCCCGGCTTAAAAACAGGGCGATGCCCTCCGTGACGCAATAGGCACCGGTATTGAAAAAGCACAGGGTGTCCCCAATCTCCACCTCCGGCAGGGGCAGGGCCTTCACCAGAATGTCATTCATGGAGCACAGGCTCCCGCACAGGTTCCACTGGGCCGTGGGCGGCTGGTCCTCCTTGCCGCAGAGCGTCACCTTGGGAAGCTTCATGCCCATGTACTGGCCGAAATAGACCATCTGGTGCATCCCCCCATCCAGAATCAGATAGTTCTGGCCGTGGTTGGTCTTCCTGTCCGCCACGTGGGTATAGTAGGTTCCGCAGGAGGCGGCCAGGGACCTGCCCAGCTCCAGGGTGATTTCCCCCTGCCAGGTCATCTCCTCCAGCAACTGGCGAAGACCGGTGATGAGGGACGCCTCCTCCAGGTCCTCCCCAAAGTAGCTCACGGGGAAGCCGGGGCCATACTCCAGCTCCGAGGCCCGGTAGCCATATGTTTCTTCCAGCGTCCCCAGAAGCGCGTCCAGGTGCAGAATCTCCCGGCGGAGCTTTTTGAGAGACGTTTTCTGGGTGCCGGAGAAGAACTGAATGCCCAGAAATTCCAGGTTTTCGTACTGTTCCCGGTCCCGGACCAGGGCTTCGATCTCTTCCTCGTTGATGCCGAACTGGCTGTCGTTGGTCAGCCGGAGAAGAATTTTTAAGGTTTTTCCGTATTTCCGGGAAAGGCTGTCCAGAAGCGCGAACTGGGTCATGGATTCCACGGTGTAAATCCGCCCGTCGGTGTTGGCGACCAGGTTTTCAATAAAGGACGGGGTCTTGTTGATGCCGGAAATCACGGTGACCCGTGGGTCCACCCCCAGCTTATCGCAGATGTGGCTCTCCCCGGGGGAGCAGATTTCCAGCCGCGCCACGTGCCCCAGGGCCCCCTCTACCAGGAAGGGGTTTGCCTTGATGGCGTAGGCCAGCTGAATTTTGTCCCCCAAAAGGGACTGCACATAGGCAATTCTCTTCTGAAAAACGCCGTAGTCAAAGAGATAGTAAGCGGTATCCCGCAGATTTTCCATTACTTTCCTCCCACCGTGGCGGCCAGGGCCTTCCGGTCGATTTTTCCGTTTTTGTTCAGGGGCATCTCCTCCACCTGCCGCAGGATGCCGGGAACCATAAAGCCGGGCAGGTTCTGCTTCATCAGGGTATGGAGGGTGTCTTTTTCGATGGTGCCGGTGTAGAAGCCTTTGAGCCGTCCCCGTTTTTCATCAAACAGGCAGCAGGCCCGCTCCACGCCGTCGATGGCGTTCATCTCCCGCTCAATCTCCTCCAGCTCAATCCGGTGGCCCATGTACTTGATCTGGAAGTCCTTCCGGCCGGAAAATACCAGCTCGCCCAGGTCGTTGTACTTTCCCAAATCTCCGGTGCGGTAAATCTGCTCGGGATAGTTGGGGTTCAGGGGATTCTGGGTAAAGTGCAGGGCGTTCTGCTCCGGGCAGCGGTAGTAGCCCAGGGCCAGGGCTGTGCCCCGGACGCAGATCTCTCCCTCCGTATCCGCCTCTGTTACCGGGCGGTCTTCCCCGTCCAGCAGGAACACGTCCTCGTTGGGAAAGGGAATCCCGATGGGGATTCCGGCGGTGTAGTCCCGGTCCGGCTCCAGAATATGGTAAGTGCAGTTGCAGGTGATCTCCGTGGGGCCGTACAGATTCACATAGGCCACGTTTGGCAGATGCTTCCGGAATTCCTTTAGAGCCTTCAGAGGCATGACCTCGCCGGAGAACAGAATTTTCTCAACGGTCTCCGGGGTCTTGTAGTCCAGGGCGTGGAAACCGGTAATCAGGCACAGGGCCGACACCGCCCAAATTAGGGTCGTGGCCTTCTTTTCGCACAGGAAGTCAATCAGCTGGGTGGGCACGGAGAACAGCCGCCGGGGCACCACCGCCAGGGTGGCCCCCGCCTTCATGGCGGAATAGATGTCCTTGACGGACACGTCAAAGTCGAAGGGGGCCTGGTTGGCAATCACGTCATCCTGGGTGATGCCGAACAGCTCCGTAAAGCAGCCGATAAAATCCAGCACACTGCGGCTGGACACCACAATGCCCTTGGGCACCCCGGTGGAGCCGGAGGTGAAGTTTACATAAAGCGGGTCCGTATCAATGGCCCGGGCCTGAATTTTCCCCAGCCGCCGGGAATCCTCCGTATGGAGGGCCAGGTCCTCAAAGCAGCAGAGCTTCTCCTCCGGGAAAATCTCCCGGGCCCTGGGAAGGTTTTCCCGACTGGTGACAATCACCGGCGGGTCCAGCTGGGCGACAATCTGCTGGAGTCTCCCCGCGGGCAGCTCCGTATTCAGCACGGAGTAGAAGCCGCCTGCCCACTGGACCCCAAAAAAGGCTGCCACAGCGTCAGCGTTCTTCTCCATATAAATTCCAACACCCTGCCTTTGTCCCACATGCTCCGCCAGCGCGGAGCCCAGTCGGCGGGTCAGATGATAAAATTCCGCATAGCTGTAGCTTACTCTGTCATCCGTCACCGCGCACCGCTCCGGCACCCGGCGGAAGCTTTCCTCCAGATAACCCAAAACATTGGCCATGGGGCATCCCTCGTTTCCTAGAAAAAATAGGCACAAAAATTCTTGTATCATTATAGCAAAGCCACCCAGCCCTGTCAATGCGCACGTTCCGGATATGGGGGATTGAATGGGCAGGTATTTTGCAAACAGGGGCGGCGGATAACCGATAGAGTTCCCGCACGATTGCCACCGGCAACCGTAGAAATTTCATTCCATGTGTAACGCACCGCTGCCCCCATCATACATAATTCCCCTTTTCCTGCAAATACTTCTACCGGAAAAACCAG
>USQL01000056.1 GCA_900556935.1 uncultured Eubacteriales bacterium | reverse complement strand
TTAAGAGTCCGTAAGCCGCAAGCGGCAACGGCCTCTATACCTTTCAGGGGAGCCATTGACTTGAACGTATTCGCCCGGGTTTTCTCCGCATCGGTTCTGCGTACCGCCCTCATCCACCGCTGCGGCGGTCCCCCTTCCCCGATGGGGAAGGTTATTGGTTTGCGTCCGGGGGTGTACGAATTCGCCCGGTGTTTCTTGTTCCGCCGGTCTGTACCACCCCTCATTCGCCGCCTGCGGGCGGCACCTTCCCCGGTGGGGAAGGTTGGGGCAAAAAGCCGCTGCGTTTCGTTCATTTTTACATGCCGTTTTCTCAACTTTCCGTCAGGCAAAAGTCGTGGCTTTCCCGTTTTCCGTCATAAAATCATAGTTTTCTCATAGATTAAAAATGGGTTGTAATTTGTCAGTTATTGAAGTATAATGGTTTGGCTTAGAAATAGGAAAGAGGTGTTTGCCTTGGATAAGTCCATTCATGTGAACATGCTTGGCAAATTTACAATATTTGGACCCGGTCTTCCCCAGCCCCGAGTGGTGAGCCTTAGCGGGCGATCCCGGCGGCTGTGGATTCTGGTGGCCTACCTGATTCTCAACCGGGAGCGGGGGGTTCCCGCCCAGGAGCTGATTGACTGGCTGTGGCCGGAGTCGGAGGGCATCACCCCCATGAGCACCCTGCAAAACAACATCAGCCGGGCACGGAACGCCCTGGAGGAGCTGGGGCTGGAAGACGGCAAGCGGCTGATTTACAACAACTCCGGCACCTACTTCTGGGCACCGGACCGGAAGACCATTCTGGACAGCGAGATTTTTGAAGCCCTGTGCAGAAACGCCCTGGACGGCAAGAGCTGGCCCCTGGCCATGGAGCAGGGCATCTCCGCCGCCAATGCCTATACGGGAGAATTCCTGCCGGAGTGCGCCGGGGAAAGCTGGCGGGACACCCGCTGGGCCCACTTCCGGGAGCTGTACCGGAAGCTTCTTAACAAAGAGCTCCCCTGGCTTGTGGACTCCGCCCGATATGAAGAGGCCGCCGCTATGTGTGCCCAGGCCCGGACCATCGAGCCCGAAAACCAGAGCTGGGCCGCCTGCCAGATGCGGGCCCTGCGGCTTTCCGGCAAGCCCGAGGAGGCAATGGCGATCTACCAGTCCCTCCAACTGGAGGACCGGGCCCCCAGCGCCGAGCTGGCCCTGGAACAGGAGGAGGCGCAACGAGCCCAGTCGGAAACCGACGGCAACGGCCGCCTGCTGAAAGCGCTGGTTGGCGGAGAGCAGACGGAAAGCGGCGCGATGCTCTGCGACAATACGGTGTTCCGGGAATTCGTCCGTCGGCAGCTCCGGGACCTGCGCCGGGGCGGCGAGGCCCAGATGCTCTCCTTCCGCCTGGACGAAACGGACCCCTTAAAGCGTGCCCAGGCCATGGACCGCATGGAGAATACCCTGCGCCAGTCCCTCCGGGGCGGCGACCCCTTCACCCGGGGCGGAAACGAGCTGTTCCTGCTGCTGCTGCCCGGTGCCAACCGGGAAAACGGCGAAATGGTCGCCAACCGCATCCTCACCTGCTACACCCGGGACCTGCCCGCGGACCTCGCCCCCTTTGCCTACCAGGTGATGGACCTGAACTCGGAGGAAGCGTAAAAGGAATACCCATAGGGGCGGCTGATACCAGCCGCCCCTACTTTTGTTACGTATTTCCCTGTAGGGGCAGCTACCAGCTGCCCGAAAACTATCGCAAGTGAGTACCCCGTTGCACGTATCCCCCCGGTTGGAAACCAAAAAGCCTTCTCCTGCTGGAGAAGGTCCCCGCCGCAGCGGGGGAATGTGGAGGGGACACCTGTAGCAAGTGCCGGAGTTGATTAGAATATATAGCTAAAAACACCGAATTTACAGCTTAAACGTTTATTTCGGCACAGCAGTCCCGCAAGGGGTCCCCTCCACATCCGGCCTGCGGGCCACCTTCTCCAGCAGGAGAAGGCTAGGGGTTTGCCCGTCAGGGTATACGATCAACCAAACGCTCTATCCCATTGCGGGCAGCATACCAGCCGCCCCTGCTCAGAACGCCACCCGGAAAATCAGGGCGATGGCGCACAGCAAAACCGCCAAGGGAACATACACATACCGCCCCAGGCTGTACCAAATGCGGCCATAGGGCTTTTTCGCGCCCAGATTGACGCTTTCCATCAGTTCCTTCTGTGGCAGCACATAAAACCAGCTCACCGCGCCCAGGGTTGCCCCCAGGGGGATAATATAGATGGAAACCAGGTCCATCCAGGGGCCCCACTTGGAAATAGGCTCCATAGGCAGGCCAAAGCCCAGGCAGGCCGCCGCCAGAATGCCCAGCACCGCCCAGCGGTTGAGCTTGGGGAACCGGTGCAGCAGCGACTCCGCCACAGCCTCGAACATGTTCTGCAGGGAGCTGACCCCGGCAAAAATCATGGCTACATACAGAATCACCGCAAACAGGCGGCCCAGAAAAATATCCTGCAAAATCTCCGGCAGAGTGACAAACAGCAGCCCCGGCCCTGCTCCCACATCCAGCCCATAGGCAAAGCAGGCCGGAAGAATCACCAGGGCGGCCACAAAGGCGGCAACGGTATCAAACAGAGCCGTGTGCCGGGCCACGCCCACCACATCCTCCTGTTTGGACAGGTACGCCCCATAGACCACCATGCCGCTGCCCGTAATGGACAGGGAGAAAAAGGCCTGCCCCATGGCCTGAATCCAGACTGTGGGGTCTGCCAGAGATTCCCACCGAGGGGTCAGCAAAAAGACATACCCAGCCCCGGACCCGGGAAGCATCGCCACCCGCACCGCCAGAATCAGAAAGATGACGAAAAACAGGGGCATCATGATTTTATTGGTCTTTTCAATACTCTTGGCCCCCAAAAAGAGGGTGAGCAGCGTGCCGCAGACCACAAGGATATGGTAGGGCACCACGGAATAGGGCTTCTGGGAAAAGGCGGCAAACCAATCGCTGGTGCTTCCGGACAGCAGCACGCCGCTGAGGGAATCCACCAGGGCTTTTAATACATAGCTGATAATCACCGCGTAGCCGATGGCGATGCACAGCGAGCCCGCCAGGGGCAGCCAGCCCAGAATTCTTCCGGCTCTCCCCTTCCCCCGGCTCTCCCAGACGGAGGCATAGGTCCCCAGGGTCCCGGTGCCCGCCCGGCGGCCCATGGCAAACTCCGCGGGCAGGGCTACACAGCCAAACAGAGCCACAAACAGCAGATAGATGATCAAAAATGCCCCGCCGCCGTTGCTGCCCGCCTTGCTGGGAAAGCCCCATACGTTGGCCATCCCCACCGCGGAACCCACGGAGGCCAGAATAAATCCCCACCGGCTGCCAAAGCCGGACTTTTTGGAAGAATCCATGCACTTCCCTCTCTCCATAAAAGATATCTGTATTGTAGAAGGAAACCGTCCAAAAGTCAAGAAAAAGGGAAGCCGCCTTGCAGCAGCTTCCCTTTTGGCTTGTATTGGACAATCAGTCGCAGTTGGCGGCAGCATTGGTACCGGCAATCTTGCCGAAGACCACGATGTCGGAAACCGCGGTGCCGCCCAGGCGGTTGCCGCCGTGGACACCGCCGGTGACCTCACCGGCCGCAAACAGGTTGGGGATGATGTCGCCGTTGTTGTCCAGCACATGGGTCTCGGGGTCGATGACCAGGCCGCCCATGGTGTGGTGGATGCCCGGGGCAATCTTGATGGCATAGTAGGGGGCCTGGCTCAGGTCGTGGTCCATGGCGGTGGCACGGCCAAAGTCCGGGTCATTCTGGGCGGCCACATAGCCGTTCCAGTCGCTGAGGGTCTTGGCCAGGGTCTGTCCGTCCATGGACAGCTTCTCGGCCAGCTCCTCAATGGTGGGTGCCTCCACCACAATGCCGGTCTTGATGTACTTTTCGGCAGCCTTCAGGCCATCCCGCAGGCGCTGGTCGAAGATGACGTAGGCATAGCTGCCCTCCTGCTCCAGCTCCGCGGCGGAAACCTGGTCACGGGTCAGCATTTCGTTGACGAACCGGACACCCTGCTGGTTTACCAGGATGGCACCGTCGCCGCGGACACCCTCGGTAATCAGCATGGAGGTGCCCTGCTCCACCGTGGGATGGAGCTGAATCTGGTCCATATCCCGGACAGCCGCCCCGATTTCCGTCGCCATGACGATGCCGTCACCGGTGGCACCGGGGGCATTGGTGGTGACGGAACCGGCCAGGCTGGGATTGTACTGGGTAATCATATCCATATTGGCACCGAAACCACCGGTAGCCAGAACAACGGACTTGGCGTGGATGGTATAAACCGTATCAGCGCCCTCCGCCACAACGCCCACAACCTTGCCGTCCTCCATCAGGATGGAGGTAGCCCGGGTATTGTACATCACGGGAATCTGCATCTCGTCCAGCACCTTCAGGAAGGAGGTGACGAGATACGCGCCGACACCGTTGCCGTCCGCCGGGGAATGAATCCGGGAGACGGAAGCGCCGCCGGAGAAGGCCAGCTTAGGCAGAGGCGCGCCGATGGAATCCAGCCAGTCGATACCGGCGGCGGAATTCTCCGTCAGGGTCTTGACCAGGGCGGGGTCGTTCATGCCCTTGCCGCCAATCATGGTATCCAGCGCCATGAGCTCGGGGGTATCGAAATAGCCCTGGGGATTGGCCTGGTAGGCATCCCACTGCTCCCGCACGGTGGCCGCCAGAGCGGTAATGGTCTCGTTATCCGCCCACTTTTCCTTGGCGGTTTTCAGGGTGTTCTCCACGCCCTTGGCGTTGGTGAACTCAATCTCCTGCTGATACTTGGTCCCCGCCGCGTTCATGCCGCCGGTGGCCTTAGTGGAGTTGCCGCCCGCATAGGGCATCTTTTCCAAAATCAGCACTTCCCTGCCCGCCTGGGTGGCGTTGATGGCAGCCGTCATACCGGCACCGCCCGCGCCAACCACCAGAACGTCGGTTTCCAGGGTCTGCTGGGCCTTGTCCGCGGTATCCATATCCGGGGTATGGGCTGCCGGGAGCTTGTCCAGGTCCGCGCCGGCCGCGGTCAGCGCCTGGTTGGCAGCGTTCAGGATGGCGTTGCTGGTAACCGTCGCGCCGCTGATGGCATCGACCTTAGTGGTCTGGTTTTCCAGGATGGACTTTTGCAGCAGGGTCACGGCGAAGGAGCCGATGTTCTCGGTTTCGCCGCTGCCGTCAATCTGTACGTCGGTAATCTCGTTTTCGGAGACCGTCAGCGTGACGGTGCAGTCGCCGCCGAAGCCCTTGGCGGACTTCTCGTAGGTGCCGGGGACAAAGAGGTTATCCCCCTCCGGGGCGACAACCTCAGGCATCTCGTGGCCGGAGGCGGCGTCCAGGGCCGCGGACACGGCATTGCGAACGCCGGTGGAGGTCAGGGTCGCGCCGGAAACACCGTCAATCTCGGCGCTCTGGGCGGACAGCACCTGCTGCTTCAGGGTACCCAGGGCCTCCCCGCCGATGGTGGGGGTTTCGTTGGGGCCTTCCAGGGTGACATCGTCAATGCCGCCGTTGGGGCCTACGGTCAGCGTGGCTTTGATTTCGCCGCCAAAGCCAAAATCAGAGCCGGTATAGACACCGGGGGTGTATGTACCCGCCACAATGGGGGCATTGGCCTGATCCATGACCTTTACCAGTGCGTACACACCGGCAAACACGGCCAGAATCGCAAGATAGATCGCCAAAAAGCCCCAGGTATTCAGGGAACGCTTGGTTTTCTTCATATGGTTTCTCCTTCTTGTTGGAATGGAACTATACTATCATCTTTTCCCCGGAATTTCAACATGAAAATGCCGATTTTTACGGAATTTGACGCAGAAAATTCTGGAAATTTGGAACTGGCACCTTGTAATTTATTCTGATATCTGTTACAATAATCGAAAATGCGTTTGCTTTCAGGAGGGATGGAAATGATTTTGGTTTCCTGCGCGGAAAACAGCCTGGGGCTGCGGTTCAATCACCGGCGGTGCAGCCGGGACAGGGCGCTGTGCCGGGATTTGCTGGAGCAGGCCGGAGGAAAGCTGTGGCTGGCCCGGGAAAGCCTTGGGCTTTTCGGGGACTTCCCCCAGGCAGAGCTCCACGCGGTGGCGGCACCGGAGGAGACACCCAATGGGTGCTACTGCTTCTGGGAAGCGGCGGCACCGGAAATACGGCCCGAAAAGCTTCTTCTCTACCGCTGGAACCGGGACTACCCGTCGGATGAAAAATTTCAGTTTCCGGAGGGGCTGTGGCACCTGACAGAGGCCCGGGAATTCCCCGGCTTTTCCCACCCGGTAATTACCGCGGAGTACTATGACAAAGGAGAAACAGAAAATGGCTAAGAGATACCCTAAAAAAGGAAAGACCCTGCCGGAGCTGCTGCTCCTGATTGTCATTCTGGGGCTGGTTGGGTTATATCAGACCTACTTTGGCTCCGGCCGGGTGATTTCCCTGGAAAATATTCCGGCCTATTCCGGGGATGCGTATGTAGCCGTCAACGGCAACCGGCCCTTCTTTACGGAAACAGACTATACGGTCAGCTCCTACGAAACCTATTCGCCTCTGGACGCTCTGGGCCGCTGCGGCGTGGCGGAGGCCTGCGTGGGGCAGGATTTGATGCCCACAGAGCCCAGGGGGAGCATCGGCTCCGTAAAGCCCTCGGGCTGGCAGGTGGCAAAATATGACTTTGTGGACGGAAAATACCTGTATAACCGCTGCCATTTAATCGGCTACCAGCTGACGGCGGAAAACGCGAACAAGCAGAATTTAATTACCGGCACCCGGTATCTGAACGTCACCGGGATGCTGCCCTTTGAAAACATGGTGGCCGACTACATCCACGAAACCGGGAACCACGTGCTCTACCGGGTGACCCCCATGTTTGGCGGCACCGACCTGGTAGCCCAGGGCGTTCTCATGGAGGCCTGGTCCGTGGAGGATGCCGGAGAGGGCGTATGCTTCAACGTCTACTGCTACAACGTCCAGCCCGGGGTGGTCATTGACTACGCCACGGGAGATAACCGACTGGCCGCCTAATTGGACTTCTGCAGACTGTACAAAAAACCTGTCATTGCGGATCGGCGCGTACGCTGGTGTGGCAATGACAGGTTTTTTGGGAATCGATAGGGACCTCTAGGAGGCAGTCTTAGAAAATAGGCACAACCGCGCCGGAGTAGGTGGAGTTAATGTAGTCCTTAACCTCCTGGCTGGTCAGGGCGGCGACCAGGGCCTTGGTCTTGTCGGTGTTCTCGTTGCCCTCCTTGACCACCAGCACATTGGCGTAGGTCTGGGCGGAGACGGAGTTGGGGTCCTCGGTGGCGATGGCATCGGTACCGGCGTTCAGGCCGGCGTTCAGTGCGTAGTTGCCGTTGATAACGGCCAGGGCCACGGAATCACGGACACCGGCAATCTGGGCGGCCTCCATCTCCACAATCTGCAGGTTCAAGGGGTTCTCAGCGATGTCCAGAGCGGTGGCCGCCATGCCAACGCCGTCCTTCAGCTTGATGATGCCGTTGGCCTCCAGCAGCAGCAGGGCTCTGGCACGGTTGGAGCCGTCGTTGGGGATGGCAATCTTGTCGCCGCCAGAAAGGTCAGCAATGGCGGACTTGGTGCCCGGGTAGATACCGAAGGGCTCGTAGTGGATGGCGGCAACACTCACCAGATGGGTGCCGTTCTCGGTGTTGAAGGTGTCCAGGTAGGGCTGATGCTGGAAGTAGTTGGCATCGCACTCGCCGTCTTCCACCACGTTGTTGGGAACCACATAGTCGGCGTACTCAGTGACCTTCAGGGTCCAGCCGTCCTTGGCAAGGACTTCACCGGCAACCTTCAGGATTTCGGCATGGGGCGTGGGGGAGGCGGCCACGGTGATGGTCTTGTCACCGGAAGCGCTCTTGCTGCCGCAGGCGGTCAGCAGCCCCAGGCACAGGACCAGGGCAAGCACAATAGAAACGGTCTTTTTCATTTTTCATTCTCTCCTTTTCAAAGGGTAATTATTTCAGCGGGAAAATCCCGAAGAAAACGGGTTAATTTTTGTTCCGCAAGCGCTTGTCGCACTTGGTGGCGACGCGGGTGCCCAGGGACTGGAAAATCTGGACCAGGATAATGAGGCCGATGACAGCGGCCCACATCACCAGGAACTTGAAGTTATAGTAGCCATAGTTGATGGCCAACTTGCCCAGGCCGCCGCCGCCGATGATACCGGCCATGGCCCCGTAGCCCAGGATGGTGGCCACGGTGATGGTGCCGCCGGAAATCAGGCTGGGCAGCGCCTCGGGAAGCAGGACCTTCCGCACAATCTGGAAGGTGCTGGCACCCATGGACTGGGCCGCCTCCACAACGCCCTGGTTGACTTCCCGCAAAGAGGACTCCACCATCCGGGCAACCAAGGGGAAGGCGGCAATGACCATGGGCGGGATAGTCGCGGCGGTGCCGACTTTCGTACCCACAATGATTTTGGACAGGGGCAGGGCGATGATCATCAGAATCAGGAAGGGCACGCTGCGCAGCAGGTTGATAATGGCATTGAGCACCGCCATGAGCCACCGGGGCAGCGGGTGGATGCCGTCCTTTTCCCCGGTCACCAGCAGCACGCCCACAGGCAGGCCGATGACATAGGCAAACAGCACCTCCAGGGCCAGGGAATACAGGGTCTCCCACAGGGCGAAGCCATACTCGCTGGTAATAATCTCCATCTGAGCGGCGACCTTCGCCGCATCGGAAAACAAATCAAACATGCTCCGTTACCTCCTCCGCGCTGACACCGTCACAGCTATTCAGGAAATCCAAGATTTCCCGCTTCTTCGTTTCGTCCTCCGGCAGGGTGATCAGCATGGTGCCGAAGGCCTTGCCGTCCACATTCCGGGTGGAGGCACCCATGATGGAGGGCTCTACGCCGGTTTTCTTAATCAGCTGGGCAAAGACAGGGGCCTCGGAGGTGCCGCCATTGAAGGCAATCCGGGCGACCCGAACCCCGGGAATCAAGGCGGGCTCTGCCACGGCGGGGCTCACCAGACGGCGGCCGGCCTTGGACTGGGGATTGGAGAACACCTGCTCCACGCTGCCGATTTCCGCCACACGCCCGGAATCCAGGATGGCAACCCGGCCGCAAATCTGCTCGATGACGGACATCTGGTGGGTGATGATGATCACCGTAATTCCCCGCTCCCGGTTGATTTTCTGCAAAAGGTCCAGAATCTGGCCGGTGGTCTTGGGGTCCAGAGCGGAGGTTGCCTCGTCGCACAGCAGCACCTCCGGGTCGGAGGCCAGAGCGCGGGCAATGGCGATGCGCTGCTTCTGGCCGCCGGAGAGGTGCACCGGGTAGGCCTCCGCCTTATCGGGCAGGCCCACGGTTTCCAGCAGCTCCCGGGCACGGGCCCTGGCCTGCTTTTTGGGCACCCCGGCCAGCTCCATAGGGAAGCAGATATTGTCCAGAGCGGTGCGCTGGTCCAGCAGGTTGAAGCTCTGGAAAATCATGGAAATCTTTCTGCGCTGGGGCCGCAGCTGCTTTTCCGAGAGGGTGGTCAAATCCTGTCCATGGAACAAAACCTTGCCGCTATCCGGCTTTTCCAGGAGATTGATGCACCTTACCAGGGTGCTTTTTCCCGCACCGGAAAGGCCGATGATGCCAAAGATATCGCCCTTTTCAATGGAAATAGAGACGTTCTGCAATGCGTTTACCTGATTCTCGCCGGAACCGAAGGTCTTGTTCAGCGCTTGCAGCTCGATGATTGCGGACATGAAATTCCTCCTTAAACGTTCAAAAACAGAAACCGTCCTTGTGCGCACGCACAAGGACGGGGAAAACCGTGTTACCACCTTGTTTTATCCCGGCCTCGCGGCAGGGACCTCTGGGAGTACTACCATACTCCTGCGCGATAACGGGCGCACCCGTCGGGAGCTAAAAGCTTCACCCCCGCGGCTCCGGGACCATGTTCGGCATCCTTCCCCATACCCCTTTCCACCTGACGGGGCTCTCTATATGGACCGGGACGCTTACTCTTCCCATCTTTGCCTTCTGCTTGTTGGCTTGTGGGGACATAATACCCCAATTTTCTTCATTTGTCAATGGATATTTCGCGGATGGCTCAAAGGGAAAACTGTTTGCCCGCTATAAGATTCCCTGATAATCAAGCAGGTCCAGCACCCGTTGGCCCCGGGCGGTCAAGGCAAGGCTGCCCTGAACGGGGCTTTTCAGATACCATGCTTCCCCACAGCCCTTCAGGGGGAGCTTATAGTCGATGGAGATCAGGTTCTTTTTTTCCAGCACCTGCAATACCGGGGTCATGTCCGGGGCTTCCTCAAAAAGCGGCTCCTCCCCGTCCACCGCCCGGGCCACCGGGAGAAAGGGGGTTTGGGCCAGCCGGTTCAGGAAATCCAGCTCGGGCTGGGTCAGGGTCAGGCTCTTATCGCAGCCGGAACAACCCCCGCAGCTGCCGGAGCAGCCGCCGCAATGGGAACAATCGTGCATAGCAGCTTCCTTTTCGTTACAGACTTGCGGCATGGCGCTTGATGGCCTGGAAGGTTTCGTCGGAGATGACGTGCTCCATGCGGCAGGCATCCGCCGCGGCGGTTTCCTCGGAAACTCCCAGGTGAATCAGCATTCGGGAGAGCACGGTGTGGCGCTCATAGATGGTCTCGGCCAGGGTGCGGCCCTTTTCCGTCAGCTGCAGGCCGCCGTCCTTGTCTACAACCACATAATTTTCATCCCGGAGGATGCCCATGGCCCGGGAGACGCTGGGCTTGGAATAGCCCAGGTATTCGCCCACGTCCACGGAGCGAACCAGGCTGTTGGTATGGCTCAGGACCAGGATGGCCTCCAGATACATTTCACCGGATTCGTGTACACTCATAGTGGTTCCCTTTCTGGATAAATTGATACATAAACTATATCACACTTCCCCGCGCTTTGCAACCGACTTGGTGGCCACAATGTCCACGCCAAGCCC
The DNA here is from genome assembly GCA_900556935.1 of uncultured Eubacteriales bacterium. Classification (GTDB taxonomy): domain Bacteria; phylum Bacillota; class Clostridia; order Oscillospirales; family Oscillospiraceae; genus Faecousia. The sequence goes on along the minus strand of USQL01000056.1, from coordinate 3,473 downwards.
GCAGACATTGGCCAGGAGCACATCACCTATGGCCACAGGGGCGGCGGCAGAGCAATGGGCAATGGCCTCCACCACCGCAAAAATGCTGCCCTTGGGGATATCGAAGGCGGTCTTGCAGGAGACCACCGGGGCAGCGCCGCCCAAAAGGCGCATGGTGCTGGTGACGATGCGGCGGGGGTCTGTGACCTCCTTCCGGGCGTATTCGTCCCCTTTTTTGCAGGTGTTGCCGGTGACGGTTACGGGCAGCCCGTTTTGAAGCTCTACCGTCAGGCTGCAGCCCATGGGACAGCCGATACAGGTTAAATTTCTTGTTTCCATGTTCAGGCCTCCTCGGTGACAATGCGGACGGAGTGGAGGTTTGGGTGGGACGCCAGCATGTCACGGGTCAGAACCACCTGCTCCATCTCCCCCGGTGCCATAATGGGGCGCTTGCGCTTGGCAACGACTTCCTCGTCCAGGTACAAAAGGATCCGCCTGTTTTTCAGCACCTGGCCCACCCGGAAGCGGATGGTCAGCTTTTCGGGAACCCGTGCAGGGTCCAGGGCGGCGGGGACGGTATAGCGGATACCGCCGGAGACCGCAATGGGGATTTCATGCCGGGGGCCCTCCCCTGCCCGCAGGTATTCCGCCGCCGCCCGGCCTGCGGCAGCGGCCTCCTGGGAGACAAAGTCCACCAGGTCGTGGACATGGAGCACATTGCCCGCGGCAAACACGCCGGGGACGGAGGTTTCCAGGCTTTCGTTGACGGTGGGGCCGTTGGTGACGGGGTTTAGGTCCACCCCCAGGCCCCGGGACAGCTCATTTTCCGGAATCAGGCCGCAGGAGAGAAGCAGGGTATCGCAGGAAATCTTCTCCTCCGTGCCGGGGATGGGCACCCGGTTTTCGTCCACCTGAGCCACGGTAACACCGGTGACCCGTTCCTTTCCGTGGACGGCCACCACCGTGTGGCTCAGCTTCAAAGGAATGCCGAAATCATCTAGGCACTGGACGATATTCCGCTTGAGACCGCCGGAATAGGGCATGAGTTCGGCAACCAATTTCACCTTGGCCCCCTCCAGGGTCATGCGGCGGGCCATAATGAGGCCAATGTCGCCGCTGCCCAGAATGACGACCTCTTTTCCGGGGAGGTACCCTTCCATATTCACCAGCCGCTGGGCCGTTCCCGCGGTGTACACACCGGCGGGGCGGTAGCCCGGGATATTCAGCGCGCCACGGCTCCGCTCCCGGCAGCCCATAGTCAGAATCACGGCCCCGGCCTGAATTTCCGTCAGGCCATCGTGCCTGCTGACGGCGGTGACCACCTTTTCCTTGGAAATATCCAGCACCATGGTGTTAAGACGCACGTCGATTTCCCGCTCCTTCACCTGGGCAATGAATCTGGCTGCGTACTCCGGGCCTGTCAGCTCCTCTCCGAAGGTGTGCAGACCGAAGCCATTGTGGATGCACTGGTTGAGGATGCCCCCCAGCTCCCTGTCCCGTTCCAAAATCAGGATGGGTCTGACCCCGGCATCATAAGCGCTAACCGCCGCGGCAAGCCCCGCGGGGCCGCCGCCAATAATCACAAGAGCGTAGTTTTCCATACTTACCCCTCATCCTTCGCTGTTCCCGTAATCATCCGGGAGGCGCCGCCGTTTTTGGTGATTTCCCGCTGGTCTACCCCCAGCTCCCGGGCCAGCAGCTCCATCACCCTGGGGGTGCAGAAGCCGCCCTGGCACCGGCCCATCCCGGCCCGGACCCGGCGCTTCACGCCATCCAAATCCCGGGCACCCAGGGGGCGGCGGATGGCATCCAGGATCTCCCCTTCGCTGATTCCCTCACAGCGGCAGATAATCTGGCCGTAGGCGGGGTTCTTCGCAATCAGCGCGGCCCGTTCCTGTTTGGAAAGGGTTCTGGGGTCAATGGGAGCCTTCCGGGTGGGGACGAAGTCGGCCTTGGGAGGTAACCCCAGGGCCTTTGCCACCTCCTCGGCGATGTATTTTCCGATGGCCGGGGAGGCGGAGAGGCCGGGGGACTCGATGCCCGCGCAGTCGAAAAAGTTAGGGGCATCCTGGGGCTGACCGAGAATGAACTCGTGGCCGTCCTCATGGGCCCGGAGACCGGCGAAGGAGGTAATCACCTGGCGCAGGGGGAGATTCTTCACCGACTGCCCCGCCTTTTGGGAAAGATCTTTGAGACCCGCCTGAGAGGTTGCGGTACATTCCTTGTCGTCCAAGTCCTCCGCCGTGGGACCCACCAGGAGATTCCCATGGATCGTGGGGGTGACAAGCACGCCCTTGCCCTTGGCACCGGGCAGGCGGAAGATGGTACTGGTAACGTGATTCCCCGCGGACTTATCCAGCAGCATATACTCGCCCCGGCGGGGAGTGATGTGGATTTTCGTTTGGCTGACCTGGTTGTGGAACACGTCGGAATAGAGCCCCGCGGCGTTGATCACCGCCCGGGTTTCGTAGTGGCTTCCGTCGGCGGTTTCTACAAGATAGTGGTCCTTCTGTTGCGAAACCCGGGTAACTTCCCGGTTGAATTGGAACTGCACCCCGTTCTGGGCGGCGTTTTCCCCAAGGGCATAGGTCAGCCCGAAGGGGCAGACGATGGCTCCCGTGGGTGCCCAGAGGGCGGCCACGGCATCGTCCCCGATATTCGGCTCTTTCTGAAGCAGGGCTTCCCTGTCCAGAATCTCCAGGCCCTCCACCTCGTTTTGCAGGCCGTTTTCATACAGGGCCTGGAGCTTTGGCAGGTCCTCCCTGCTCAGGCACAGGACCAAGGAGCCGTTGCGCCGGTAAGAAAAGCCCAGCTCTTTGGAAAGGGACTCCATCATCTGGCTTCCCAGGACATTGTATTTTGCCATCAGGGAACCGGCCTTGGCATCAAACCCCGCGTGGATAATGGCGCTGTTTGCCTTGGAGGTGCCGCAGCAAAGGTCATTGCCCCGCTCCAGCAGGAGGAAGGACCCCTGAAATCCGGAAAGGAACCGGGCGACGGCACAGCCCACCACACCGCCGCCGATAATCACAGCATCCAACATTTTTCATTCGCCCGCCTTTCTTTTTTGTACATTATACCGAAAAAGAACAGAAAAAGCAATAGCAAGGGCCTATCAAAATTAGGACGGTGTTTACACTTCGTCCATTGACTTCCCCAGGAACAGTTGGTATACTGGATTTACCATACATACAAGGAGGCATAACCATGGAAGAGATTAAAAAATACTGGGACAGCCTGGATGGGCTGATGCTGATTCGGAAGCGGGAACTGTTTCTGGGCGGGGCACTGTGCGTCATGACCGGCCTGACCGCGGGGCTGCTGCTGTCTCCCCGGAAGACGGTGGTCATTGGCAAGCAGGAGACCGAGGAGCCCAAGAAGAAACACCGTGGGCTGCTGCATCGGAAATAATAAAAAACAGTGGGCGGCCGGAAGGCTGCCCACTATTTACGTTTGAATGGCAAACCCATAGGCTGGGTGCCTCCGGCGGGGAG
>USQL01000055.1 GCA_900556935.1 uncultured Eubacteriales bacterium | reverse complement strand
TTCAACCGGGGGGCTGCCACACCAGTGACATCGGTCACTGGTTCGCAGCGACATGCTATTCTAACAGCACCGCAGGGAATTTTAGAAGTACAGGAACGCGCTGATAACCACGCCGACCACAGCCAGGGTCCACAGGTAGGGCAGAAGCTTCCGGGTGATCTGGTTCACGTCCACCTCAGCGAAGTTGGCGGTCCAGACGTTCTGGGTGTTGGTGGGGTCACCGCAGCCCTGAATCCGCTCGGCGGCCAGGAACGCGCCCATGACTGCCATGGGGCTCAGGGTGCCCAGGCCGATGACCAGGGCGGCGATGCCGGAGCCCAGACCGAACAGGTTCATGGGTCCACGGTACAGGGACAGGGGAGCCAGCACGGCGAAGAAGATGATGTAGCCAATCCGGCTGCTGGGAACAACCTTCAGCAGGAAGGGATTCAGCACTTCCTTGACGATGGGGTTGGTCACGGCCAGGTACAGAATGCCGATGCCAACCATCAGGATGACTGCGGGGCCCGCATCGGTGATGCCGTCGTAGCAGGTCTTGGTCAGCATGTTCATGGCCTTCTTAAAGCTCTTGGAGGTGAAGACCAGCGCCCAGATAATGCCAACGGTAAAGGCGGGGCACACGGGCACCTTCAGGAAGGCAACCAGCACAATGGGAATCAGGGGGGAGAGCATGGCCAGGCCGCCGGTTACGCCCTTGAGCTGACGGGATTCCTCCACATCGCCGGTGGGGGCGGAGAAGCCGAACTTGATGCCGTTCTTCTTGAACTCAACAACAATCAGAATGATGGTGGCAATCAGGGTGGCGATGAGCATGTAGACCTCAAAGCCCTTAATCTGGTCCAGCTCCAGGCCGAAGATGCTGGAGAAGCTCTTCCAGTTTGCGATGTTAAAGGTCAGGCCGGTGCTGAAAGCCATCAGGAAAATGCAGGCGGCGCTGATTGCGGGCACGCCCACGGAGACCAGGATGGGAAGCACAATGCTGCCAACCATGATGATGGAGCCCAGGCCGTTCAGGGTGGTGAACAGCAGCGCCACGGCGATAACCATAATGATGGTCACGACCAGAGGACGGTCACCGCCCAGCTCCGCGCTCTTTTTGATGATGTTCTCGGTGATGCCGGTCTTGTTCATAATCTGACCCAGCCAAGCGCCGAAGACGACAGCCATAATGGCGCTGCCCATTCGGACCGTACCGGCTTCAAACACGGTTTGCAGCCAGCCGATGGCCTTTCCGTCCGCGTCCACACCCACGGCGGGAACGCCCGCGATGATACAGATTACCACGGCCATCAGCGGCAGCGCCAACAGCGTGGGAATCTTCTTTGTCATCATCAATGCGGCAATGATGACAAAGGCAATGATAATCAGGGTACCTTGCAACATAAAATCTTCTCCTTCTTCGTTTTTGGGCTTTCGCCCGTTTTTATTTACAGCCGTTCTTCACGGATGCTGCACAAAAGAAATGGGGCCTGGGAAAGGCCGATAAAGCCAATCAGACGGCGGCCTCCAGCCGGGCACGGATGGATTTCGAGCGGATGCGGGCGGCGTAGCTGGCGGCGACGCGCTCCCGGCTGCCCTCCTGCATGAGAAGAATTTCGGGGCGCTTGCCGCCTGTAAAGCGGGGATTGAGCCGGTGCCGCAGCTCCTCTAAAAAGTCCTCCGGCAGAGGCTCCTTCCCGACAATCAGGACGGTGTCCAGGGGGAACATGGCAAAAAGGACATTCAGCAGAAGGGCCAGCCGGTACAGCAGGGGCTTCCCGCCCTCGCCCTCCGGCAGCATGGTGGAAAAGTCCTCCACACAACGGTCTTTCAGCACAACGGTGCTGCCATCAATCCGCAGGGCGGTCTGAATCTGGCGGCCCAGGTGGATGTGGGCCACGTTCCGCTCCTCCAGCCCAACCTCCCGGATGACATCCGTGACCGTAAAGGCGGCAACCGATTCCTCCAGCACCGGGACGCGATACTGGGTTTTGAACGCGTCCTTTAAGGAGATGTTGGCGGCGGCATAGCCGGTGGAGTACATGACATGGAAGCTGTTCTCCCGTACATCCTCCTGGAAGAGAATGCCCATTCCGGCCAGGGGCTGGGCCTGTTCGGCAATTTCCTGGGCCACCGCGGCAAACACGCCGTTGCCGTCCACAAATTTACCCTTGATCTGCTTGGAGGAGAGAATCTCCAGACGCATATTTAAAAGCGTTATGTAAATGCAGCTATGGGAGACCTCCACCACCACCAGATACCCCAGGGCATTGCTGATGGCAAGCCCCGTGCGGGCCCGCCCGGCGGTAACCGTCTTTTCTCCGGTCTCCTCGATGATGCCCCGTTTCAGCAGGTCGGAGGTCAGGCTTGTGACGGTGCTGGGGGAAAGATGGGTCTGTTCCGCCAGCTCCACCCGGGAAAACCCGTCCCCGCGAAAGAGCATCTGCAATATCAGGAGCTGATTTCCGATTTTGGTCTCCTTCAGCCCCAGCTTTTTCATTTCCTTCAAATCCAATCACATCCCATATTCCGGATGATATTTTGTGTTCCAAAATTATAAATTCGGACTCCGAATTAACTTGAAATTATGGTAGCACAGAAACCGAATCTTTCCAAGACGCAATATTGAATAAACTTCCTGTTCAAAATTTGGTTACTTTTTCGGGCTTCCGGAGATATAAAACACGCCCAAAGAATGCGTCCGACAAGTGCGGCGATTCTTTGGGCGTGTTCTTTCTGAAATTGTGACATTGGCGCTGCGGCTGGGCCACGTACAGCACCGCCGAGGGGCGGAGGGGTGCAGAGGATGGCGGCGTGGATGTGCTGGGGATGGAATGCTTCCATTGGCGGAGGAAAAATATTTTTTTTGAAAACGCTTTTCATTCGCAAAATCATGTGCTATAATTGAAAAAAGCGTATGCATTTATTTTCTGTAAACACAAAAAGCCATGTCCGATATAGAGAAAGGGAGACCGGAAATGAAAAAAATACGCATTCAGCGGGTCAGCAGGGTCAGTATGCTTCTGGCGCTGCTTCTGGCGGCGGTACTGACGGCTGTTTCCGTGGTGAGGTTCCGCACCTTTCAGAGTATGCGATCCGCGACCACCCGGTATGTGACGGCGGAACGGTCCGCGGAGAAGCTGCAAAAGGGCTCGGACACCCTGACGGAGCAGGCGCGGCTGTTTGTCATGACCGGCAGCAGAAAATATATGGACGGCTATTTTCAGGAGGCTGACGTGACCCGGCAGCGGGACCAGGCCGTGGAGGAGCTGGAAACCTATTTTTCCGGCACCCAGGTGCTTTCGGACCTGGAAACGGCCCTGAGTGATTCCCGGGTCCTGATGGAGCGGGAGTACTATGCCATGCGCCTGGCAGCCAGCGGCTACGCCATGGAGGTGTCCGGTCTTCCCCAAAAGGTTGCCGAGGTGGAGCTGGAAACCATGGACCAGGTGCTGACCAACGCCGAAAAGCTCAGAAAGGCGGAGCGCATGGTCTCTGACGACACCTATCAGGATGCCAAAACCAGGATTTCCGAGAATGTAGACCGGTGCGTGGAGGATCTGGTACACCTGACGGAGGGGCAGCAGAACGAGAGCTATAAGCGGTTCCGGGGGCTGTCTGTTGCCCAGGAGCTGGGCCTTGCGGTAATGGTGGCCTTCTTTGTTGGGGAAAGCCTGGTGGTGCGGCGGCTGGTGGTCCGGCCCCTGGTCAGCTACAACGCCCATATCCAGCGGGACGAGACCGTCCCCGTGGAGGGCGCGGCAGAGCTCCAATCCCTGGCCGTGACCTACAACCGGGTATACGAGGAAAACCAGGAGGCCCAGAGGCTTCTGCACCACGAGGCCGAGCACGACGCACTGTCCTCCCTTCTGAACCGCGCCTCCTTCAATCGGCTCCTGACGCTGTACCAGAAGGACAACGTATCCTATGCCCTGGTTTTGACGGATATTGACGGCTTCAAGCGCTACAACGATACCTATGGCCATACGATGGGGGACCGGATCATCCAAAAGGCCGCCCGGAAGCTCACCGAGTCCTTCCGGGACGGGGATTTCGTCTTCCGGGTGGGCGGCGACGAGTTCGCGGTGATTATGACGGAGGTCACCCAAGAGAAGCGCTGCGTGGTGAAGGAGTGCTTGGACAAGTTGAAACAGAGCCTGACGAACCAGACCGACGGCTGCCCGGCTCTGACTATGAGCGCCGGTATTGCCTTCTCCGGTGGCGACACCCCGGAGGCGGACATCTACCAGCGGGCCGACAGCGCCCTCTACTACGTCAAACGGCACGGCCGAAACGGCGCGTGGTTCTACGGGGACGAAGTATAAAGAAAACGCCTGAGCAGTGATTGGCTGCCCGGGCGTTTTTTCTGAAATTTTACGCAAATCCCCCGTAGGGGCGGCTATCAGCCGCCCGAAAACCGACGGAATTGAGCGGCTGGTTGCACGTATACCCCCTGACGGGAACCCCTAGCCTTCTCCTGCTGGAGAAGGTCCCCGCCGCAGCGGGGGAATGTGGAGGGGACACCTGTAACAAGTGTCGGAGTTCGTAAGAAAATACAGCTAAAACACAGAATTTATAGCATTCAACATCTTTTTTAGCACGGCAATCCCGTCAGGGGTCCCCTCCACATCCGCCTGCGGGCACCTTCTCCAGCAGGAGAAGGCTAGGGGCTTCAGCTTCCAGGGTATACGTTCAACCAAGCCCCCTATTCCGTCAGCTTTCGGGCCTTATTTGCACCGCACGCCCCGGGTGTAGACCTGGGCGATGTCGGCGTTTGCGTCCAGGAAGACCAGGTCCGCGTCCTTGCCGGGGGCGATGGAGCCCTTGGTGTCCCACAGGCCCATTTCCCGGGCGGGGTTTTCCGTCAGGGTGGGGAGAATTTCCTCCAGAGAAAGGGGCAGCCAGGCGAGCATGTTTTTCAGCGCCGTATCTTGGGTCAGGGTGGAGCCCGCCCGGGTGCCGTCGCTGGCAAGCTTCGCGTCCCCGTCCTTCACCACCACGTCGTTGACCCCTAAGTGATAGTTCCCGTCGGGCAGGCCCGCCGCCATAATGGAGTCCGTGATGGCGACGATTCTCTGGGGCCCCTTGCACTTAAAATACATCCGCACCGTGCCGGGCACCAGATGCCGCCCGTCGCAGATGGTCTCGCAGTACACGTCGCTCTCCATCACCGCGCCGAAAATGGCGGGCTCATGCTGATGGAACAGCCGCATGGCGTTTCCTACGTGGGTGCCCACCGTGGCCCCCAGGGCGATGGCCTCCATGGCCTGGTCGTAGGTGGCCCCGGAGTGACCGATGCCCACGGTGATGCCTAGGCCTCGAAGCTCCGGGATCATGCTGAGCACCCCGGGAAGCTCAGGGGAGAGGGTGATATACCGGATGCCCCCATGGGCAAGCGTCTGATAGTGCCGCACCAGGTCGATATTGCTGTTTTGGAGCAGGTGTTCCGGCATGGCCCCCTTGTAGGCCGTGGCAAGGAAGGGACCCTCCAGGTGGATGCCAACCAGCTCGGCCCCCTGCCTGGGGACTTCCCGGTAGCGGTTAAACTGGCCGATACACCACTCGGTTTGGCTCTGGGTGTCTGTCAGGACGGAGCACTGGAAGGCGGTGGTGCCGTGCTGGGCAAGAAACGCGCCGATGGTCTCCAGGTCCTCCGCCGTGGAGCCGTTGACATCATGGCCCATGGCCCCGTGCATATGGGTGTCGATAAACCCGGGGACGATTTTGTATCCCTTGGCATCAATGACCTCTGCCCCCGCCGGGACGGCACCTGCGAATTCGATTTTCCCGTCCACAATGTGCAGGGCCATTTCCTGAAATGCCCCGTCAATGTAGACAAGGCCGTTTTGAATGTAGTAGTTCATGTCCTGGTTTCCTCCATTAGAATTGGCTCCCCTGAAAGGGGAGCTGGCAGCGCAGCTGACTGAGAGGTCAGTCTTGGCCTTCGGCCAAGACTTGCGCCATCGGCGCAAATATCGGGCAGCCCAGACATCTGGGCCTGAATCCCGCCTGCGGCGGAGGCTTTTCTGACGAAAAGCCGGACCCCTCAGACCCGGCGTTCGCCGGGCCAGCTCCCCTTTCAGGGGAGCCATTGGTCAATAAATCAAAAAGCGGGCCGCCTCGGAAGAGACGGCCCGAAGAAGTTCCTTAGCCCAGAGCCTCGGTCATGATGTCGAACAGGATGTAGTCGCTCAGCTCTACGGGAGCTGCTACAGCGCCGTTGTCGATGAACATCTGCTGCTGGCGGGTGTAGAGGTCGGTGAAGGTGCCGTCGGCAATCCCGGACTTAATGTAGTCGGCGGAGAACCAGGTGGCATCGCCGGTCTCAACCTGGCAGGCGGTGAAGTCCTTGGCACACTGCTTGGCGTACAGCTCCACAGCGTAGTCCCAGTTTTCCTGCTGAGAGGAGAACTCCATGCCCTTCAGCAGCGCCCGGGTGAAGCGGACCAGAACGTCGTGGTTCTCGTCGGCGTAGTTGGGCATGCAGATCCAGCTGGACATGTTCACGGAGTTGGTGGCGAACTCCAGCTCCAGAGCGCCCTTGCAGTTTTCCATAATCTGGTTGGAGTAGGGGTTCCAGGCGGTGCAGGCATCCACGTTGCCGGACATCATGGCGGCGACCATGTTGGTAGCGTCCATCTCGTAGGCCTCGATGTCGTCCATGGTCAGGTTCGCGGCGGCCAGAGCGCCCTGCAGAGCGGTCTCAGAGGAGGAGCCGCCGTTGTAGGCAACCTTCTTGCCCTTCAGGTTGGAGATGTTGTCAACAGAGGTAACGTCGGAGGTGGGCAGAACGATGATGCGGTCGGTGCTGTGAACGGAGGAGGGCAGGAAAATCTTGGCCTGACCGTTGATGCACAGCTTGTGCGCGCCGTGGCCGATGTAGGCCAGGTCGATGCTGCCGCCTTCCATAGCGGCGATTTCAGAGGGGCCGTCGGCGAACTCCCACAGGGTAACTTCCAGACCTTCGTCAGCGAAGTAACCCTTGTCCATAGCGGTCAGCACGGACCACAGGGAGGCGTAGTTGGGCATGTAGGCAACGTTCAGCTTGGTCAGCTCCTTGGGAGCCTCGGCAGCGGGGGCTTCGGTTGCGGGCGCTTCCGTGGCAGCGGTGGTGGCAGCGGGAGCGGCGGTGGTGGCGGCAGGGGCCTCGGTCTTCCCGCCGCAGGCGGCCAGGGACAGGACCATCAGGGCTGCCAGAGCGAGGGTGAGCAGTTTTTTCATTTCGGTTTCCTCCAATTTTTAATTTTTCCGGGTTTTAGCCGGTGAAATTACTTCCTGACCTCCAGGAACTCCTGGTAGACCTCATTCCAGATTTCCGTCTTCAGCTCCAGGAACCGGGGGTCGGTCTTGGTGGCCTGGGTGCGGGGATAGGGAATGTCGATGTCCACAATCCGCTTGATGCGGCCGGGACGGGCGGACATGATGATGACTCTCTGGGCCAGAATAATGGCCTCGTCCACGTCGTGGGTGATGAAGAAGCAGGTCTTCTTCTCGTGCTCCCAGGTATTCAGCAGCTCGCTTTGCAGCTGCACACGGGTCTGGGCATCCAGTGCGCCGAAGGGCTCGTCCAGCAGCAGAACCTCGGGGTCCGCGGCGTAGGCCCGGGCAATGGCCACTCTCTGGCGCATACCGCCGGAGAGCTCCTTGGGATAGGCGTGCTCAAAGCCCTCCAGACCCACGGCCTTGATGTACTTTTTGGCGATTTCCTCGGCCTGGGCCTTGGGCATCCGCTTCATTTCCAGACCGAACATGACGTTTTTCAGAACCGTCCGCCAGGGGAACAGCGCGTAGCCCTGGAAGACCACACCCCGCTCCACGCCGGTGCCTTCAATCTTTTTGCCGTCTAAGTACACGGCACCGGAGGTGGGCTCCAAAAGGCCCGCGATGATGTTCAGCAGGGTGGACTTGCCGCAGCCGGAGGGGCCTACCACGCAGATGAATTCGTTTTCCTTAATATCCAGGCTGACACCGTTCAGGGCAATGGTTTTTCCCTTATTGCCCACGTATTCCTTGACAACGTTGTCAATTTTCAGCTTGGTCAAATTTTCTCCTGCCATCCTGTCAGCTTCCTTTCGATAATATCAACGATCTTCACCAGAATCAGGCCGATGATGCCAAGAAGGATAATGTACATCAGCATGGGAGGCGAATCAAACGAGTTTGCCAGGGAGCGAATCCGCATACCGATACCGGCCTGGGCACCGGTGGATTCGGCGGCCAGAAGGGTGGTCAGAGCGGCGGACAGGCCCAGACGGATGGCGGTGATGATGAAGGGGATGGTGGCCGGGCAGATGACCTTCAGGAAGATATCCAGGTCGTTGGCGCCTAAGACCCGGGCGGCCTTGATGAGGGTGGTGTCGATGTTCTTAATGCCCTGATAGATGGTGATGCTCATGGTCATGAAGGTGCAAATCCAGATGAGAATGACCGCGGGCTTCTGGCCAACGCCGAAGATGATGACAATCAGGGGGGCGTAGCCCAGGGCGGGGATATTGCGGATGAAGTTGATCCAGGGCTCGATAATCTTCTGGACCGGGGTGTACCAGGCCATCAGGAAGGCGACAGGCAGGGCGGTGGCGAAGCCCAGGGCAAAGCCCAGGGCCACACAGCTCAGGCTGCTCTTAATGTCCTTCCAGAAAGCGCCCCGCTCGATCATGGTGCCCACGGCGGGAATCACCTTGTCGATGAAGGGGAAGCTGCGTCCGGTCTTTTCACCCAGGGAAAGACAGTACCACAGCAGCAGTGCGGCGAGCAGGGAGATCAGAAGCCAGACCTTGTCGCTGATCTGAATGCCCTTTTTCTTCTTTTTCATAGCAACAACTCCTTAAAAACGGAACGTTTTTGGAAACGCGGGAACATTTAATTTAATTTACAAATTGAATCAAATGCCCGCTGCCGGGTGCCGTTACTTGCATGGTAGCAGAAAGACGCACAAAATTCAATATAAAAATTGTGTGAAAAATGATATTTATGCACATAAGCTAAACGGAGGCTTCGAAATTTGTGGAAATTACCGGATAAGAATCTATTGACCCTTCGGATGTTTAATTATAAAATATAATCAAAGTATCGGGAGAAAGGGGCCCTACGCTATGGAAGAACAGAAACGCTATTCCCAGGAGCAGGCAACCCTCGCCTTCGCCGCCCGGACCCTGGAGGAGCATATGACCATGCTCCCGGGACAGGGCGGCGGGAGGCTGGAGGTTTCCATGTCCGTCGCCGGAGACGCGGACTACAGCTACCGTGTCCGGGACGGCAGGGCGGAATTTGTCGGCAGCACCGCCGGAAATGTCCTGCTGGCGGTCTACGACTATCTGCGTGCCATCGGCTTCGTCTTCCTCTATCCCGGCCCCGGGGGCACCTATGTGCCGGATCTTCAGACCTCCGGCGCGCCGGAGGCGGAAAAGAAGGACGTGCGGGCCTCCTTTTACCATCGGGGGGTCTGCGTGGAGGGCGCGGACAGCCTGAGCAATCTGGTGGACTTCATCGACTGGCTGCCCAAGAACGGCTTCAATGCCTTTTTCCTCCAGTTTAAAAAGCCGGATATCTTTTTTGAACGCTGGTATTCCCATCTGTACAACCCCACCCTGGAGCCCGAGACATTGGAGCGCCGGGACCTGGATGCCATGGACCAGGCGGTGTACCGGGCCATGGCCCTGCGGGGCATCCACTGCCACCGGGTGGGCCACGGCTGGACCGCGGGAGTCCTGGGCGGCGCGGGCACCGGCTGGCACACCACGGAGAAGACCCTGGCCCCGGACCTAGAGCCCCTGGCGGCCCTGGTCGGCGGGAAGCGGGGCTACTGGAAGGGCATCCCCGCCAATACCAATCTGTGCTATTCAAACCCAAAGGCACGGGAACTGCTTGTAAACCAGGTGGTGGATTATGCCCGGGAGCACCCGGAGGCGGAATACCTGCATTTCTGGCTGGCAGACGACTATAACAACGTCTGCACCTGTGAAGAGTGCCGGAAAACAACCCTTTCTGACCAGTATGTGGAGATTTTAAACCAGCTGGACCAGGCCCTGACCCGGGCGGGACTTTCCACAAGGATTGTCTTCCTGCTCTACCAGGAGCTTCTGTACGCGCCGAAGGTCAGCCGCATCCGGCACCCGGAGCGGTTCTGCCTGATGTTTGCTCCCATCAGCCGGACCTTTGAAATGTCCTATCCTCCGGATTTCCGCCCGGTGCCCATTACCCCCTATGTGCGCAATGAGATGCGTCTTCCGGAGACGGTGGAGGAAAATCTCTCTCATCTGGCCGCCTGGAAGCGGGTGTTCTCCGGGGACAGCTTTTTCTACGACTACCCCCTGGGCCGGGCCCACTACGGGGACTTTGGCTATATGAAAATCGCCCGGGTTACCTACGACGACATTCACGCGTTAAAGCGCTTCGGCACCAACGGCTACATGAGCTGCCAGGAGCTGCGGGCCATGAGCCCCACGGGCTTCCCCAATTACGTCATGGCCCAGGCGCTGCTGGACGAGACCATTCCCTACGAGACCATGCGGGATACCTATTTCTCCGCCATGTTTGGCCCCGGCTGGGAAAACGCCGTGGCCTTCCTGGAGCGGCTGTCGGCCCTGAGCGATACGGACTACTGGAATAACCACGGCCCCCGGTGCCAGCCGGCTCTTGCGGACCGGTTCCGCCGGATTGAGCGTGTGGCGGCGGAATTCCGGGAGCGGATTCCCACGGGACGGAAGAAAATCTGGAAGGAAAACTGGGAATATCTGGATTTCCACTGTCAATACTGCATTCTCCTGTCCCGGGCTCTGGTGAGCTTGTGTATGGGAGACAAAAAGGAAGCGGACCGGCTTTTCGCGGACTTCTGCGCCTTTATTCGCGGGGAGGAGCTAAAACGCCAGCGCAGGCTGGATGTCTTCCGGGTGATTGAGGTCGCCACCAACTACACGGGCTTTGCATTGCCCGAGAATTTGAAATAAGGAACGAATTTCATGTACAAGCAAAAGGAAATACGTGCCCCCAACCGGGACCGGGTTCTGGAATGCATCTTCCGAAACCCCGGTATTTCCCGAAAGGACACCAGCGACCTGACCGGCATCACCTCCGCAACCATCACCGCAGTGGTGGGGGAGCTGCTGCGGGAGGGGATTTTAACGGAGCTGGGGAGAATGGAGGAGGACCGGGGCACCATCGGAAGGGCCCGCATCGCCCTGAATATCTGCCCGGACTACCGGTATGCCGTGGGGGTGGAATTCAACTATTCCTCCATCACCGGCGTGGTCTGTGACCTGCGGGGCGGGGTAAAGTATCAGAAGCTCCTGCCCCATGACCCGGAACGGGAGAACATCACCCAGGTGGTGACGGAGATGATTGCCGACTGCCTGGCTTCTGCCCCGGTGCCCCGGGAGAAAATCGCCGCCATCGGCGTGGGGCTTCCCGGGCACATCAACAAGGAAAAAACGGGCTTTGTGGGCAGCAGCCGGTACTGGGCGGAGTTTGACCCCGGGGCCGTTCAGGCGGCCTTCGAGATTCCCGTGGTCTTTGAAAACAACGTGCGCTGTATGGCCGTGGCCCTGGGGCTCAACCACCCGGAGGAGGCCCCCTCCAATTTTGCCCTGCTGCATGTGGGCCGGGGCATGCACTGCGCCCACATCATCGACGACGAGCTGTTTATCGGCACCACCTACGGCTGCGGCGAAATTGCCCACACCATCGCGGTGCTGGACGGAAAGCGCTGCGAGTGCGGCAAGCGGGGGTGCCTGCAAACCGTCATAACCGAGTCCGCCCTTCTGGAAAACGGAAGGGTGATCTGGCAGTCGAACCCCAATTCCATGCTGCGGTGTCTCGCCCAGACCCCCGAGGCGCTGACCTTGGAGGACCTGGTAAAGGCCTACGAGCTGGGGGACCCGGCGGTGTGCCGGGTGCTGACCCTGGCCCTGCGGCATCTGGCCGTGGCGGCGCTGAATGTGGCGGTGCTGATGAATCCGGAGAAGCTGTTCCTCCATGGGGCGCTGTTCCGGAGCCCGGCCCTGCGAACGGATTTCCTGGAGGAAATCCGGCGGCAGTTTGAGTTTACCGGCAACGATTACGAACTGGGCACCGTCGCCTACTGCGACAGCACGCCTTTGGACGGCGCTGTGGGCGCGGCGGCCTATTCCGTATTAAATTGTTTGATTCATCCCGATAAAAAATAAGGAGGAGCCAAAAAATGTACGAGTATTTTCAGATTTCCCAGGAGGACCTGGGAAAGGACGCAAAGATTCCTCTGGTAAAGCTGGGGGATTCCGGCGAGGTTTTCTATGAAATGGCCCTGGAGATGGTCAATACCATCAAAGAGCACAATGCCCGGGGGGAGAAGACCGTCTTCATCTGCCCGGTGGGCCCCGTGGGCCAGTATCCCATCTTCGTCCGCCTGGTAAACCGGGACCGGGTGTCCCTGAAGAACTGCTGGTTCTTCAACATGGACGAGTACTTAAACGACGACGAGACCTATATTGATTTCGATTCCCCCCTGTCCTTCCACGGCTTTATGAACCGCACGGTGTATTCCAAGATTGACCCGGAGCTTGTGATGCCCGAGAGTCAGCGGTTCTTCCCGGACCCCAAGGACCCCGGCATGATTGACCGAAAGATTGAGGAGTTGGGGGGCGTAGATGTGTGCTTCGGCGGCATCGGCATCAACGGCCATCTGGCCTTTAACGAGGCACGGGACGATATGACCGCCGAGGAGTTCGCCCAGCTTCCCACCAGAGTGCTGACCATCAGCCGGGAAACCCGGACCTCTAACGCTATCGGTGACCTGAACGGTGCCATCGATGCCATGCCCCGCAAGTGCGTCACCATCGGCATCAAGCAGATTTTGGGCGCCAGGAAGCTGCGCCTGGGGGTGTTCCGGGACTGGCACCGCAGTGTGGTCCGCCAGGCCGCCTACGGTGAGGTAACCGCCCACTTCCCCGCAAGCCTTGCCCAGAACCATCCCGATGCCTGCATCTATCTCAACGCCAACGCGGCCAAGCAGCCGTACTAAAATATAGGAGGTAAACAATTATGTCCTTAGTACCTATGAGAGCCATTCTGGAGGCTACCGAAAAGTATAACTATGCCCAGGGTGCCTTCAATGTCAACGCCGTGGCCCAGGCCAAGGCCGTCATTGAGGTCCACGAGATGTTCCGCTCCGCCGCCATTATCCAGGGCGCGGACCTGGCCAACGCCTTTATGGGCGGCCGGACCGACTTTGCCAACGGCACCTTGGAAGACAAGAAGGTGGGTGCCAACAACATTGCCAAGGCCGTCAAGCAGTTTGCCGAGAACAGCCCCATCCCCGTGGCGCTGCACCTAGACCACGGCAAGACCATCGACTCCTGCATTGCCGCCATGGACGGGGGCTACACCTCCGTGATGATTGACGGCTCCAGCCTGCCCTTTGAGGACAACATCGCCCTGACCCGGGAGGTTGTCAAGCTGGCCCACGAGCGGGGCGTGACGGTGGAAGGCGAGCTGGGCGTGCTTGCCGGTGTGGAGGACCATGTGTTCGCCGCAACCTCTACCTATACGAACCCCTTGGATGCTATTAAATTTATCAAGGCCACCGGCGTGGATGCTCTGGCCATCAGCTACGGCACCAAGCACGGTGCCAACAAGGGCGCCCATGCGGTGATCCGCAAGCAGATCGCCATTGCCACCAAGGAGTGCCTGCTCCATGAGGGCATTTTCTGCGCCCTGGTGTCCCACGGCTCCTCCACCGTGCCCCAGTATATCGTCAAGGAGATCAACGCCCTGGGGGGCACCATTACCAATGCCTACGGCATCCCCAAGGAGCAGCTGAAAGAGGTCTCCAAGCTGGGCATTGCCAAGATCAACGTGGATACCGATATCCGTCTGGCCGTCACCCGGAATCTGCGGGAGCTGTTCTGGTACCGTCCGGAGCTGCGGGACCACGAGACCATCAAGCCCATCTATGAGCTGCTCCAGACCAAGACCTCCGATTTTGACCCCAGAGTGTTCCTGACCCCCATTATGGACACCGTCATGTACGGCCTGGTGCCCAACGAGGACGTGGCCCTCATTGTAGAGGCCATCGAAAAGGGCGTCAAGGAGGCCGTGGGCACCTTGATCGTGGACTTCGACTCCTACGGCAAGGCTCCTCTGGTGGAGAACGTATCCCTGGACGAAATGGCTGAGCGGTACCGCAAGGCCGGTATCTGAGAGGTAAGGCTATGGGCGTGAATATTCTGGTGGCCCACGGCGGCGGCCCCACCGCCGTGATCAATACCAGCCTGCAGGGCGTGATTGAAGCCGCCCGGGAAAGCGGTAAGGTGGATAAGATCTACGCTGCCCGGTTCGGCGCCGAGGGCATTCTCAAGGGGGATCTGCTGGACCTGACAGAGGTCCCGGCCTCCACCGTGGCCAAGCTGGCCCACACCCCCGCTTCCGCCATCGGCTCCTGCCGCCGGAAGCTGACGGATGCGGACTATCCCACGGTCATTGAGACGCTGAAAAAATTCAACATCGGCTGCTTCTT
>USQL01000054.1 GCA_900556935.1 uncultured Eubacteriales bacterium | reverse complement strand
CACCGTCCTTTTTGACGATGAACTTCCAACCGTCCAGGTGGTTGCCGGTGTTGGTAGACTTTCGGATTTCCAGTGCGCCGTATTGGGTGTTGGAGAAACTTACGGAAGCCGTCTGACCGGCCACTACCGTGACTGTTCTCACGCTGGTATCGCAGACCCAATAGGGATCGCTGGAAGCCAGTTCCTTGGCGTACAGGGTTCCGGGCTGCAAGCCGGATACGGTCACGGTACCGTCGCTGCCGGTTGTAAAGGGAGAACCGGAGATGGAATTGGTGCAGGCTGAATCTGTGTATAGGCCGATTTTCCACCCGCCCAGGTTCTGTCCGGTGTTCGTGGTTTTCGTGATTTTCACGGAACCGGAGGTCAGCTTGTTATAGAAGCTGACACTGGTGGTAGTGCCGTTGGAGATGCTGACCATCTTTGGATTCTCCCCGGAACAGGTGTAGCGGGAAGAAATGGCACTGTTGGTATGTCCCAGCTCCTTGATGTAGTAGGTTCCAGCGTTCAGCCCGGTGATACTGATTCTGCCGTTGTTGTCCGTGGTGTGCGGGCCGGATACCAGGGCGGTGCAGGCGGCATTGGAATACACGCCGAAACGCCAACCAGATAAATTCTGACCGTCCTCTGTGGTTTTTACCAGGGCAATGGCACCGGGGTCCGGAGCGTTGATCTTAAAATAGGCCCGCAGTGTATCCACCTGGGGAGAATACAGCTTGACACAGGTCTGGTAAGTACTGCTGGCACTGTAGTAAATGGACACGGTGGAATTTTCCGCAGAGGGCAGACTCCGGGTAGCACTAAACGCTGTAGACGGAGAAATAGAGCCTGTTTTGGTGATGGTCAGGGTATTCCCGGACTTGGAAAACGAAGCACCGTTCCCATTGGTGAAGGAGAAGTTTCCCAGTACACCGTTGGAATCCGTAACGCTTACCTGGTTCCCGCTCATGGTGATGGTGGGTGCGGAGCCGGAGGAACGGCTGGTGAAGCTGGGGATTTTCATGGCGTTCTGAACACTGGAAACAATGCTGTTGTACTTCTCCGCAAAGCCGGAAACGCTGGCAACACCCGCATTGTAGAATACATCCCCGCTGGTATAACCGTTGGAGCCACGTCGGTTGAAGGTATCCGCATCCCGCAATCCTGTCACAATCTCGTAGATCAGGAACTGGGTGGCGATCCGGGTGGATACATTGGGGTTGTTGGCCATGGCCGTGGTTTTGACACTGTAATTGCTGTCCCACAGCTGCCGGGAGTACAGCAGGGTCAGGGCGATGGCCTGGCGGTAGGAATAGGGCATGGCATACCAGACATTACTGCCACGGGTGCTGCCGCTGCCGGATACCCCCAGATCCTCGTCCATGTAGTTGCCCGAAGTGCTGGCTGCGTAATTTTTGCAGGGTTCGATGCAGTACAGCGGATCGTCCTCATAGGGAACATTGTTGTACCGTGCAAAGTGCCAGCCCAGATTTTTGATATAGGCTGTTTTTGCGGCATCGCTTCCGTTGGGGTTGTAGGTCACAGACACCTGGCTTCTCAGGACTGTGGTGTAATTGGGGCTTGCCTTGTCAAACAGAAGTACGTTGGTGACTGTGGAAGCGTAGGTGGCAAGCCGGTCATCCTCAACGGTATCTTCCGGGGCATCTTCTACCGGGTCAGCTTCCGGTTCTGTGACTTCCGTTTCCGATCCCGTGGTTTCCGTTGCCTCTGGCGGTTCGGTAGTTTCTGATGGCGGTTCGGTGGATTCTGAGGGAACTACTGTTTCCGGTGGAGCCGTCGTTTCTTCCGCTGCCTCCGTTGCGGCCTCGGATGCTTCCACTTCCCCGGTGGGCATTGCTTCATCCGCAAAGGCACAGGGCACCAGCCCCGCCAGCAGCACGGCCACCAGAAACAGGCAGAACCCTCGTTTCATAATTTTTCGCATGGCATTTTCCTTTCACAAAAGAATCACCCGCCGATTTTGGCAGGTGTCTACGTTTCTTTCAGCTGGTACAGCTGGTTATACAATATAAGGGGGAGTGTGAGGGGGAGGGGAACGACACCTTAGAGCCATTATCGGTCACGCTCCTTTTGTCGGAGCTGATACCGGTGGTAATACTCCAGGGCCTTGATCACATAGTCCTCCGTCTGCTTGACGGTAAAGTTTTTGGGGATAAAGGGTTTCAGCCGCTCGGACTGGAAGCTGATTTTCTCTTTCTGATTGGGTTTTTGCTCGCACATGATGGAGAGAATCACGTCGGCGTTGAGCCTGCCATTCTGGGAAAATTCTTTCATCTTCAAGGCCTGCGCCAAGGACGGGGTGGACTGCTCGGAATTGATGGAATCCAGCAGACTGTTCTGTTCTTTCTCGGTCAGATACGAAAGCTCTACCGCAGGCCGGAAAGCGATTTTTCCGGAATCCACCAGATCAAGCAGGGGCGGGATAAGGTGGGTGAGACGGATATAGCGCCGGACCTGCTCTCGGCTTTCTCCTCCTGCCTCGCCTAATGTCTCATTGCTTCTGGACTTCGACACCACTGGTGTCGAAGTTAAATCCGTGCGCTGTCCCTGCCGGTTCATGGCTTCCAGCCGCATTTTGTAGGAAAACGCTTTTTCGCTGGGCAGAATGGTGGTGCGCTGTAAATTGCTTTCCACCATAAGAATAATGGCCTCGTCTCTGGAAAGCTCCTTGATTTCCGCTTTCACGGTGGCGAGGCCCACCAGCTCACAGGCTTTTGTCCTGCGGTGGCCGGAGACGATTTCATACCGCCCGTCCGGCTTCTGCCGCAGTGTCACCGGGGTGATGATTCCACGCTCCTTGATGCTCTCCACCAGCTGATCCATGTCCTCATCTAAGCGGACATGAAAGGGATGGTTTGGAAATTCGTCAATTTCCGAAAGGGGAATTTCATGGATTTTGGGGAGCTTGGATTCTGCCCGCTCCCTGTCATCCATGAACAGTTCATCTAGCCCCGTCAGACCGAGATCGATTTGTTTCTTTGCCAAGTTCGGCTACCTCCTTTGTCAAGTTTGTGTAGGCATGGGCCACCCGGCTTTTGGAATCAAAGGCGAAAATGCTTTTGCCCTCGCCGGAGGCCTCAGCGGCCCGGACAGAGCGGGGAATTTCTGTGTCAAATACCCGGACGCTGCCGCCCAATGTGGAGCGCAGGGCGGCGATAATGCTTTTGGCATTGTTGGTTCGCCCGTCCACCATGGTCATAAGGATTCCGTCGATTTTCAGTTTCGGATTGATCTGCCGCCGCACTCTGCTGATGGTTCGAATGAGCAGATTCAGCCCCTTTGTGGAAAGAAAGTCCGGTGCAGACGGGATTATCACGCTGTCGGCGGCAACCAGAGCATTGATGGACATCAGTCCCAAGGACGGCATACAGTCAATGAGAATATAGTCGTAGTTCTCTTTCAACCGGCTGAGAACGGATTTCAGCACCTGTTCCCGGGACATGGCATTGAACAGACTCATTTCCACGCCGGACAGTTCAATGTTCGCAGGAAGCAGATCGACCCCCTCGCCGCTGTGGATGATGCCTTCTTCCCAGGGAACGGGTTCATCCCGGATTTCGGCCTGCATGGCAGTAGCCAGTGTGATGTCCAGATCCTCGTCAGCATTCCGTATTCCTAAGCTGATGGTCAAACTGTGCTGGGGGTCATCGTCTATCAGCAGCACCCGGTTTCCGGCCTGAGCAAGGCCGACACCGAGATTGACGGTGGAAGTGGTTTTTCCAACACCTCCCTTCTGATTGACAATGGCAATGGTTTTGCAGTGATTCATTTTGTACCTCCTAGTTTTTATTTTTGCTCCACCAAAACACAGAAAATCTTTCTGCGCTTTGGTCGGTGCGTTTCATTCGGCCTCGCCCCCTAAACACACAAAGGGAAATCATCTGACGCTCGAGAGCGAATCGAGTCCATGGGCCTTCCACCCCTGCCGGGTCCTCCGCCAGCTCCGTAGAGAAGTATCATTGTCCTGTCTGGACCCTCGTCGCCTTGCCTGTGGCAACCCGGCATTGGAGGCAGCATTTCTCGCTCAGCACCTTTGCTTCGGCCCTCGCGGGCTTCCTCGCTTCGTACCCCTTTACGGGGCAGGTGGTCACGGCGTACTGTCCTCCCGGCTCTGGTCCAGAAGAATGTATCAGATGAATGATTATGAAGTTTTCAAGGTTCACTCGAAAGGGCTTCAGAAAACTCCTTTCACTTATCGCGGAAAAAACGGCGTTTTGTGAGGGTGTTTTGAGAAAAATTTTCAAAAAAATTTTTTTGCCTATGATTTCAAAGCAATTTCGACAAATAAGAAATCCCCGCATTCCCAATTTTTGGGAATGCGGGGAGGGGAAAATATATTGATTTATCACCATTTTTACTATACAATAGGCTGAAAAGGAAAATGCTCGGTGCTTTTGAGAGAACAAGAATGGGGGTGGGCTATGACACCACTGGATTTTATTAAAAGTCAGGCTGCTTATGCCAGCGGCTATGAGAATATTCCTATTGAAGCACAAGCTCGCGCAAAGAAACTATGCTGGGAATATAACCAAACTGCCCCAGATGAAAAGGAAAGGCGGGGCGCTATCCTACGAGACCTGCTGGGAACTTATTCGGCTATGGTCAGTATTGAACCGGATTTCCATTGTGACTACGGCTTCAATATCCATTTCCACGGATTTGCGGTTCTGAACTACAACTGTGTCATCCTGGACACTTCGCCGGTAAATATCGGGGAAGGCGTATTCATTGCTCCGGGCGTGTGTATTGCTTGTTCGGGCCATGCGATTGACCAGGAGCAGCGCAGTCATGGGATTGGAACTTCAGCGCCGATTACCATTGAAGAAAATGTTTGGATAGGAGCAAACGCAACGGTGTGTGCGGGAGTGACCATTGGTGCGGGCTCTGTAATTGGTGCAGGGAGTGTTGTTACCCATGATGTTCCTGCGGGTGTGGTTGCAACGGGTGTACCATGCAGGGTAGTACGCACCATAACGGAAAAAGACAGAATTAAGCCTGATAAGATTCTGTTTTGAAAAAAGTTCGTATGTCAATATAAGGTGGCAAAAGTGATAGTATTACGCAAGTAGCTGAATCACATCGCCGTACCAACAAATACGAGTCGGAAAACCAACCAAACGTCGGTTTTTCGGAAGCTTGCTAACAGCTTGCTAACAGAGTATCTCGTATAGCGTCGTACATGCCATCACATAGGCAAACAATTACGGTTATAAAAATGGCATATTAGGCCACAAAATAGTATGATTTCAGGACAAATCGTGCGTGTGGCCAATACCCCGTGCCTACTCCTAAGCGGAAGGTCGTTGGTTCGAATCCAATTTGGGGTGCCAGAGAAGCGCCGGGTTTTTCGTAAAATGCGAATAACCCGGCGCTTTCTAAAAGAATTGTCAAAAGTGAGGACTGCGCTATGAGGACTTTGTGGAAAACAAGCTCTTCGAGGCCTTCGTGCAGGCGGACCCCTCTGCCCGCTCCAGTTATGCGGGAACGGGTCTTGGCATGTCCATTGTCAAACAGCTGATTGAGAAAATGGGCGGCACCATTGAAGCGAAGTGCACGCGCCTGTATAAAGCTTATATAGAGTCTTCTCATATCGGCACAGTTTCAAAAAGCAAAAAATTTTACGTTTTTGAAACTGTGCCGATTGCATATACTAAATGGATATGGTATCATATAATCGATAGTCGATTTCAAAAAATCAAAAATTTTGACAGTAACAGTAAATGAAACGCCAACCAATCATGTGACGATTGACCGGTATATCAAATACCTGTGTAACGCTGTGGGGCACCCCGCCGGTGGTGGCCCTGAACACAAGGCCCCGGCCCGTGGCCTGGGAACGGGTGATGCTCTCCAGATTGTCCACAAAATCAGAAAGGAAGTGACGCTGTGATTTCTGTATGCGGCTATTCTTCTCCCCTGGGAGACATGCTTCTGGCAGCCGACGAGGAGGGGCTGATTGGCGCTTGGTTTGAAGGGCAAAAATACTATGCCTCTACCCTTCCGCTGGATGTCAGCAATCGGTTCTGCCCCATTCTTTCCAGTGCCGTTGCCTGGCTGGATGTTTATTTTGCCGGAGTAGCCCCCAATTTTCTGCCCCCGCTGCACCTCAAAGGGACTCCCTTCCGCCGTGCGGTCTGGGAACTGCTTCTGACCGTTCCCTATGGGCAGACCACAACCTACGGAGCGCTGGCACAAAAGCTTTCCGAAAGCGGCAACAATACCATGTCATTTCAGGCCGTGGGCAGCGCTGTGGGACGCAATCCAATCTCCATCCTGGTTCCCTGCCACCGTGTGATTGGGGCCGACGGCAGCCTCACCGGCTACGCGGCAGGGCTGGACAAAAAGCTCCGGCTTCTGAAGCTGGAGGGGGTGGACGTAAGTCAGCTTTCCCTTCCGGAGCAGCCTTTTTAATCCACCCGATACCACCGGGACAGCTCCCGGACCTTTACGAACCCGATTTTTTCATACAGGGCGACTGCCCGTTCGTTGGCCTCCGCCACCTCCAGCCGCAGGGGCACCCCGGGGCAGACCGAGCACAGGGAGTGGAGCACCCGCTTCCCCGCCCCGGGCTGGGCGGCGGCAATGACCTGAACACAGTCCTCTTTCAGGTATCCGATGCCCAGGAGCTCCCCATCCCGGTGGATAAAATAGGCACCGCCCTGTGTAAGCGCCGCCTCGTCCCGCGCTTCCAGAGTTCCGGCGTTGGGCACCTGGGCCATGGCCCGGTTGTGAATCTCCCGCCAGCGGGCCACTGTAGCATCCGTCACAGGAAAGAGGGATTCCAAAAGCGTCTCGTCGATATTGGGAATGCCCCGCATTTCCACAACAGCGGTATGCAGCGGGTAGCGCTCCAGCAGTTCATGGCCCGAGGCGTAGATTTTCTCCGCCCCGCAAACCCTGCAGAAGGACACGCACTCGTCCAGCAGCGCCTGGGGATTTGACGCGTCCCGCAGATGGATATAGGCCTCCTTTCGGTAGGGAATCTCCTTTAAAATCAGGCTCGCCACCCCGTTTTCCGTGGTGAATACAGGAAAATCTTTCATATCGTTTTCTCTCCCAACTCGCTGTTTTCTCACGTTTTATCCTGTTGCATTTCCTTTCTTCCATGGTATAATAGGAAAAAAGAGAATCAAGAGGAACTGCTTTATGATTGCCAATTACCATACCCATACCCCCCGCTGCAACCACGCCATCGGCTCCGAGCAGGAATACATCAATGCCGCCAGGCTGGCCGGGCTGAAAACCCTGGGCTTTTCGGACCACACCCCATACTTTTTCCCCGGGGACTACTATTCCACCTTCCGGATGCGCCCGGAGGAGCTCCCGGGCTATGTTTCCACCCTGCAAAGTCTGAAAGCCCAATACGAGGGCACATTGGAGTTCCACATCGGCGTAGAGGCGGAGTACTACCCCAAGTATTTTGACAGGCTCCACGCCTATCTTCAGGAGCAGCAGGTGGAATACATGATTCTGGGGCAGCATTTTGTGGGCAACGAGCCGGAGGGAACCTACAGCGGCCGGGAGACCGAGGACAAGGGGCTTCTGGAGGCCTACGTCCGCCAGAGCATCGCCGCCATGGATACGGGGCTCTACACCTATATGGCCCACCCGGATATTCTCAACTTCGTGGGGCCGCAAAAGGACTATGCCGAATGGATGGGGCTGCTCATCCGGGAGGCCATGGACCACAATCTTCCCCTGGAATTCAATTTCCTGGGCTACCGGGAGGGCCGGAATTATCCCAATCACCGTTTCCTGGAGCTGGCCGCCCAGGCAGGTTCCCCCATGGTGCTGGGCTGCGATGCCCACCGCCCGGAGGATTTAATCGTGCCGGAAACCGAGCAGAGGGCCCGGGAAATTCTCTCCTCCCTGGGCATCCGGATTCTGGAGACCGTCCCCATTCGTCAGATTTAAGCACAAAAAATGGCTGTCTTCCGACAGCCATTTTTTCTTACTTGCCCTTGGCTGCCTTCTTGGCGGCCTTTTCCTTTGCCTTGGCTTCCTGGGCCTTCTTGGCCTCTGCCTTGGCGTTCTCCGCGGCGGTCTCGTTGGTAGACATAGCCCACTTGGCAATCTCAATGCGGACCTGGTCGGCACCGGTCTCGATTACCAGATTGTTTTCCTTCACGTTGACAACGGTACCGACGATGCCACCGATGGTGGTAATCTTGTCGCCGTTCTTGACGGAGGAACGCATCTGCTCTGCTTCTTTTTTCCGCTTGTTTTCGGGGCGGATGAGCATGAAGTAGAACACAGCCAGCATCAGGACCAGAGTCACCATCATGCTGGACATACCGGAGGCACCGGCAGCAGTCAAAATAGTCATTGGGACGAACTCCTTTGTATGTGATAGAATTTATTATACCATCCGATGCCAAAATTGCAAGGACAATTTCCACAGATGCGGAATATTTTTGGAATAAGGGTTACAGACCGCTGCCCCGCAGCTCCACAATCTGGTCCCGAAGGACGGCGGCGTACTCGTATTCCATCATCTTGGCGGCCTCCTTCATCTGCTTTTCCAGGCGGGCAATCTCCTTCTCCTTTTCGGCCTTGGTCATCTTCACGCCATTGCGGCCCTTGCGCTCGGCGGTGGGAGAGGAGATTTCAATCAGGTCCCGGACGGACTTGATGACGGTCTTGGGCACAATGCCGTGGGCTTTGTTGTAGGCATCCTGCAGCTCCCGGCGGCGGGCAGTCTCGTCCATGGCGATGCGCATGGAGGGCGTTACCGTATCGGCATACATAATGACCTTGCCGTCGGCGTTTCGGGCCGCCCGGCCCATGGTCTGAATCAGGCTTGTCTCGCTGCGGAGGAACCCTTCCTTGTCCGCGTCCAGAATGGCCACCAGACTCACCTCCGGCAGGTCCAGGCCCTCCCGCAGAAGGTTGATGCCCACCAATACATCAAACTTGGCAAGCCGCAGGTCCCGGATAATCTCCATCCGCTCCATGGCTCCAATGTCCGAGTGCATATACCGGACCTTGATTCCCGCCTTTTGCAGGTACACCGTCAGGTCCTCCGCCATTTTTTTGGTCAGGGTGGTCACCAAAACCCGCTCCTGCCGGGCGGTCCGGGCGTTAATCTCCCCAATCAGGTCGTCAATCTGGCCTTCAATGGGCCGGACCTCCACCTGGGGGTCGAGCAGACCCGTAGGACGGATGACCTGCTCTACAATCTGGCCGGACCGGGTGCGCTCATACTCTCCCGGAGTGGCGGAGACATAGATTACCTGGTTGATTTTTTGGTCGAACTCCGCAAAGTTCAGGGGCCGGTTGTCGTAGGCCGAGGGCAGGCGGAAGCCATAGTTTACCAGGGAGTCCTTCCGGCTGCGGTCCCCGGCGTACATGGCCCGGCACTGGGGCAGGGTCACGTGGCTCTCGTCGATGAACATCAGATAGTCCTTTGGGAAATAGTCCAGCAGCGTCGTAGGCGGCGTTCCCGGGGCTCTGCCCTGAATCACCCGGGAATAGTTTTCGATGCCGGTGCAGAAGCCGATTTCCGTCAGCATTTCCAAATCGTAGTTTACCCGCTGGGCGATGCGCTGGGCCTCAATCAGCTTGTTCTCCGCCCGGAATTTTTCCACCTGCTGGTCGCACTCCTTCTGGATTTCCAGCATGGCCCTTTGCAGCTTTTCCTTGGAGGCCACATAGTGGCTGGCGGGGTAGATGGCCACATGATCCACATACCGCTCCACCATTCCGGACACGGCGTTGATTTCACTGATGCGATCAATCTCGTCTCCGAAGAATTCCACCCGGATGGCCCGGCCGGCCCAATAGGCGGGATAGACCTCCAGGGTATCCCCCCGGACCCGGAACTTATTCCGGGAGAAATCCACGTCGTTGCGCTCATAGCGGATTTCCGTCAGCTTCTTTAAAATCTCATCCATGGGCTTTTCAGAGCCCACCCGCAGGGAAATCACCATGCTCTTATAGTCAATGGGGTCGCCCAGGCCGTACAGACAGCTGACGGAAGCCACAATAATCACATCCCGCCGCTCAAACAGCGATGAGGTGGCGGAGTGCCGCAGGCGGTCAATCTCCTCGTTGACAGCGGAATCCTTTTCAATATAGGTGTCCGTATGGGCAATATAGGCCTCCGGCTGGTAGTAGTCATAGTAGGAAATAAAGTATTCCACTACGTTGTTGGGGAAAAACTCCCGGAACTCCGAGCACAGCTGGGCGGCCAATGTCTTGTTGTGGGCCAGCACCAGGGTGGGCCTGTTGAGCTTTGCAATCACCGAGGCCATGGTAAAGGTTTTGCCGGAGCCGGTAACACCCAAAAGGGTCTGCTCCCGCAGGCCCCAGTTAACACCATTGCTCAGCGCCTCAATGGCCTCCGGCTGGTCGCCGGAGGGCTTATATTCCGAAACCAATTCAAAATGATCCATGTTTTCCTCCTTACACCAGCAGGCACTGGTTAAACCGCTCGTCGGACATGGCGATGGATACATAGTCGTCATCCGCCACAATAATATGGTCCACCAGCGTAATCTCCACCGCCTGCAGAGCCATAGCGATTCGGCGGGTGGTCTGGATATCCTCCGGCGACGGAATGGCCAGGCCGCTGGGATGGTTGTGGGCCAGCACCACAGAGGAGGCGTTGACCCCCAGGGCGGTCTCTACCACCCGGCGGATGGAAAGACCCGTAGAATTGACGCTGCCCTCCCCCAGCTCCTTACAGCAGAGCACCTTGCACTTGGCATCCAGGCACAGAAGAAACACCGTCTCCAGCTTTCGTCCAAAGAACCGGGGCACCAGGAATTCCGCGCACTGCTCCAGGGAGGTTAAAATTGTGGCGCTTTTTGCCCGGTCCGTCATATAAAACCGGCCCATCTGGGGAATCAGGTTTAAAAGCAGCGCCCCATTCTCCCCCACCCCCGGGACCTTGCACAGCTCCTCCGGGCTGGCCTCCAGGACCTGGGAGAGGCTGCCGAACCGGTCCAGAAGCCTGTGGGCGATGGGATTGGTGTCTACCCGGGGCAGAGCGTAAAAGAGCAGCAGCTCCAAGGCCTGGATATCCGAAAAATGATCCAGCCCCTCCTCCAGGAAACGCTTTTTTACCCGCGCTCTGTGCCCCTCATGCATATGCTCTGCCTCTTTTCTGAAAAGTTACCCTTGCTATTTGGGAAAAAGTCCGCTAGAATAGCTAACGAGAATTGTCGAAACCTGCCGGGAAAGTTTTTCCCGAATCTGCGCATGCTATATTCCGTCAGGAGGACTGTCATGGACAATCAAATTCCAAATCCGGAGATGCTCGACCTCATCGTCTCCCCCTGCTTTTGCGTAAAGGACGGAACCATCTGCCAGCGGAACAGAGCCGCCTCCATCCTTCCCCTGGGGGACCGGATTCAACCTCTGCTGTATACCGGTCAGGAGGAATACGCCGCCTTTTCCGGGGGGAGCCTGTATCTGACACTCTCCCTGGGGGGGAGTATTTTCGGTGCCGCCGTGGAGCGGAAGGGCGGGCTGGATTTCTTTCTTCTGGAATACCCCGGAGAAACCGGTGAGCTTCGGGTGCTGGCCCTGGCCGCAAAGGTTCTGCGCCAGCCTCTGTCCGGCATTCTCTCCAGCTCCCAGGAGCTTCGGGACATTGCCGGTGCGGAGGAAACCATGGCCTCCATCAATCGGGGGGCCGCACAGCTGCTGCGTATTCTTGGAAACATGTCTTCCGCCGCCTACGGAAGCTTCCACCCGGAAATGGTGGAGCTCACCGCCGCCTTCCGGGAAATTTTTGAAAAGGCCTCCGTCCTGTTGGCGGATGCCGGTCTGGTAGTTTCCTATCAGGGGCTGGAAACGAGCCTTTACTGTATGGCGGACCTCCAGGAGCTGGAACGGGCAATCCTGAATCTTCTGTCCAACGCCGCAAAATTCAGCCCCCAGACGGGAACAATCAGCTGTACCCTGACCCGTCAGGGCCGGATGCTGCGGCTGTGCATTCAGGATAGCGGCAGCGGCATTGCCGACGAAATCCGGGGCAGCGTCTTCCTGCGCTACCTGCGCCATCCCGCCATTGAGGACAATCGCTTTGGCCTGGGTCTGGGCCTGGTGCTGGTCCGCAGCTGCGCCAGCCACCATGGGGGCACCGTGCTCATTGACCACCCCGCCCAGGGCGGCACCCGGGTCACCATGACCCTTGCCATCCGCCAGGACGGCGGGAACGCCCTCCGCTCCCCCATTCTGCGGGTGGACTACGTCGGAGAGCGGGACCACGATTTGGTGGAGCTTTCCGAGGTTCTCCCCCAGGAGAACTACAAGGAGCTGTAAAAGGGATAACTTACCCCTTTATTTTTGCGAAAAAGCCCTCTTTTTTCGTCATAGCGATGCCGCTTCCCTCCTCGCCCAGGACCAGCAGCTCCTCCCCGGGCTCCAGGGAAAATACCTCCATGGCCTTTTGCGGGAGCTGCAGCTCCCCCTGGGGGCCCAGCGTCACAGTGCCAAAGAAGTACTTTCCCTTCGGTGGAATGGGAAGTACTTCCTTTTTTTCATCATAACGGACCAGGTCGTCCAGGGTCACGTCGTAAAAGGCGGCCAGGGCCACGCAGTTTTCAATATCCGGGGCGGATTCCCCGGTTTCCCACTTGGACAGGGCCTGCCGGGATACCCCGATTTCCCCCGCCACCTGCTCCTGGGTCAGATGCCTGTACTTGCGAAGCCACAATAGATTATCCGAAAGCATAGCCATTCCCTCCCGTTTTTTCTATTATAGCCGGGGCAAGGCAAAAATGCAACCGGGGCAAACATTTTTCCCGCCGAAATGTTTGTCCCGGCTGGTGGACTTTCCGGGTAGCCTCCGGTACAATAAGGGAAACGACGAAAAGGGGGCCATTTTATGGAGCCGATTCTGGAGGTTTCCAACCTGTACAAGCACTATCCGGGCTTTTCCCTGGAAAATATCTCCTTCCGGCTGGAAGCCGGTCAAATTATGGGCTTTCTGGGCCGAAACGGCGCGGGAAAAACCACCACCATAAAGGCCATTCTGAACCTGTGCCACCCGGACAGCGGCACCGTCCGGATTTTGGGGCAGCCGCTGGATGCCCCAGGGGTACGGGCGAGGATTGGCTATGCCGCGGGCGGGGCCGCCTTCTATCCAAGGAAAACCCTTGGGGCCATCGCAGACCTTACCCGGCCATTTTATCCCCAATGGGATGAGGAAGCCTACCGCCATTACTGCAGCGTTTTCCACCTGGTTCAGCAAAAGCAGATCCGGGCCCTGTCCGAGGGCATGAAGGTGAAGTTTCAGCTGGCCCTGGCGCTGTCCCATGGGGCAAAGCTTCTACTGCTGGATGAGCCGTCCAGCGGACTGGACCCGGTGTCCCGGGAGGAGCTGCGGGATATTTTCCGGCAGCTGGCCGCAAAGGGGACGGCCATTTTCTTCTCCACCCACATTACCTCGGACCTATGCGGCTGTGCAAACTGCGTCACCTATCTGCAAAAGGGCCGCCTTCTGGCCTCCAAGCCCATGGATGCCTTTCTGGCGGACCACCCGGATTGTAAAAATCTGGAGGAAATCATGGTAAAGCTTGAAAAGGAGGAGATTTTCCTATGAGGCTGCTTGTGAAAAAAGAGTTTACCTTTACAGCCCTGCCCCTTTGCTATCTCTTTTTGGGCTTTTCCCTGTTAACCCTAGTGCCCGGCTATCCCATTGCCGTGGGCAGCTTTTTCCTGTGCCTGGGGCTGTTCCAGTCCCTGCTCAGCCGTCGGGAGCAGGGGGACCTGAGCTATACCCTGCTGCTCCCCGTGAGCAAGCGGGAAATCGTTAAAGCCAACTACCTGTTCACCGTTCTCTTGCAGCTTGCCTACCTGCTTTTGTGTGCCCTGCTGACGGCACTCCGGGTTCTGTGCTTTTCCGGCGCTCCGGTCTACCTGCAAAACCCCATGATGAACGCCAATCCCGGCTATCTGGGGTACCTGCTGCTGGTATTTTTCCTTTTTAACCTTCTGGTGCTGGGCGGCTACTGGAAAACTGGCTACGAGCTGGGGAAGCCCTTTGTATTTTTCTCCATCTGGGCCTTCCTGGTCATCACCCTTGGGGAGACCCTGCACCACCTTCCGGGCCTTACGCGCCTCAACGCCCCCACCGGCGGGGTTTCCATTTTGATTCTTGGAATTGCCCTCTATTCCATCGGCACCCTTTGGAGCCTGAAAATCAGCCAAAGAAAATTTGAACAGGTAGATTTGTAAAAGCCATCCGCCCGCACCGGGCGGGCGGAAACGGCCCCGGTTGACAATTCTAAAATATATGGTATACTATCTGTAATTTCGTATAAAAGAACCGTCGATGCGACGCGCATAGAAGGGCTTTTAAGTATTTTTACTGTGAGGTAAGCGATATGAAGAAAGCCGCTTCTATTTTTTTACGTGCGGAAATCGAGCCGGAAAACCAACGGTCGATCCGGTCTGTGTGTGCCTGCGGCTTCCGCCAGGATAACACAGATGGCTCCATGCTCCTGTATCGCATCACCGTGGAGCAGTACCTCCAACTGTCACGGGACAGAACGGTATTGTAACAATTGGCCAAACGTTTTTTAATAGCATCGAACGTTTAAGCGACAAATCGGAATGTATGGAGAGAATGGATGAAATACGTATACTTACATGGATTGGGACAAAACGCCGACAGTTGGATCAAGGTAACAAGAGCAACAGAAGAGTTGGAAAATAGCGTATGCTTGGATTTGGCGGGATTGGTCAAGGACAAAGCGGCAACATATTCCACGCTCTACTCTGCCTTTTCAGAAATATGGAACACGGAAAATGAGGACATCCTTTTCTGTGGTCTCTCTTTGGGCGGTGTATTGGCGCTAAACTATGCGATAGACCATCCCGAAAAAGTAAAGGCATTGGTTTTAATTGCGGCACCGTATAAGATGCCGGCGAGATTATTAAAGCTGCAAAACGCGCTGTTTCGTTTTATGCCGCAGTCGATGTTTCAACAAACCGGATTTGGAAAATTCGATTTTATAAGTCTGTGCAGCTCCATGGCAGAACTTGATTTTAGCGATTCCTTGAACCAAATCTCTTGTCCAACATTGGTCGTTTGTGGAGAAAAAGACAAAGCCAATAAAAAAGCGTCAATCGAGCTGGCAGGCCTTCTGAAACATTCCCAATTCAAAGAAATTTCGGAAACAGGTCATGAAGTAAATTTGGAGTCTCCAGAAAAATTAGCATCTATATTGCGGGAGTTTTATAAAAGTATCTGACAACTTTCATTTTATCAAACGAATAAATCGGCTTCCTTTCTGACGAAGCCTTTTCCTACGCGAAGTTATTCGGGCGAACTGTTTTGCCCTCGAATGTTGGATTTTCCGGCATTCGAGGGCATTCGTTTTATTTCAGATAGCCTTTGAGGTACTGCCCCGTATAGCTTGCGGGGTTCGCCGCGACCTCCTCCGGGGTGCCGGTGGCAACCAGGGTACCGCCGCCGTCGCCGCCCTCGGGGCCAAGGTCAATGAGATAGTCCGCGGTTTTGATCACATCCAGATTATGCTCAATGACCAACACCGTATTTCCCGCGTCCACCAGCTTGTTGAGCACCTCAATGAGTCGATGCACATCCGCCGCATGAAGGCCGGTGGTGGGCTCGTCCAAAATATAGATGGTGCGGCCTGTGGCGCGTT
>USQL01000053.1 GCA_900556935.1 uncultured Eubacteriales bacterium | reverse complement strand
CAGCAGCGGCATCGCCAACCAGAAGTGCGAGAACAAGAATAAGTAAGCTTATTTTGTGCGAAAATGCCGCCTGTTTGGGCGGCATTTTTCATGTAGAAAGGAACAGATATGATCCATCAGTACCAGTTAAACGGCTACAACATCGTTCTGGACGTGTGCTCCGGCTCTGTCCACGTGGTGGACGAGGCCGCCTACGACCTGATTGGCCTTTACGAAAGCCATTCCCGGGAGGAAGCCATCGACCGGGTCGCCCAAAAATATCCCCAGATTGACCGGTCAGAGCTTTCCGAGTGCTACGACGACATCACCTCCTTGAAGGATGCGGGCAAGCTCTTTACCCCGGATACCTTCGCCCCCATGGCAGGGGAATTAAAGGCCCGGACCTCCGGGGTGGTGAAGGCCCTGTGTCTGCACATCGCCCACACCTGCAACCTGAACTGCTCCTACTGCTTTGCCTCCCAGGGCAAATACCACGGAGACCGGGCGCTCATGTCCTTTGAGGTAGGCAAGCAGGCCCTGGATTTCCTGGTTGCCCACTCCGGCACCCGGAAGAATCTGGAGGTGGACTTCTTCGGCGGCGAGCCCCTGATGAACTTTGACGTGGTAAAGCAGCTGGTTGCCTACGCCCGGAGCATTGAAAAGGAAGCGGGCAAGAACTTCCGCTTCACCCTGACCACCAACGGCATGCTCATTGACCAGGATGTCATCGACTTTGCCAACAAGGAGATGAGCAACGTGGTCCTGAGTCTGGACGGCCGGAAGGAGGTCCACGACCGGTTCCGGGTGGACTACGCGGGCCACGGCAGCTACGACAAAATTGTCCCCAAGTTCCAGGAGCTGGTCCGTCAGCGCGACGGCAAAAACTACTACATGCGGGGCACCTTCACCCACCACAACCCGGACTTCTTAGAGGACATCAAGACCATGCTGGACCTGGGGTTTACCGAGCTCAGCATGGAGCCTGTCGTCACCGCCAAGGGCGATCCCTCGGAGCTAACCGAGGAGGACCTGCCCATTCTCATGCGGCAGTATGAGGACCTGGCAAAGCTCCAGCTGGAGCGCTACCGGGAGGGCCGTCCCTTCACCTTCTACCACTATATGATTGACCTCACCGGCGGCCCCTGCATCTACAAGCGGATTTCCGGCTGCGGCAGCGGAACGGAATACATGGCCGTCACCCCCTGGGGCGACCTCTACCCCTGCCACCAGTTTGTGGGCGAGGAGAAATTCAAGCTGGGCAACATCTGGGACGGGGTGACCAACACGGACATCCAGCAGGAATTCGCCTCCTGCAACGTCTACGCCCGCCCGGACTGCCACGACTGCTGGGCAAGACTCTATTGCTCCGGCGGCTGCGCCGCCAACGCCTACCATGCCACCGGCTCTGTAAAGGGCGTATACGAATACGGCTGCAAGCTGTTCCGCAAACGCATGGAGTGCGCCATCATGGTCCAGGTGGCCGAAAAGCTGGGAGAAAACCGGTGAACACCCCCATCCGCGACTTTGTAAATCAATACGCAAGCTCTGCCCCGGCACGTTTTCACATGCCGGGGCACAAAGGCGTTTCCTTCCTGGGCTGCGAAAGCCGGGACATTACGGAGATTGCGGGGGCGGACGACCTATTCCACGCCTCCGGCATCATTGCGGAAAGCGAGCAAAACGCCTCCCGGCTCTTTGGCTGCCCCACGGTCTATTCCGCGGGGGGCTCGACCCTGTGCATCCAGGCCATGCTCTGCCTTTCCTATACAAGGGCCAACCGCCGAGGGAAGGTGCTGGCCGGGCGAAATGCCCACAAAAGCTTCCTGAATTCCGCCATTTTGCTGGGTTTCCCCATAAAGTGGCTGTGGGCGGGGACGGATTATCTCAGCTGCCCCCTCACCCCCGCCCAGGTGGAGCAGGCGATTCTGGAAGAGCCCAAGGCCCCCTTCGCCGTCTACCTGACCAGCCCCGATTACCTGGGAAATACCGCCGACATCCGGGGCATTGCCCAGGTGTGCCGAGCCCACGGGGTGCCTCTTTTGGTGGACAACGCCCACGGGGCCTATCTGCGCTTTCTTCCGGAAAGCCGCCACCCCATGGACCTGGGGGCCAGCATGTGCTGCGACTCCGCCCATAAAACCCTGCCGGTGCTCACCGGCGGGGCCTATCTCCACTTTGAGCGGGAAGAAGACCGCCAGGATGTCAAGGATGCCATGGCCCTGTTCGGCTCCACCAGTCCCTCCTATCTGATTCTCCAGTCCCTGGACCTGTGCAACGTCTATTTGGAGGTCCTGCCGGACCGGCTGCTGGCCATGGCCCCCATCCTGGCCGCCCTGAAGGGCAGCCTCCTGGCCCGTGGCTTCACCCTGGTGGGGGACGAGCTATTAAAGCTCACCGTCCGCACGGATCTCTGGGGCTATTCCGGGGAGGAAGTGGCGGAAGCGCTGGAAAAGCAGAACATTTTCTGTGAATTTCAGGACGAAGACCACATTGTCTTTCTGTTCACCCCGGAAAATCCCCGGGAAGACCTTCTCCGCCTCCGGGAGACTCTGGAGGCCCTTCCCCGCCGGGAAAGCCGGGCCCATTCCCTGTCCCTCTGCCGCCCGGAGGCGGTGCTCTCTCCCAGGGAGGCGTTCTTGGGTCCCAGAGAAGCTGTTCCCGTAGAAAAAAGTCTGGGCAGGATTCTTTCCGCCGCCTCCGTCAGCTGTCCCCCCGCCGTGCCCATCGTCATGTGCGGGGAGCGCATCGACGCAAACGCGCAGGAAGCCCTGCGCCGCTACGGGCACACCCAGATATCGGTTGTAAAAAGTTTGAAATCCCCTGAGTGATTTTCCCACCATCATTGCATAAGTAAAAATTTGTGAACTGTAGGGGCGGCTACCATGTCGCCCGAAACGTATCGGGATTGAGCTGTTGGTATCAAACGCTCAGACCCATCGGCTTTCGGGCGGCTGATAGCCGCCCCTATGGTGTATTTCCAAAATGGATTCAAAAGACCGGAACCCATGCAATTGTCGTGAAATCTTCCCTTTTTGTCTTGCTTTTTATGATGCCGCATGGTAAAATGAGGTAAATTCTGCTTCAAGAACAGGAGGAATCTCCTTTGCGTTTTAAGTGTGCTTTCCGCTGCCTTTTCTTGGCAGTGCTTGTCTTTTGCCTGGGGCTTGTGTGCTTCCGGCTTCCGGCTTCCGCCGTCAGCGCCGCCACACGGGTGGATTTTACCGGCACCGTCAACATTGACGGCGACTGCATGGTCTCCCTGCAGATGAACCTGCACCTGGACAACCCCGACGCGGACCTGTACTATCCCCTTCCCGCCAAGGCCGCCAACATCACCGTCAACGGCTCCTCCCCCGCCGTTACCCGCTCCGGCAATACCAATCTGGTCAGCCTGAACCGGATCACCGGCGGACAGGCGGGTGACTATGTCGTGACCATTACCTATACGCTGCCCAAGGTGGTGGCCGTAGCCGTCAGCGATACGGGCATTGTGGACAAGAAGACCCTGAACCTGTCTTTGGACATCCTCAGCGGCTTCTCCTATCCCATCAGCACCATGACCTACACCATCACCCTGCCCGGCGACTACCCCCAGACCCCGGATTTCTACAGCACCTACCGCCAGAACGGCCTTGCCTCCGAGCTGAACCTGCTGATTGACGGCAAGATGCTCACAGGCAGCACCAAAAATGGCTTCAACGACCACGAGTCCGTCACCATGACCATGAGCCTGTCCCCGGATATGTTCCCCGGAGTCAGCACCTACCAGCGCACCGGCAACCCGGAGCTGGTGCCCATGGGGATTCTGGCCGGGGCTGCCCTGGTGTACTGGCTGATTTTCCTGCGGACCTTCCCCGCCAAGCGGGAAAACAGCACCATGCCCCCGGAGGGCATCACCGCCGGAGAACTGGGCTGCCGCCTGTTTTTAAACGGGGGCGACCTTAGCATGATGGTCCTGTGCTGGGCCCAGATGGGCTATATTCTCATCCAGGCCGACGGGCGCAGAATTCTGCTGCACAAGCGCATGGATATGGGCAACGAGCGGAGTCTCTTTGAGGTCCGCACCTTCCGCGGCCTCTTTGGGGAGAAGCGGGTCATCGATGCCTCCGGCCTCGCCTATGCCAAGGCCCTGCGCCGCACCGCGGGCATGATCCCGGGGGAGAGCGCCATCTGCAAATCCAGCGAGCGGGGGCGGAAAATCTACCGGTATATTCTCTGCGCCAGCCAGGTGTTCTGCGGCATCTGCCTGGCCATGAACATGACCTCCATCGTGGCGCTGCAGGTGCTGCTGAGCCTGATTTTTGGCATTCTCGCCGTTGTCTCCGCCTGGCAGATGCACAAGCCCGCCTTCTGCACCATGAGTCGGCAGAAAACCGGCTATATTCTGGCAGGTATTGCCATTGCGGTGTGGCTGATTCTGGGGCTTATCGCCGGGGTGGTCTGGATTCCCGCCGTGGAGTGCCTGGGGCAGGTGCTGCTGGGCTTCCCCGCCGCCTGGGGCGGCCGGAGAACGGACCTGAACCGCCACGATGTGGCCCAGCTCCGGGGTCTGCGGCACTATCTAAAGCACATGCCCGCCCAGGATGTTCAGCGGCTTCTGGCCGCGGACCCGGAATACTATTTCCGCATGGTTCCCTACGCCATGGCTCTGGGGGTCCTGCACCCCTTTACCCAGGCCTTTGGCAAGCGCAAGCTTCCCCAGTGCCCCTATATTGCCACCCGGGTCCATGGCAGCCGCAAGGCAGAGGACTGGGAAACCCTGTACAGCGATATTGTCACCCGCATGGACCGGCGGGCCAGGAAAATGGAACTGGAAAAGTGGATGGCCGTCCGGTTCCGGTGATTGCCGCGTTAAAAAATCCGTAGAGACGGTTGCCACGCCGTCCCTACGGATTTTTTATGTGGTAATTTCTCATTCCGCCCACTCAGGCTTTGCCTCAAAGTGAAGGTTTTCTCCCTTCCAGGGGAAGGTGAGTCCGGCGGAGAACAGGTGGATATTGGTTTCCCTGGCCCGGCTTCCGTACTTGTGGTCCCCCACCAGGGGGAAGCCCCGGGAGGCGAACTGGACCCGAATCTGGTGGCTCCGCCCGGTCTCCAAATACACCCGCACCAGGCTTTTCTCCCCCTTCCGGAGCACCCGGTAGCGTAGGGCGGCTTTCTTCACGCCCGCCCGCTGACGGCTAACCACATAGACCTTGTTTTTCCGGCTGTCCTTCCACAGAAGGTCCTCCATCCGTCCCTCCGTGTCCTCCGGGCAGCCATGGACCAGGGCCAGATATTCCTTCGAAAGCTGCCCCTGGGCAATGAGGATGCCCAGCTCTGCTGCCGCTTTGGGGCTCCTTGCGAATACCATCAGCCCTCCGACCCCCTGGTCCAGCCGGTGCACAGGGTAAAAGCTGCTGCCCAGGGCCTCCGCCAGCAGCCCCGGCATTCCTTTTTCTGAGTCCACCCCCACGGGCTTGATACAGACTACAATGTCCTTTGTTTGGTAGAGAATATCCATAGAACCTCCTTTTATCATTAAATTTGCATCCGTAGACCTTCATGCTAGACGAATTCGCCCAAGGTTTCTCCGTACCGGTTCTGCGTACCGCCCCTCATCAGTCAGGGCTGCGCCCTGCCAGCTTCCCCAAGGGGAAGCCTTTGTTGCATTTTCATCATACTACATCTCCAAAAAAATTTCCACAGGTCTTTGCATCTTTCTTTGAAATCTGCTATACTGTAAGAAAAAGAGAACTTTCAAAGGAGAATTCTGCCCATGACCACGGAAGAATATCGGAAGAAAAAGCCCCTGGCGATTTTTCTGCATTATTTTAAGAATCACAGGCGGCTGTTTGCCATTGACATCACCTGTGCCATGCTCATTGCCCTGATTGATTTGGCCTTTCCCCTGGTAACCCGGGCCTCCCTCTACGACCTGCTGCCCAACGGGAAATACGGCGTGTTCTTTGCCCTGATGGCCGCATGCCTGGGGTTTTATATTCTGAGAAGCTATCTAAACTATATCGTCTGCTACTATGGCCATACCTTCGGCATCCGGGTAGAGGCGGATATCCGGGCGGACCTGTTCCACCACATGCAGGACATGAGCTATGATTTTTACGATGCCAACCGCACCGGCCAGCTCATGAGCCGCCTGACCTCGGACCTGTTTGAGCTGACGGAGCTTGCCCACCACGGGCCGGAGGATGTGCTCACCTCCTCCGTGACCATCCTTGGCGCGCTCATTGTCATGGCAACCATCCGCTGGGAGCTTGCCCTGGTGGTGGGGATTCTGGTGCCCATCTTCCTGCTGGTGGTCATGTCCATGCGGAAGAATCTGGGAGAGGTTTCCACGGGGGTCAAGCAGAAAACCGGCCACATCAACACGGAGATTGAATCCAGCCTCTCCGGCATCCGCACCGCCAAGGCCTTTGGCAACGAGGACATGGAAATCCGCCGGTTTGATGCCGCCAACGAAATCTACAAGACCTCCAAGCGCAGCTTCCACAAAGCCATGGGCCGGTTCAACAGCACCATGGAGCTGTTTTTGACGGTGCTCAACGTGGTGGTCATCGCCGTCGGCGGCTTTATGATTATGCAGGGCAAAATGGACTACCGGGACCTGCTGACCTTCAGCCTGTATATCGCCACCTTCGTAAACCCCATGCGCAAGCTCTCCACCCTTTCCGAGATGTTCGCCAACGGCTTTGCCGGGCTCAACCGGTTTGTGGAAATCATGCGCATGGAGCCCAGCGTTCAGGACGCGGAAAACGCCCGGGATTTGACGGACGTGAAGGGTGCCATCCAGGTGGACCACGTAAGCTTTACCTATGACGGCACCCTGCCCGTGCTCCACGACGTATCCCTGAACGTTGCCCCCGGGGAGACCGTCGCCATTGTGGGCCCCTCCGGCGGCGGCAAGAGCACCCTGTGCCAGCTGATTCCCAGGTTCTACGATGTATCCCAGGGTGCCATCCGCATCGACGGGCTGGATGTGCGGGACATCCGCCAGCAGAGCCTGCACAAAACCATCGGCATCGTCCAGCAGGATGTGTTCCTGTTTGCCGACACCATTCTGGAAAACATTCGCTATGGCCGCCCCGATGCCACCGACGAGGAGGTTATGGAGGCCGCCAAGCGGGCGGAAATTTATGGGGATATCTTAGCCATGCCCCAGGGCTTCGGAACCTATGTGGGCGAGCGGGGCACGCTCCTCTCCGGCGGCCAGAAGCAGCGGGTGGCCATCGCCCGGATTTTCCTGATGGACCCCGCCATTCTGATTCTGGACGAGGCCACCTCCGCCCTGGACTCCGTCACCGAGGCCAAGATTCAGCGGGCCTTTGACGCTCTGAGCCGGGGCCGCACCACCCTGATCATCGCCCACCGCCTGAGCACCATCCGCTCTGCCAGCCGCATTATCTCCATCGCCGACGGCCGCATCACAGAAAGCGGCACCCACGGGGAGCTGCTTTCCAAGGGCGGCGTGTACGCGGACCTCTACAACACCCAGAACGCACTGGCTCTGGAGACGCTGAAAGGGGAAGCACCGTGCTGAGTGTCCTGTTCATCGGCGGCGAGCCCGCCCCCGATGTTTCCTGGCAGGCCCTCGGCTGCACTCCGGTGGGCACCTCCGACGGCAGTACCGGTCTGGAGGAGATTGCGAAGCTCAATCTGGATGTGATTTTTCTGGACCTGGACCGGACCGAGGGGCTGCCCCTGCTTTCCAGACTGCGGGAGAACGGCTGCGAAGCCCAGGTGATTCTAACCGCCTCCCGGGAGGATTTCAGCCTTGCCCGCCAGGGCCTTTGGCTGGGGGCGGCGGACTACCTGGTAACCCCCGTGGACAGGGAGGCCCTGTCCCAGGCCATGGAGCGAATCCGCAGGCGGCTTACCCGCACCGATCCCTCCGCGGCCCTTCCGGAGGGAAAGAGCAAATACGTCCGGGAGGCCCTGGGCTACATCGCCCAGCACTACGCCGATACGGACATCAGCATCACCACCATTGCCGACAGTCTGCGGCTCAGCGAGGGACACCTAAGCCACATGTTCAAAAAGGAAACCGGGACCACGGTCATCGGCTTTCTCACCCAATACCGCATCCGCAAGGCCATGGAACTGCTGCGCAACTGCCGGTACAAGGTCTACGAGGTAGCGGAGCTGGTGGGTTACCGGGATGTGACCTATTTCAGCTCCACCTTCAAAAAGATTGCAGGCATGTCCCCTTCGGAATATCAAAGCAAAGGGCTCTCTCCCTCCGAATGTGGGGTTTTGTCGCAAACGTTGTGATATGTGCACAAAAGGCACGGCGCACTTTCTGGGTGTGCTGTGCCTTTTTCACAGATTATTCAAAGGAATCGCAGGATTATCCTGTTTCCTTTACACAGTCTTTTCCTATATAATATGGCTACCGGGAATTCTGTTCCCCCCAATTCAAAAAGGAGAAGATGTATCATGAAAAAATTGCTTGCTTTGCTGCTGGCCGCCTGCATGATTCTGTCTCTGGCTGCCTGTGCCGATTCCGGCTCCAAAGAGCCCGTAAGAGACGATCCCGCACCTGCCACGGAAGCCCCAGCTGCTACCGAGGCTGCCACCGAAGCGTCTGCCGCGGAAGAGCCCAAGGATTACTCCGACTACACCATCCGGATCTACTCCAACTCCAACTCCACCGAGCGTACCACCTGGCTGATTAACGAGGCTAAGGATGCCGGCTTCACCATCTCCATCGATGACAACACCGTTATCTCCGGCGACGACAAGGCCATCCAGGCCGCCAACGAGAACAAGGACGGCGACATCCTGTTCGGTCTGAACGAGACCCGCTGGAGCCAGATTGTCAAGGGCCAGTACGAGAACCTGTCCCTGGTTGACTGGACTCCCTCCTGGGCCGACGAGGTTGGCGAATACAGCTATCCCGGCCAGGCCTACGGTCTTGTCATTCAGAACGTTCTGATGCTGTACCGTACCGATGACCTGGGCACCAAGGGCGAGAAGCTGCACTTCCAGCACTGGGCCGATGTGGTCAACTGCGGCTACACCTGGTATCGCCAGAACAAGGTTGGCGGCACCACCAACTCCAATATTAACTCCGCTATGCTCTATGCCTTCACCGATCCTGCCTCCCCCGCCGGCGGTATCTCCGTGGACGGCTGGAAGACCCTGTGGAAGTACTGCCAGGACGGCAAGTTCGGCGGCGACGACTACAAGTACGGCTTCGATCCTCTGAATAAGGGCGATGTTCAGGTTTCCAGCTTCTACTCCTCCTCCCTGTACGGCAAGATTGATGCCGCTGCGGAAGGCTCCGCCAATCCTCTGAAGGGCACCATGCAGCCTGAGAACTGGGCCCTCGTTGACATCGACGACGGCACCTACTACATCGCCGAGTACTTGGGCATCCTTGACAAGGCCGGCCGTACCGAAGAGCAGACCGAGGCTGTGAAGGCCTTTGCCGAGTGGTTCGGCTCCGCCGAAGTGCAGGCCGCTTGGGGCGACGAGTTCGACACCTATCCCTGCAACCAGGCTGCTGCCGCCATCCTGTACCCCGACGGCGTGCCCGAAATCTACACCCTGAAGAACTTCGCCCGTACCACCGTCGGTGATACCGGCCTGACCTACGCC
The DNA here is from genome assembly GCA_900556935.1 of uncultured Eubacteriales bacterium. GTDB lineage: Bacteria > Bacillota > Clostridia > Oscillospirales > Oscillospiraceae > Faecousia. The sequence goes on along the minus strand of USQL01000053.1, from coordinate 6,182 downwards.
GAGTATGTGGCCGCCCACAGCGCTGAGTGGACCAACATCATGACCAACCTGGGCTTCTTCTGGAAGGATGAGGCTTCCGCCACCGCAGAGCCGAATTGGGACACCCTGGATTGGGCTGCCCTGACCCAGGCCACCGCCTAAACACGTTTTTCCAATTGTGGGGCTGTTAAAAAGTGGTGTCATTCCGAGCCAGTGCGCGCACTGGCGTGGGAATCCCCCGGATTTTCAAACATTTCAAAAAGGAAATCCGGGGGCCTTCCCCCCTGACCGGGGGATTGCCACACCAGTGACATCGGTCACTGGTTCGCAATGACAACTTCTTTTGGCAGCCCCCAATCCTTTATCTCAGCAAAAATTCCAAATCAAATTTTACACAGGTTATTCAAGAAAGGGTGCCGCCGCATGAATGAAAAAATGATCCAGTTGGACAATATCGTAGTCCGTTTTGGAACCTTCGAGGCCCTGCACAGTATTAATGTCACTGTGCGGGAAGGAGAGTTCTTTACCTTCCTTGGCCCCTCCGGCTGTGGAAAAACCACCACTCTGCGCACCATTACCGGCTTTATCGACCCGGTCTCCGGAACCATTCGGGTCAAGGACCGGGATATCACCCATGTGCCCATTGAGGAGCGGAACATCGGCATTGTCTTCCAGAGCTACGCCCTGTTCCCCACCATGACCGTCTACGACAACATCGCCTTCGGTCTGAAAATCAAGAAGCTGAAAAAGCCGGAAATCGACAAGAGAGTCCGGGAAATCGCCAAAAAGGTGGACCTTTCCGACGAGCAGCTTCAAAAAGCCGTCTCCCAGCTCTCCGGCGGCCAGCAGCAGCGTGTGGCCATCGCCCGGGCCCTGGTCACCGGCCCCGCCATTATCTGCATGGACGAGCCTCTTTCCAACCTGGATGCCAAGCTCCGGGTGCAGCTGCGGAACGAGCTAAAGCGGATGCAGCGGGAATTCGGCATCACCACCATCTATGTCACCCACGACCAGGAAGAGGCCCTGACCCTTTCCGATCGAATTGCGGTGTTCAACAAAGGTTCCATTGAGCAGATTGGAACCCCCAACGAGGTCTATAATCACTCCGCCACGGAGTTTGTCTGTAATTTCATCGGTGACATCAACCGCCTCAGCGACGAGGTCAGCCGCGTCCTCGGGGCTGACCCTAAAATGCACAACTACATCCGCCTGGAGCGTATTCACGTCAACGTCCCGCCCAAGGCCGGAGACGTGGTGCTGGAAGGTACCGTCACCAGCCGGGAGTACTACGGCCTGTACATCAAGTACTACATTGACCTGGGCAGCCAGACCATCAAGGTCATTGAAAAGAACGACGGCATCAATATCTACGAGCCGGGCCAGCGGGTCAAGGCCGTGCTGAACCCCCGGGATATTATGGCCTATCCTCCCGAACAGGAGGCGAGCGCCCAATGAAAAAGGCCCCCATCCGCCTGGACAAACGGAGCATTCCAAAGTTTATCGGCTTTGCGCTGTATCTGTACCTGTTCCTGGGCTTTATGCTGATTCCCTGCTTCAATACCCTGGCCAGCATCTTCACAACCGTCAAGCCCGACGGGACCAAAGCCCCCTGGGCCGTCATCAAGTTCTTCTTCGCCGGAAGCATGGGCCGGTATGTGCTGAACTCCCTGAAGCTTGCGGTGTGCCTGGTCATTACCGTGAACATCGTGGGCATCTCCATCGTCCTGCTGACGGAGTACTTTGACATCAAGGGTGCCAAGATTCTAAGGCTTGGCTACATGACCACCATGATTTACTCCGGCGTGGCCCTGGTCACCGGGTATCTGTTCCTCTACGACAGCGACGGCATCATCACCTCCCAGCTGGCAAAAATCTTCCCCAATATGAACAAGAACTGGTTCTCCGGCTTCCGGGCGGTGCTCTTTACCATGACCTTCGCCTGTACCAGCAACCACGCTCTGTTCCTGCGGAACGCCATCCGGGGCATCGACTACAATACGGTGGAAGCCGCCCGGAACATGGGCGCGGGCCCCTTTAAGGTGCTCTTTAAGGTGGTCTTCCCCACCCTGGTTCCCACCATCTTCTCTCTGACGGTCATGACCTTTATCACCGGTCTGTGCGCCATGTCCGCCCCCACCCTTCTGGGCTACGACTCCATTAACCCGGAGATTGTCCGTCTGGCCGGCTCCTCCACCGCGGACGAGGCCTTCCCCCAGGCCCGAGCGGCGCTGCTGTCCGTGATGCTGGCCATCTTCACCATTGTGCTTTTGACGGTGCTGACGGCCTACGAATCCAAGGGCCACTACCTGTCCGTCTCCAAGACCAAGGCGAAACTTGTTAAGCAGAAGATCAACAGCAAGATTGGCAACGTCCTTGCCCATATCTACGCCTACGTGCTCTTCATCATCTACATGACCCCCGTTGTCATGATTGTCCTGTTCTCCTTCCAGACCTATAAGGCCATCCGCCTGAAAACCCTGGACCTGACCTCCTGGAGCATGCTGAACTTTTTCGGCTCCCGGGACTACGAGTACCTGACCAACCGGGGCACCTACAAGCTGCGCAAGGATGCCATTTCCGGCCTGTTCTCCAACGAGGCGACTTTGAGCGGCATCAAGCTGAGCTTTGTCATGTCCATCATCGCCGCGGCCCTGGCCTGCATCATCGTGGTGGTGGCCTGCAACTACATCTTCAAAAACCGCAAAAAGGCCAGCGGCAAGGTGCTGGAATACACCCTGCTGTTCCCCTGGCTGCTGCCCACCATCCTCATCTGCTACTCCTACCGGACCTTCTTCAATTCCGAAAGCATCTTCTATGTGGGCGGCAACAACCTGTACTACGCCCAGAACGTCCGGCTCCTGATTGTCATGGCCTACATCGTGACCAAGCTGCCCTTCTCCCTGCGGATGATCAAGGCCAGCTTCTACGCCATCGACGAGGAGCTGGAGGATGCCGCCCGGAACCTGGGCTCCAGTCAGGTGCGTACCTTCCTGAAGGTCAAGCTGCCCATTATCATGTCCAGCGTTCTGGCCGTATTCGCCCTGAACTTTAACGCCCTGTTTACGGAGTACGATATGTCCGCCACCTTCGCCAGCTCCTACGGCACCACCTACGCCATGGTCATTCAGAGCATGTGCGCCGAGGAGGGCATGTACGGCTATAACATCAACGCCTCCGGCCGCCGCTGCGCCAGCACCGTGTTTATCATGGTGGTGTCCGGGCTGATTCTGTACCTGGTGTACGGCGTGGGCAGCCGGGACCTGGGCGAGCGCCTGGAAATCAAGGACCGCCGCAGAAAGCGCAGAGAGCGCTTCCTGAACAAGTTCCGGCACACGGAACAGGCAAAGCAGGCGGTGCGGTAACGCCGCAAAGTCAAAATCAAAAAAAAAATGTAGGGGCAGCTATCAGCTGCCCGCAAACCGGCGGGCCTGAGCGTCAGAAATGAAACGCTCAGGCCCGTCTGGTTGCGGGCGACATGGTAGCCGCCCCTACTTTGTACTATTTTTCTGTTTTACGCCTGCCCCTTGCAGATGTCGCCTACGCCGTCGAGAATCACCGTGGGCTGGTAGGCGAAGGTCTTGGGGGTCTCCCGGTCGGAGACACCGGAGAGAACCAGCACCGTATCGATGCCGCTTTCCGTACCGGCGATGATGTCCGTATCCATCCGGTCACCGATGACCACCGCCTCCTCGGAGTGGCAGCCCAGCAGCCGCAGGCCGGTGCGCATCATCAGGGGATTGGGCTTACCGCAGAAATAGGCCTGCTTCCCCGTGGCCATTTCCACCGGGGCGATGAGCGCCCGGCAGGCGGGGGCGATGCCCTTTTCAATGTTGCCGGACACATCGGAATTGGCTCCGATGAGCTTGGCACCCCCCAGCACCAGGTTGACAGCCCGGGTCAGGGTGTCCAGCGAGTAGGTCCGGCCCTCGCCGATAACCACATACTCGGGGTTGACATCGTTCATGGTGATGCCCGCGTCATACAGGGCGTTGAGAAGCCCCGCTTCCCCAATCACAAAGGCCGAGCAGCCCGGGGCCTGGGCCTTCAAAAAGGCGGCTGTGGCCAGGGCGCTGGTATAAAAATGCTCCTCCGGCACGTCCAGCCCCATCCGTGCCAGCTTCTGCTGCAGCTCCTTGGGGGTCATGCCGCTGTTGTTGGTCAGAAACAGATATTCCTTCTGATTCTCCTGGAGCCACCGCACAAACTCTGCGGCCCCCGGCAGAATCCGGTTGCCGTGATACAGCACACCGTCCATATCACAGATAAAGCCCTTCTTGGCATTAAAATCAATCTTCATTTTTCTTTTTCCTCCTTGATACACTCTTTTTACGTTTTTACTATAGTCTGCCCAAGTAAAGGAGGATATCGTTTTAGAGTAAAGATTGTGTAAAATTTCCGGTGAGAACTTTACAATCGGGCCTTTGCCCCGTCTTTACTGTTCTTCCGCAAGCCCCAGCCGCACATCCCCGGAGACCGTCACAATCCGGCAAGTCCCCTCGGGAGTGCCACCGCACAGGGCGAAGTCGCCGGAAACCGTGCGGGTGGTGAAATGCTTGCCGTGGAGCAAGAAGCCGGAAATATCGCCGCTGACGGTTTCCAGGTCCATATCCGGCCCGTCCACCCGCCGCAGCTCCATATCGCCGCTGACCGTCTTGCAGCGGAAGCCACCTTTGGACAGGGTGTCCACCAGGTCCATGTCTCCGCTCTTGCTCTCCAGCACCAGGGTCTGCCCACAGACCCGGTTCAAATCCAAATCGCCGCTGGCGCAGTGGATTTCCAGAGTGTCCGCCAGGATATTATGGAGGGCTACGTCGCCGCTGGCGGTCTGCACCTGCAGGGTGTCCCCGAAAACGCCGTTTAGCTCCACATCGCCGCTGGCGGTCTGGATGTCCACCCTGCCGCCGAAGGTGCCGGAGAGGGTAATATCACTGCTGGCACCGGAAACCCGGACGGAGGCAAAGTCCTGCTGAATTTCCATATTGCCGCTGGCGGTGGTGATGTCCAGGCTTTCATAGCACCCCCGGGGCAGATACAGGGTCATCTCCCCCGATTGGCTGGAGAACAGCCGCCGGGGCAGGGGCTCCTTGTTCCGAAGAATCCGCAGGGTGCCGTTTTCCAGACTCACCTCGTGATACCGGTCCTGCCCCTCCAGGCGATAACGGGGCTCCTCCGTGGGGAGAATCTGAATGTCAAATTCCCGCTCCCGAATCACCACCCGGCGGATTTCACCGGTTTGCTCCGTGTTCTGCCGGTGCACCACCGTAACGCTCTGGACACAGCTTGCCAGAATCTCCTCCACGGTCCCCACCTGGGCCACAGCCTCCTCCTCGGACATGCCGTCCTCCACCCGGTCGGCAATCATCTCCCGGTAAAATTCCAGGACCTGTTCTTCCTCATTGGTGCCCGCAAGCCCCGCTTCCAGCTTGTCCAAAAACTCCTGCTTGGTCATCTTCCGTTCCTCCTAAGCGTTCTCTTTTTCTTCTTCGGCTGCTGAGGCTCCCGAATGGCCTCCTCCTGCCAAGGCTGCCGCAGCGCGGTTTCCATGGAAAGCCGCAGCCACAAATCATAATTCCGATACAATCCCTCATTCATGGCCTGTTTCCTCCCGTACCACAAAATTGTAAATTGCCATTATTTCCTGCCATTCCTGCCGAAACGCCTCCAGCCGGTCCAGCCCCGCCTGGGTGATGTGATAATACTTCCGCAGCCGCCCGTTGTGCTCCGCGGTCCGCACCGTCAGAAGCCCCGCATTTTCCATCCGCCGCAATATAGGATAGAGCGTGGACTCCGAAATCTCCACATAGGGGTGAATATCCTTGATAATCTGGTAGCCATAGCCATCTTCATACTGAATCGCCGCCAACACACACACGTCCAGCAGCCCCCGCTTTAACTGAATGTCCATGGAATACCTCCTTTCGAGTAGTACTATACATTACATAGTATTATTTGTCAAGAGGTATTTGCATCAACCCACGCTTTGCCTCACCGCACCGGACAAAAAATCCGAACCCGTAGTAGAGGCCAACGGGATCGCTCGCATTAGAAATGGTCATGGCGCATGGCCTCCAGCTGCTTCCGGTACCGCTCCAGCAGGCTTTTGGGTAGACGGAATTCCGGAATACCGTATTGCAGAATGCCGCCGATTTTATCCTGCCATTCAAAAATGGTCACCCCATAGCCCTTTGCGGCAAGCTTAACGG
>USQL01000052.1 GCA_900556935.1 uncultured Eubacteriales bacterium | reverse complement strand
CTGCCACACCAGTGACGACGGTCACTGGTTCGCAGCGACATGCTTTTCTAACAGCTCCAATCCCCCGGATTTTCAAACATTTCCCATACGGCGCAGGCGCTTAGTAGCTTCCGTCATTGGGGGCAGATTCGTTTTTCTCCATGGCCTTGGCGAGCTTAACAATCCGGGAGGTGCCCAGCCGGGAAGCGCCCAGGCGGATGAACTCCTCGGCATCGGCCAGGGACGAGATGCCGCCGGCGGCCTTAATCTTCACATGGGGGGCAACGTGCTTGGCAAACAGCTCCACATCGTGGAAGGTAGCTCCCGCGGTGGAGAAGCCGGTGGAGGTCTTGATATAGTCCGCGCCGGAGTCGGAAACAGCCTTGCACAGGGCAATCTTTTCGTCGTCGGTCAGCAGACAGGTTTCGATAATCACCTTCAGGAGCTTGCCCTTGCAGGCCTTTTTCACGGCGGCGATTTCGTCCCGCACGGCATCAAACAGCCCCGCCTTAGCCCAGCCGATATTGATAACCATATCCACCTCGTCCGCGCCGTTGTCCACAGCGTCGGAGGCCATGAAGCACTTGGAAGCGGTGGTGGCGTAGCCGTTGGGGAAGCCGATGACGGTGCAGATGGCGAGCTTCTCCCCTACATATTCCTTGGCCTGCTTTACATAGCAGGCGGGGATGCAGACGGAAGCGGTGTGGTACTTCATGCCATCATCGCAGATGCCCTTGATGTCTGCCCAGGTCGCGGTCTGGGAAAGCAGGGTATGGTCGCACTTGGCGAGAATTTCAGAAAGTTCCATGGGAATGTACTCCTTTAAAAAGAAAATAATATTACTGGTGTCCGTGGAGGCGGATGACCTTATGTTCCTTGATGCCACGGATATAGCACTTGTGGCACATGGCGATATAGGCATCGTTGCCGCCGAGGAACACCTGAGCGCCCTGGGTTACGATATGGCCCTGGCTGTCGATTCTGGCGTTGACAGTGGCCTTGGCCCCGCAGTCGCAGATGGTTTTGATCTCCTGAATGGTATCCGCCACCTCCATAAGCCGCAGAGAGCCGGGAAACAGATGGGTCTGGAAATCGGTCCGCAGGCCAAAGCACATCACAGGCACGTTGTAGTCGTCCACAATGCCCCGGAGCTGGTCAATCTGCTCCACCGTCAGGAACTGGCACTCGTCTACGATGATCACATCGCAGGAGCCCAGATGCTCCTCCTGGAACCAGCGGTAGGCATCTTTTTCCGGAGGCAGCACGTCGGCCTTCGCGCTGAGGCCGATGCGGCTGGAGAGCATGTGCACCCCGTCCCGCAAATCGGCGCTGGGCTTTAAAAGCCAGACCCGCAGATCGTTTTCCTCGTAGTTATACTTTGTAATCAGCGCCTGAGCCGTCTTGCTGGAGCCCATTGCTCCGTATTTGAAATAAAGCTTTGCCATTGGGTTCTTCCTCCCTATCGTCTCTCGGCTCCATTATACCGAAAAACGCCGCTCTTTGCAAGCCCATTTCCGTGAAATCATACAAAGCCGGGATTCATTAAGATTTCTTAAAAACTGCCATGGCGTTCTTGCAAATTTTGCAAGGTCATGATATGCTGGATACGGAGAAGAAAACAAACCGCAAAAAGGAGGAAAACCATGAAAAAGCTATTTGTTCTGCTTTTGTCCGCTGCCCTGCTGCTCACAGGCTGCGGAAGCAAAAGCGCGTCCACCGGTTCGTACGCCATTTCCGAAACCGCCGCCGCCAACGACCTACTTTTCGAGGGCAGCAGCTTTGAAACCGATTTTGGGGACAGCCAGACCCTTCCCCAGGGGCAGAAGTTCATCATCACCATGGACATTCAGGCGGAGGCCGAGGACCTGGATGCCGCTCTGTCCGCGGTAACGGAAAAGGCGGGAGCCCTCGGCGGCTATATCGAGGACCAGAGCCAGTATAACGGCAGCCTCTACTCCGGCCGCCGCTACCGCAGCGCCAGTCTGACGGTCCGCATCCCCGCGGAAAAGCTGGAGGAATTCACAGCCGCTGTGGAAAACGCCGGAAACGTGGTCTCCTCTTCCCGTTCCACTCAGGACGTGACGCTGCAATATGTGGACACCGAAAGCCGCATCACCGCCCTGAAAACCGAGCAGGCCCGGCTTCTGGAGCTGATGGACGAGGCCGCAACCATGTCCGACCTCCTGGAAATCGAGTCTCGGCTGACCGATGTCCGTGGGGAGCTGGAGCAGTACACCTCCCGGCTTAAAGTCCTGGAAAACCAGGTGGACTACGCCACGGTGAACCTGGACCTTACCGAGGTCACGGAATACACGCCGGTTGCCGAAAAGACCCGGCTGCAAAAAATCCGGGATGGATTTGTAGACAGCATCCGGGGCGTATGGAACGGGATTCTGGATTTTGTAAGCCTCGTGATTATCGACCTTCCCTACCTGGTGGTCTTCGGCCTGGTTCTGTGGGCCGTCATCGCCCTCATCCGCCGGGGCATCCGGAAGCGGAAAAAGGCCAAGGCCGACAATCCCAATGCATAAAGCTTTGGAGCTGTTAGAAAAGTATGTCACTGGTTCGCAATGACAGGTTGTTTTCTAACAGCTCCATTTTTTTACTTCTTGTCTTTGTTTCTCCGCTTTTCCAGCTCCGGCTTGTAGGCAAGGCAGGCGCACACGCCAAATACGGCGGCGCACAAAAGGCTTACCTTCCAGCCCAGGGCAAAGGCCTTGTTCTGATAGCGCAGCTGGACGGTGTGGGTTCCCTCCGTCAGGTTCGTGGAAATCATACAGTCCCCTACCAGGGTAATTTCCGCCTCCCGGCCGTCAACATACAGGTGCCAGTTGCCGTTCTGGGGAACGGAGGTGTACAATAGCCCATCCCGGTTGCAGGTGATGGTGCCCTCCACCCTGGTCTGGCGGAAGGAGGTAAGGTCCAGGGTAGAGGCGTTCAAGATGTCATAGCCCTCGTAGAACAGGTTGTTGTCCAGTTGGGCGGCGGTGACGGTCATGGTGCCGGATTCATCCTTGTCGCACAGCACCCGGACCTCCACGCTGTCCGTTTCCGTCACATCCCCCACTGCCACCATCTGGGGCAGGCTGATGGTATCCCGGTAGTATTCCACTCCGTTCACCGCCACCACAAAGTCATTCCGCTTGGGAAGGTCCAGGTAGACGCATACAAAGCCGTCGGTCCCGGGGGTGAAGAAATAGGATACATAGGCCCCCTCCTCACACTTGGTATAGCTCACCCGGCTTCCGCTGCCGGTGACCTCCGTGCCATTGCCCAGGGTAACCACCTTATTTCCGGAAATCATGGTCCAGACATTCTGGGAAAGCCCTGTCATAGCGGAGAAAATGCCGTTTTGCAGTCCGAAGGGCTCGTTGGCGGAAAAATCCACCTGGGCCAAATCCGGCTCCGCCAAAAAGCCCAGCGGAAGATAGGCCTTGTTTTCCATGAGATACACCTTTTCGTAGTGGTGTACCTGCTCATACATGGAGCCCGACAGATCCCGCCCATCCCGGTCCATCAGGTATTTGAGGTCCAGCAGGAGATTGGCCACCGGCGAGCTTTCCTCGTAGCAGTAGCGATTGTAGGTGTTCTTGGCTCCATAGCCAAGGGCCTTCATAAACTCCGTCACCTTGACATTGGCGGAGCTTGTAAAGGCGGAAATGCCATTGTAGCCGTTGAGGGCATCGTCGTTGAGGGTCTGGGCGTGGGTGACCTCCGTCCTGTAGAAGGGCTCCTTTTCCCGCTCTTTCAGGTAGCGGAACATGGAGGCCGCCGCCTCGGTGCCCTTGGGGTAGTTGGAAACCCCGGTGCCCGGGAAGTACAGACCGAAGGACAGCAGGTTACAGGCCATTTCCAGAATCATCAGCACCAGCACCGCCAGCCTGGAATGAACCCGGAAGCAGCTCTGGAGATACCGCGCCCTGCTCATATCCTTTTCTTCCGGCTCCTCCGGAAGCTTCACCTTCCGCTTGCCATAGAGCAGCGCCCCGGTAAAGGCCAGCAAGAAGCCAAAATTATAGATAAGATATACATGGAACTCCAAGGTCACCCCAAAAAGCTCCACGCTCTGGGTAGACAGGGCATCATTGGAGCAGCACAGCAGGGCCCCAGTGAACAGCGCCGCCGCCAGAATGTGCCATGGGGTGAACCGCCGCCGGAGAAGCCAGCCCCGGTAGGCCATATACAGGAGCACAAAGCTGAACAGGAAGCTGAACCGGTAGGGAATCATATTGGGGAAATGGAAGCCATGCCAGATATAGTCCAGCTGCCGGATGATGAAGCTGAGCATAAAGAACAGCAGCAGAGCGACGCTGCAAATTTTATCCCGCAGCTTTACCTCCTTTGCCATCAGGAACAGGAACGCCAACTCCATGGCAAAAACGCCGCAGTAGAGATTGGGAAGCCCCTCTTTGAAGTTGGGCTCCAGGGCACCGCCCATGTTGCCCGCCACCTGGCGCATGGCATCCAAAAGGCCCTTGAGGGTATTCTCCGTAGCGATGTTCAGCCGGAAGCCCTTGGGAAAGGCGTTGACACTGGACTGGGTGGTCTGCAGCGCCGCCAGGGTGGGGAGCTCCAGAATGGCCGTCATGCCGATGGCAAGCAGGGAGTAAAAGGCGATGCGTAAAAGGTCCAGCCCCGCCCGCTTCCAGCCGGGAAACCGGCAGATTTCGTAGCAGAAAAACACCAGCGCCACGAAAATACACACAAAAAAGCCCACATAATAGTTGATAAACACAGCCAGAAACAGGCTCACGGTATACAGAAAGAAGCGCTTCTCCCGTAACAGGGAAATCTCCCCCAGCACCACCAGCGGAAGCAGGGCGAAGGTATCCAGCCACATAATGTTCCACTGGAATCCCAGCGCCCAGGCGCACAGGGCATAGAACGCGCTGAAGCCCACCAGGGAAAAGTCCTTTTTCCCATAGAGCTTCTGCAAAAACAGGGAGAAAAACAGCCCCGCAAGCCCCAGCTTCACAGGCATCATCAAGGAAAAATAGCTCAGCAGCCACTTTTCCGGCACCAGCACGCTGAGAAGATTCAGTGGGCTTCCCAGGTAGTAGGAGATAAGTCCTAAGTAGTCCAGGCCCATGCCGATGCTCCAGTTATACAGCAGCGACTGCCCCTGCCGCAGCGAGCTTCGGAAGGCCACGAAGAAGGGATAGTACTGGTGGTACATATCCGAATACAGCATGGAGTATTTTCCGAAGGGCTTATAGCCGCTGATCAGCATCACCAGCAGCATCCCCACAAAGGGGAAGACAAAGGACAGCGCCGTAAAATTCCATTTTTTCTTTCTCAAATCAGGTATTCGCATTTGAGGAACCTCCGAGGGTGCATTCATAGCCGCAGGGCCCAAAGGGCCTGCCGCGGAGATGATATTCTATCACATTTTCTCCCCAAGGTAAAGAACCGATACGCCGTCAAACAAGAATTTTTCCTTACGGAGCCTAAAGAAAGAAGGCCGCGCAAGCAGCCTTCCTCTTGTTTTGTCAAAGCAAGTCCTTTTCCTCTTCTTCCCCGCAGCAGCAGTGGTGCTCCTCCTGCTCCATGTTGGTCAGCTCGCTGACCCGGACCTGGCGGCGGAGCTTCATCTCCTCCACGCGCTTGTGGAGGGTTTCTTTAACGGCGATGGAATTGCGGATATTCTTCATAACCAGGGTTGGGCAGGTTTTGTCCGAGGACAAAACCGTCACGGTGCCGACCCCGAAAATCCGCTGCAGCAGACTCCGGCTGGTGGCAATATCCCGGACACGGTACAGGAGGATTTCATCGTCCTTCACATTCAAAAACCCTTTTGAAAGGAACAGCCGGTCCTCCGAGAGCATATACCGGGTAAAGGACAGCGGCATGCCCAAAAAGCGCTTGCGGTCCTTCCAAAGATAATGGATGGTCTCCTTTTCCATAACGGCGAAAGCCTCCTTTTTCTATTTTGTATTTATTTTACTCCCGCCCCGGGAAAAAGTCAATGCCCTACAGGATGATACACACCAGACCCGCGGCCCCCTCGTTGACCAGTCGGACCAGAGTCCCCCGGTATTTTTCCCGGACATCCTCCGGAAGCCGAACAAGCTTTGCGTTTAGCCCCTCCTGAATCATCTCATAGACGGATTTTCCGAAGATATTGCTTTGCCACAGCTTCTCCGGGGCCTCCCCCTGCAAAAATTCGATGAGCTCCCGGGATTGCTTCTCATCCCCCACCATGGGGCTGATTTCCGTATCGATATCCACCCGCATGAGATGAATCGACGGAGCCGTGGCCCGAAGCTTGACCCCATAGGTGCCGCCCTTTTTGAGGATTTCCGGCTTTTCCAGCTTCATCTCCTCCGGCGCGGGCTTTACCACCCCGTAGCCCGTGGCCCTTACCGACAAAATGGCATCCTGCAGCCGGTCATACTCCCGCTTGACCTTCCCAAGCTCCGTCAGCAGCCCCAGAAGCTGCCCGTCACTTTCCACCGGCAGCCCGGACCTGTCGCTGAGCACCTGATAGAACAGGCTCTCCGGGAAATCCACAGAGACATTTACCCGGCCGGTGGCCAAATCCAGGGATTTAATCCCCGCGCTTTTCACCTGTGGCAGGTCCAGAAGCGACGAAACCGCCTCCTCCGCCTGGCCCAGGGTGCCGATGCCCTCCGCCAGCTCCAGCAGGCCCTTGTAAAGCGCCGCCTTGACGGGATGGTCCGGCTCCAGGGCATCCATCCACCGGGGGAGCCACACCTGCATGGCGGTCATGGGAAAGTTCATCAGCATCGCCCCGAACAGCCTGCGGATGGCGCTTTCGTCCGCCGCCTGGCAGTCTAACACCACGCTTTGAATGCCAAAGGCCTTGTCAAGGCTCTCCCGGACCTCCCGGGCCGCCGGGCCCTCCGGCTCCCTGCTGTTGATGACCACCAGGAATGGCTTTCCCGTGGCCCGCATATCGGTAATGGCCCGTTTTTCCGCGGCGACATAGTCCTGCCTCGGGAGATCCGTCACCGTGCCGTCGGTGGTCACCACCAGGCCGATGGTGGCGTGGCCCTCCATCACCTTCTGGGTGCCCAGCTCCGCCGCCTGGGTCATGGGGATTTCCCGGTCGAACCAGGGGGTTGTGACCATTCTGGGGGCACCGTCCTCCTCCGCGCCCATGGCCCCGGGGACCATATAGCCCACGGAATCAATCATGCGGATGCTGAGTCTTGCGGTGCCGTCCGGGGAGACCTCCACCGCCTCCTCCGGGACGAACTTGGGCTCCGCCGTCATAATGGTCTTTCCGGAACCGCATTGGGGGAGCTCATCCCGTGCCCGCTCTGCCCGGAAGGGATCCTCCATGGCGGGAAGCACCAGCACCTCCATAATCCGCTTCACCAGCGTGGATTTTCCGGTCCGCACCGGCCCCACCACGCCGATATAGATATTGCCGCCGGTTCTGGCGGCGATATCCCCATAAATTGTTTCCATAGCCAGCCTCCTCCTTCGGCAGGAGTGACCCTGCCATGGTTTGTTTCCATGGTATGCGGGTTTCCCGTCTTGCAGAACGCTTTTCTCCGGAGAGCGGGCATCGTTTTTCTCCTGGCGAAAGGGGGCAAAAATCTGCTGTAAATACGCAGGGCTCATGCCGATGCCGCTATCGGAGATGGTCCACCGGTAGGTGACCACACCGTCCTTCTCCCCCAGATACTCCACGACGCTGTGAATTTTTCCGTTTGGCTTGTTATACTTGATGCAATTGGAGTAAATATGTTATAATTATTATGCAATGGTATGTCCTTTACTCAGGCGAATGATGTAAAAATGGCGTATCCGCCGGAACGCCAAACGGAAAACGCCTGGAAAAGCCGAAGGAATTTCAAGGAGATTGCTCTTAACGGGTTATTCCATCTCTCTATAGAGGGCAGCAATTTTCTCCGTAATCGGAATTAGTCTGCAATCTTCAATCGAGTACACCTGATCGCATAGTTGTTCAATGTCTTTGAAATGGTGTGAAGTCAGGAAAATGGTCTTGCCTTCCGCTTTCAGCATACGGATGATGGTTTTTACATCCTCATAGGTTTTGTAGTCCAGTGCGTTAAAAGGCTCATCCAAAATCAGAATATCCTGCCCCTCCATAATCGCCTGTGCAATCCCCAGCTTCTGCTTCATGCCAAGAGAATAATCGTCTACTTTCGTTTTATTATCAGGGTCAAGCCCCACTTTGCTCATGGCCTGTCGGATTTCTTTTTCTCCAATTTTCCCTTGAATGTCCGCAAGGAATTTCAGATTTTGAAAGCCATTGTAAATACCAATAAAACCGGGGGAATTGATAAATACTCCCAAACTTTCGGGGAAGTCGCGGCCATTTTTGCCAAGCTGGTTTCCGCGCACATAAACACTGCCCCGATCAGGCTTCTCGAAACCGCATAAAATCTTGAACAGCACCGACTTTCCGCTGCCGTTCGCGCCAACCAAACCAACAGTTGTTCCCTGTTCTATGGACAGGGAAATATCTTGAAGAATTGCCCTGCCTCCAAAACTTTTTGATACATTTTTGACTTCAATATAGGAACTCATATTCTGTCCTCCTAATTCAATATTTTCTTGTAGCCACACATAAGGATTCCCGCAATCAACAGCGTTGAAATGGCAGCCTCTATCCCTAAGGCGGATACGGCAGAAATTCCAGTCTCCGGTTCCACAATGGAAATTCTTGTCAGGCTGGAAAGGCCAAGGGGCAGATAAGTTATCCAGTTTCCCGGAAGGATACAGAGCAGATTCCCCACCACTAACACAAGAAAACCGATTGTTACCTGCCTTGTTGCAATATAAATGCTGAACATAATCAGATATTGTGCAAGTATATCGAGGTACTTCATCAAAACCGCATAGCTTAGAAGCCGAAATGAAGTGATTGTTGATCCGGTTCTGAATAGAACTACCCCCACAAGGCCAGCCATAAGCCAAAAAAACGCATATATTATGAGAAATTTTGTACTGACCGATAGGATCCCCTTCACGAGATGCCTACGGCTTTTTGCACGCACAGAAATAAAAATAGATTGTCCATTAACCGTATGTTCCACAAAAGCCGCCAGCAGGTATAGCGGTACACCGCCGGTAATCAGCATTTCCAGAAACGGGAACACCTGAAAATATCCTGTTCCGTGTCCCGCAAACAGCGAATATATCCATTCTGCGTCGGATTCTGCATATCCCAGCCCTTTATAAAGCGTAGTTCTAACCACAACGGCGAGAAGGATCAGAATATTGCGCTTCGTCATCAGTTCATAGGAATAGTACGCGGCAATCCCGTGACATTTCAGGCGAAGTTGTGGCAAATGCCCCCGCCACGCGAACCGCACAGAAAACAGAATTGTCAGTACAAATAGCAGCAGCGTGAATCCTGTAATCCACGGACGAGTCGGCCCTCCAAAATTGTGGTGTAAAATCAGCAAATGATTAAAACCTGTCAGTGGAAGGTTTTGAATCGCGGGAAGCTTTATCCACACAGCCGAAACGATATAAAGAGCCATAATGATTCGGACAGTCCATTTTCTCCCGGCAAAGTGTCCAATCCACATGCAGATTCCAAATATCAGCCAGCACCCAACAAACTGATAGAGCGTAAATCCCACAAACGCCTGTAAAGGGTTCGAGAAAACCTGCTGCAATATGGGAAATAGTTCTGTTTCTGCTGCTCCTCCAACAACATTCCAGGCGTTGCCGAAAGGTAATCCGATACCGGACAGAAGAATTGCCCCAGTTTGAACAGCTGTCAGAATGACTGCAATCAAACCAACCCCAATCCATTTTTTCAGAAAATAAGAATGGTAACTTTGAAACCGTAAGAGGATTGACTCGCCGTCGTCATCGATAAAGGAATAACAGCTTAACAGTACAATCGGAAGCACAAAATAGGTCAGATAGTAATGGTCTGATACCGCCGACAAGATGTGCCGCTCGTATGCAATCCCTCCGTTTAACCTCCCGCTGATGGAAAAAAGCATACATCCGGCAAATAAAGCAAGCAACTTTCCGCATCCCCACAAACGAAGATTTTTCCGGATAAGCGCAATCATAATGAACTCCTAAATGGTTACAACAGCATTTTTCTTAGAAAGGAGAAACGCTGTCAGGCCAATCACAATGCTTAAGACGATTGGGCCAAAGAGGAAAGAGGAAATCGATACCACCTTTGGATCGACTGTTGCGGGATCAAAAGCGACGACCAGCCGCAGTCTCTCCAAGCGGAGAATCGCCAGGACAAAATTTTCTAAAATGGAATACACAAACGGCCCGGTAAGGATCACAAAAATGTTCTTGCGGTATAAAGCGAGGACAAACCCGAAGGTCATTACAAAAAGGCTGACGATGCCTCTCCAAAGGGACAGGGCAACTGCATAGAACAGCGGGGTCTTTATAAACGCGTTTTCAAATACATGGCGAAACGGATTCTTAACGAAAGGAACCACTGGCGGTTTCACATAGAGGGCAAACACCGCCGATAGTATATAAGGGATCACGATGATACAAAGGGTTCCCAGCGCATACGCAATCCATTTGGCAGTCAGGTACTTCTTCATTTTCACCCGCGGCATGACATAGAGCAGGAAGTTATTTTTGCGCTCATAATACAAATTCCAGCATAGCGGCACCACAACAAACAGCGGATAAAACAGAGAAAACAGTTCTGTTCCAACTTCCCATGCCTCTAAATCGTAGTGCAGTACATAGTTTTGGTAAATTGTGCAGGACAGCACACTCATGGCGATCGCCAGAAGAACCGTTGTCAATAGCACCGGCAGAAAAACTTTTTTCCACTCATTTTTCACAAGTTCTACCATATTTCATTCATTCCTTTCTTTGTTTTTTCCAGTATATCAAATGCTCTCAAACGATTCAACAGGCCAGAAACAAGAGCGGATTTTAAGGGAACAAAATAAATTTCGTTCCCTTAAAACCCTCGTTCATACCCTTTTTATGGCATGCATACGCCAAAGACAACATAATTTTCATTCAAAATGGATTCGTTGCGGGTCAGAATTTTTCCATGATACCGTTCCGTCATGCGCAGGATATTATACAGACCAAAGCCGTGCCCGTCCCGATTCGTCTTTGTTGTTATGCCTTTTCCAAACAAGGCCATAAATTCAGTATTTGACAGCGGCAGAGCCGGATTGGAAACTGTCAACTCCAGAAAATCCCCCTGTTTCTTGCTGGATAAAAAAATAGTACTTCCTTTCGGTGAAGCCTCGATTGCATTATCCAATAAAATTCCAATGACCTCGATCCATTCTGTTTCCGGGGTGACCGTTTTTTTGAAAAGACCGTGTAAAGATAATTCTATGTGACAATTTGCCGCTTCTGCCTGCTTTATTTTTCCAAACAGCATCCCGGCAATCATTTTACTGTCGCATGAGAGCAGTTCCCTGTCATTCAAGCTGATTCCAATACTTCCTGTGAGAGCCGTCACTTCTTTCCGGGCTTCTTCTAAAGTATCAGCAGAGGCAACGGCAGCCTCAATCGCCATCATCCGGTTATTAAATTCATGCTGCCTTGCCCTGACCTGTGAGATCAATTCTTCTACAACAGGCACATACTGCTCTATCATATGGATGCGCTTTTGCTCCTGCGTTCGGCGCTGATGCAGGAACAGCAATATACTGTCCAGCAGCAGGACCGCAAGGATCAGTATCATAACTCCCCATAGGTTGGCAAGAAGCCTATCCACATCAAACGAGAGGATCGAAAGCACTGCCATGAGAAGCACAGCGATATTGGCAGATACAATCAAAACTGTAAAATCACTTCTTTGGACGAGCTGATGGATCAATCTGAAAAGCGGCGTGAACTCCAGCACGACTATAAGGCACAATGCCGCTATACGGCTGCCCAACAGGAGTAAAATATCCGCGGCTCCGCAGATAGCAAAAAGAACCGCGCACAGACATTTGACAAACAGGAAAACGGAGAAAGCCGCCATTGTGCCGCAGAAAACCGTACCGCTGGAATTGGAGCCGAAGAAAATACTGTTCAACAACAACACTGCAAAAATCAAAAACAGCAATCCGGCAATGTTGTCTGCCGGTAGTATTTCAAAACCTTCACTGCGGAAAGATGCCGTCATATTGGTACCAATAGAGAAATCCAGTCTCAGCGCAACACAAAGCACAAGAAGAATCGGAAAAATGAAAAAATCCTTTGCCTTTTTTTCTGTCCTTTTCCGGAAAACAACTTCGCAGCAGAGTGCCAGTATTCCCACATCCAATCCTAACTGTATCAGATTCATCAGTAAGTTCATGCTTACCCCCATAATTCGGCCTGATATTTATTTCCGATGGGGATTGTATCCGCAAATCCTTTCAGAAAAATCTTCCGTCCGGATTTGTCAATTTTTTCGATATGGGATTTGTTCACGACATAACTCTTATGGCACTGAACAAATGCTGGATCATCAAGCAACGCCAATAAACCAGACAAAGTGTACCCGGAAATCGTATCTTCTTTCATGCCGGACAGGCGGCTGCTGGTATGGATCACAAGTTTTTTCCCAAAGGCTTCGATATAGGCAATATCCTGTGTAACATATTCTAAGATAAATTGCTTTTGCTCAATCTGGACGGTTTTTGCTTGTTGGTTCATCTGTTTCGACAATCCCAGCGCGTCACGAAATGCCGTTACAAATTCTTCTTCTCCAAATGGCTTTACAAGAAAACTGTAACACTTCACTTCTCGATAGGCTGAAAGTTCTTCTCCCGCCAATGCCGTTTCAAAAATAATCGGCGTATATTTATATTCCGGCAATTCGCGGAGCTGCTTTGCTAAACTGGTTCCTTTATAGTCCTCTAACTGAATATCAAGGATAAACAGGGAAACATCGTTCGCTTTTGCGTATTGCAGGGCTTCTCTGGCCTCGGAAACAGAATGTATCTCCAGATCGGCAGATATATTGCTAATATACCGCACAATTTTCTTTACTGCACTTATATTATCTTCTACTAATAGCACCTTACCCATGTTACAATTTCTCCCCGCTTCGGGACAGGACATATATTCCATCTTCATACATCCTTTCTCCAAACTTCATTAGTACAATTATATACAGGAAGACGTACAATATCAAGGTGAAACGTGTGTATTGTTTTAGGTAATTCTTTTCACGCAAACCAAAAATAACCCTTGTGGAAAAGAACGGTATCTGTTATAATTATTATGTAATGATATGTCCTTTGCTCAGGCAAATAGTGTAAAATGGTGTAACAGCCAAAATAGCTGAGCACAAACAGCCTAGAGAAATCAAAGGAATTTAAAGGAGAATGAGACAATATGAAATTAGGTATCGTGGGACTGCCCAATGTGGGCAAATCCACCCTGTTTAACGCCATCACCAATGCCGGTGTTCCTGCCGACAACTACGCTTTCTGCACCATTGACCCCAATGTGGGTGTGGTTTCTGTGCCGGATGAGCGGCTGAGCTGGCTTGCCGAGCTCCATCAGCCCAAGAAGGTCACCCCTGCTGTGATTGAGTTTGTGGATATCGCCGGGCTTGTAAAGGGCGCTTCCAAGGGCGAGGGCCTGGGCAACAAGTTTTTGAGCAATATCCGCACCACCGATGCCATTGTCCATGTGGTCCGGTGCTTTGAGGATGCCAACGTGACCCACGTAGAGGGCTCTACCGACCCCCTGCGGGATATTGACATCATCAACCTGGAGCTTGTGATGGCGGACATCGAAATGGTGGAGCGCCGGATTGACAAATGCCAGAAGGCGGCCAAGGGCGGCGACAAGCGCTTCCTGAAGGAGGCCGAGCTATTTACAGAACTGCTGGCCCACTTGAACCAGGGGAAGCTGGCCCGGACCTTTGAATGCAGCGAGGAGGACATGGCCCTGATTGCCACCTCTGACCTGCTGACCCTGAAAAAGACCATCTATGTCGCCAACCTGGCGGAAAACGAGGTAAACAACCCGGAGAGCAGCCGCCACTATATGGCCGTCAAGAAGCTTGCCGAGGAGGAGGGCAGTCAGCTGATTCCCATCTGCGCCAAGCTGGAGGCCGACATCGCCGAGCTGGATGACCCGGAGGAAAAGGCCATGTTCATGGAGGAGCTGGGTGTCAAGGAATCCGGTCTGGACCGGCTGATCCGCAGCAGCTACACCCTGCTGGGCCTCATCTCCTTCCTGACCGCAGGCTCCGACGAGTGCCGGGCCTGGACCATCAAGAAGGGTACCAAGGCCCCCCAGGCCGCCGGCAAAATCCACACCGACTTTGAGCGGGGCTTCATCCGGGCTGAGGTCATCGCCTTTGAGGACATGAAGGCCTGCGGCACCATGGCCGCCGCCAAGGCAAAGGGCCTGGTCCGCAGCGAGGGCAAGGACTATGTCATGAAGGACGGCGACATCGTCAACTTCCTGTTTAACGTCTAAACACACAGGGACGGCACTTTCGCCGTCCCTGTTGTCGTTTCATTGAAGGATACCCAGCAGCAGCAAATGCACCGGATAGAACAGGTAAAACCCCCAGGAAAGAGCCCGGCTTTTGGTTGCCTTTTCCCCGGAATACAGGGCGATGGGAACCATGGCGCACACCCCGAACAGCTGAATCGGTACTTCGGCCCCATCAATTTCAATTGGGATACTCGACATGGCAAGGCCCACCAGCGCAAGCCCCAAACTCTGAGCAAGCAGTGCTTTCTCCCGTCCCCTGGTCAGGCCAAACAGGGCAATCATCAAAATTCCCCAGCCGCCGTAGCTGACGCGCAGCAACTCTGCCCCCACGGCAAAGCCCGCGAGCCACAACAGCCTTCCCGCGGGATGCCCCGTCTTTTCCATCCGGTCCAGAAGCAGCGCGCCCAGCAGCAGCGTCCATATGACATTCTGGTGCAGCCACACAGAGGCCCCGGGATAGAGCACAAAATCATAAATGGGCTCCGACAGCACCGCCATGAAAAGCAAACGCAGAAAATATTTTTTCCTGCTCCCGGTGTGGGCGATGCCCTCCGCAATCAGGAAGCAGTAAAGGGGAAACGCCAGCCGCCCCACTGCCCGGAACCATAAATTTTTCTCAAACAGCAGCGCCCAGTGGTCCAGGAGCATGGTGCCGCAGGCCAGCAGTTTCAGCCCCTCCTGGGGTAGTTTCTTTTCCACAACCCCACCTTCTTTCCCCAGAACTATACCACAGAAGGGCAAAAAACGCAAAGGCGTTTCTGCCATGATTCCCGCCAACGGATATTACCGTCAGCGCTTCGACCGCAAGGTCTATAAGCGCTCCTCAGACGGCGGCTTTCCCTGCTCCACCGGGACGGATCCCCGGGGCCCGGCTGGAGCTCATTGCCCCCCCTTTGGTCTCTTGATAAAAAAGAGTACTCAATTACTGAAACAACTTGCTCGCCGGTACTGGACAAGCGGCCCAAAGAGGATTATAATAAAAGCACAAAGAAGCAATGCTTCCGGGAGGGCAATTTATGAAACTCGACACCAAGCGAACGGTTCTGGTGGGCTTCGCGTTCCTGTCCATCTGTGCTTTCTGGCAGATGTACGACAACCTGGTGCCCCTGATCCTGACCAACACCTTTCACCTGAACGAAACCATCTCCGGTGCCATTATGGCAGCGGACAATGTGCTGGCCCTGTTCCTGCTGCCCCTGTTCGGAGGCCTGTCCGACAAGTGCAAGAGCCCTCTGGGCCGCCGCAGGCCCTTCATTCTCTTCGGCACCCTGGCGGCCATCGCCCTGATGCTGCTGCTACCCCTGCTTGCCGACAGCTACCACGCTGCCCCTGCCGGGCGGACTCTGGCCCTGTTTATCTGTGCCCTGGGCCTGCTCCTCGTCGCCATGGGCACCTACCGCAGCCCCGCTGTGGCCCTGATGCCGGATATCACCCCCAAGCCCCTGCGCTCCAAGGCCAACGCCA
>USQL01000051.1 GCA_900556935.1 uncultured Eubacteriales bacterium | reverse complement strand
GGTCGGGGCTATTCAGCCCCTCCTACTCGATTAGCAGATACAGGACTCGAACCCATTTCAATGCCATGTGCCGGTGGCACATGGCAGCAACCAGTTCAAAAACTGGTTGCAACCTTCTGATTTTGCCCCCAAGGGCAAAATCAGCAATCGAGTCCTATATCGTCCATCACCGGGGCCGATGCCCACATCGGCCTCTACGCACCCCTGGACATTTTGCGCCGTTTCGGGTAAAATAGAAAAAACATTTCCGGAGGGAGCAAAGAAAATGAAAAGCTATTTGATTCAGGATACCACAGAGGCGGAGCGCCGTCAGATTGTGGAGGAATCTCTGGGCCTGCTGGGTGGCTGCGATGAATGCAGCGGCGGGCTGGCGGATATGTACGACGATTATATTTACGGAATCCGGGAGCTGTCGGAAATTACCATGTCCTTCCGCACCGGCTACACCTCCGCCATGAACGGCCCGGAGCGGTCCGGCTGCGGGTATTAAAAGACTGGCAGCGAGGGAAACGAAAACAGACAAAGGAAAGCGGCAAGCCGTCAGGCCCCAAAAGGGGGCACGAGACGGATTGCCGCTTTTTGCCGCAATAAAATACAGAGCACGACAAGAAGTTATACTTGAAATTATAATAATTTAAAGTATAATAAATAGCAAGGAAGGAGGCAGCTACTATGCACCATTTTGTTGATCGGGAAGAAGAACTGGAAACATTGCAGCATGAGTATGAGCGGGACGGGAGCGCGCTGGTCATTCTGTATGGGCGGCGGAGAGTTGGAAAAACCACCCTGATTTCGGAATTTATCAAGGATAAAAATGCCTTGTTTTTCCTTGCCAGCGAGGAATCGGAAGCTCAGAACCGGAATTCCTTTCGGGAAAAGACCGCGGATTTTATAGGCAGCGACCTGCTGCGCGGTGCCGAGGTCAAAAGCTGGGATGTGCTGTTCAAGGCCATCATGGATGCGGACTTTCCCCGGAAACCGGTTTTAGTTTTGGATGAATTCCAATATCTTGGAAAAGCAAATCCGGCGTTTCCGTCTATTTTCCAGCGGATTTGGGAGGAAATTCTAAAGGACAAGTCGGTTATGGTGATCCTCTGCGGCTCTTTGATCTCCATGATGGAATCCCAGACCCTGGCCTACGGAAGCCCTCTCTATGGCAGGCGGACCGCGCAGATTCGACTGAAACAGATTCCCTTTGCCTACTATCACGAATTTTTCCCGGGCAAAAGCCGGAGAGAGCTGATAGAAATGTATGCCATTACCGGCGGAGTTCCGAAATATATTGAGCTGTTTTCAGAGCGCGGCGATCTTTACACCGCCATTGGCAGGTGCGTGCTCAATCGGTCCGGCTACCTGTACGACGAGCCCTACTTCCTGCTGCAGCAGGAGGTCAGCGAGGTGGGAAGCTATTTCTCCATCATCCGGGCCATTGCTGCGGGCAATACCAAGCTGTCCGCAATGTCGGCGCTGCTGGAGGTTAAGGCCACCAGCCTGACAAAATACCTGAAAACACTCATTGACCTGGATATTTTGGAACGGGAAGTGCCTATTACGGAGGAGAACCCGGAAAGGAGCAAGAAGGGCCTGTACAAAATCAAGGACAACTATCTCAGGTTTTGGTTCGCCTTTGTATATCCCAATATGAGCTTTATCGAAAGTGGTCACAGCGCCATCGTGATGGACAAGATCAGGAAAAGCCTTGTGAAGAATCACATTGCCTTTGTCTACGAGGATGTGTGCCGGGAACGGATGTGGGAATTGAATGCGGAAGATGCCTGGCCCTTTCACTTTGCAAAGCTGGGGCGCTGGTGGGATGCCAGGGACGAAATCGATATTGCGGGCCTGGACCCCGACGGCAAGAATTTGATTTTGGGCGAGTGCAAATACTGGACGGAGCCCGTGGGCGTAAGCGTTCTCCGGGAGCTGGAAGCAAAGAGCGCGTTTGTAGCCTGGGAGCGGGAAAAACGGAAAACATGGTTTGTCCTGTTCAGCGCGTCCGGCTTTACGGAGGAACTGAAAGCGTTGGCACAAAGCAGCGAGAACGTGATGCTTTGCGAGGGGTGACATGTGCCGTTGGAACGAAATCCCGAACGGCCCGGAGCGGTCCGGCTGCGGGGACTAAGCAACGGCGGCTGGGATGCTTCGCAAAGGGGTGTTTCTTCCCTCCGATTGGGTACACTGTACCTGACGGAGGGAAATTTTCTTGCAAGAAGCGCCAAAAAGTGGTATACTTTGGGAAACGAACGGATAAGGGAGAAGAGAAAATGCAGTTATCGGCCAAGATGATGCGGGAGCAGCTGGCGCGGATGAAGCCCATGCTGACCAATTGCTCCCTGGGAACCACCCGGAAGGGGCAGAACGCCGTGGGAGAGCTGATGCGGGGCACCCGGCACCGGCGGGTGCGGGTCAAGCACCATGATTTCCGGAATTTCCAGGGGGCCTGGGTCTCACCCGAGGACCTGCGCAGGGACGGGGTGATTCTCTACCTCCACGGCGGCGGCTATACCTGCGGCGGACTGGAATACGCCCTGGGCTTTGGATCGGTGCTGGCGGATGAATGCGGGGCCAAGGTGTTCTGCGGGGCCTACCGGCTGGCACCGGAGAACCCCTTCCCGGCGGCGGTGGAGGACGCGGCGGAGGCCTACCGGTATTTGCTGACAAAGGGCTACAGCCCCTCAAAAATCTGCCTGTGCGGCGAGAGCGCCGGAGGCGGCCTGTGCTTTGCCCTGTGCCTGTATCTGCGGGAGCAGGGGCTGCCGTTTCCCGGGAGCATCCTGGCCATCTCCCCCTGGACGGATTTGACCGGGGCGGGGGAGAGCTACGAGACCAATCGGGAGCGGGATGTGTCCCTTTCCCGGGAGCAGCTGGCCTTTTATGCCAAATGCTACACAGACGAACCGGAAAATCCCCTGGTCTCCCCTTTGTTTGGGGACCTCCGTGGGATGCCGCCCACGCTTCTGTTTGCGGGCGGGGATGAGCTGCTGTGCAGCGACTCCCAGAACCTGTATGACAAGCTCAAAGCCTCCGGCTGCAAATGCCAGCTGTTCATCCGCCCGGAGCGGTGGCACGCCTACGTGCTCTACGGGCTGGCGGAGGACAGGGAGGACTGGGTAAAAATCAACGCCTTTTTCACCCGCTTCCTCAGCCCGGAGCGGAAGCTCCGGTGGATGCGGCTGGACAACGCGGCGAAAATCTACCCCGCGGCCCTGCGGCAGAGCTGGAGCAATGTGTTCCGCCTGTCCGTGAGCCTTTCCGAGCCCGTGGACACGAAGGTCCTTCAATCGGCCCTGGATGTGACGGTGCGCCGGTTCCCCTCTATGTGCGTCCGGCTGCGGCGGGGGCTGTTCTGGTACTATCTGCAGCAGCTCAGCGAGGCCCCGAAAATTCGGGAGGAGAGCAGTTACCCGGTTACCCGGATGAGCCGCCGGGAGATTGGCAGATGCGCCTTCCGGGTGATTGCCTATGAAAACCGGATTGCCGTGGAGTTTTTTCACGCGGTGACGGACGGCACCGGCGGCCTGGTGTTTTTAAAATCCCTGACGGCGGAGTATTTGCAGCAGAAATACGGCATTGCGATTCCTGCCACCAATGGGGTCCTGGGCCGTCTGGAGGCCCCCCGGGAGGAGGAGCTGGAGGACAGCTTCCCCAAATACGCCGGAAACGTCAATGCCAGCCGCCGGGAGAACAACGCCTGGCGGCCCCGGGGCACCCTGGAGATGGACGGCTTTCTCAATATCACCTGCTTCCGGCTTTCCGCCAAGGATGCTTTGGAAAAGGCCCATGACTATCAGGTCAGCCTGACGGAGTTCCTCTGCGCCGCCCTGATGATGGCGCTGCAGAATATGCAGGAGGAGCATGTTCCCAATATCCGCAGGCGCAGGCTGATTCGGGTCCAGGTGCCGGTGAATCTGCGGAGGCTCTTTCCAAGCCGAACCCTTCGCAACTTCGCCCTTTATACAACCCCGGAGATTGACCCCAGGCTGGGCAGCTATGATTTCGGGGAAATCTGCCAGGCGGTGCACCACCGGATGGGCCTGGATGTCAACCCAAAGGTCATGAGCAGCCGGATTGCGGTGAACGTCAGCAGCGAAAAAACCATGCTGGTGCGGGTGATGCCGTTGTTTCTGAAAAACGCGGTGATGCGTGCCGCCTTTAACGCGGTGGGGGAAAAGAAGTGCTGCCTGTGCCTGTCCAACCTGGGAAGGGTCTCCCTGCCGGAGGAGATGGAGCCCTTTGTGGAGCGCTTTGACTTTGTCCTCAGCGCCCAGGCAACCGCCCCCCAGAACTGCTCCGCCCTTTCCTATGGGGAGAGCCTGTATATCAATTTCACCCGCAATATCCGGGAGCCGGATCTGGAACGGCACTTTTTTGAGGTCCTGCGGGATTTAGGCCTGGGCGCGGAGGTCCAGAGCAACAGCCGAGAGTGAGGGAAAAAGTATGTATTGTATCAACTGCGGTGTCAAGCTGGCAGATGGAGAGAAGCGCTGCCCCCTGTGCGGGACGGTGGCCTTCCACCCCGATATTCCCAGGCCGGAGGGAACGCCCCTGTACCCCCCGGACCGCTACCCCAATACCGAGGTGGGCAGAAAGGCGATTTTGGGGGCGGTGACCATTTTGCTGCTGGTGCCCATTCTGGTGACGCTCATCTGCGATTTGAGTATGCACCACCGGGTGACCTGGTCCGGCTACGCTGTGGGCGGGATTTTGCTGTGCTATCTGTTCTGCGTCCTGCCCCAGTGGTTTCAGCGCCCCAACCCCGTGATTCTGGTGCCCTGCTCCTTTGCGGCCACGGGGCTGTATGTGCTGTATATTGACCTGTCCGTCCACGGAGGCTGGTTTTTAAGCTTTGCCTTCCCGGTGGTGGGCTTTTTTGGGGTGCTGGTGACGGCGGTGATTGTCCTGACCCACTATACCCGGGGCGGGGCCTTCTATATTTTCGGCGGCGCGCTGATTGCCCTGGGGGCGTTTATGCCGCTGATGGAGTACCTGATGACCGTTACCTTCCATTTGCCCAAATTCATGGGCTGGTCCTGGTATCCATTGGTTGCCCTGGTGGTCATGGGCGGAGCCCTCATCTTCCTGGCCATCTGCCGCCCCGCCCGGGAAAGCGCCGAGCGGAAGCTGTTTCTGTGAGGGGCCCGCGGCCCTTCCTTATTGACAAAACAGAAAGATGCGGTATCATCTATTGCGAGATGGATGATATCGCATTTTTGCGCGATTGGGAGGACATTATGGACAGATGTAAACCGGACGGAATCGCTTTCTACTTCCGGGAGGAATGGAAGCTCCTGGCGGCGGTGACCGTTTCGGGCCTTGTGTACAACCTGGGATTAGTGGCGGGGCCCTGGTTCGAGGGGAAAATGGCCGGGTGCCTGGCGGACATCCTGGAGGGTCTTTCCGGCTTCCGGGAGATGCTGGGGCTTGCCATCGGCTATGTGGTGGTCATCGGCCTGGTGCAGTCCGCCCGGTATCTCAAACGGCTGTTTGTCCGGCAGTTTGCGAACAATGTAAACCGGCAGATGAAGCAGATTCTCTATGGCAACCTGGTCTACAAGAGCAAGCAGGCGCTGGACCGGGAGGGGGCCGGAAGCGTCATGACCAAGGCCATTGCCGACGTGGACGACTGTGTGGAGGGCATGCGGAAGTTCACAACGGAGATTTTCGATACCGGGGTGGCCCTGGCGGCCTACGCGGGGATGCTCCTGTACTACGATTGGCGTCTGGCGCTGCTCTCCATGCTCTTTACCCCCATTTCCTACCTGCTGGCGGAGAAAATGAAAACCGTGGTGCAGCGCACCGGCGCGGAATATAAGCTCCAGGCGGGCCGTCTGAACACGGCTACCCTGGACAGGGCCGCCAACGCCGTAACCTATCGGGTGTACGGCTGTGAGCGGGAGAGGCAGGAGGCCTACGAGGCGCATCTGTCAGCCTATGAAAAATCGGCGGTGCAGGCCAATATCTGGAGCTCCGCCATGCAGCCCCTTTACCGGGCCGTTTCCCTGACGGGGGTGCTGTTCATCCTGTATTTCGGAGGCCGGAATGTGCTGAAATCCGGCTGGACAGCCTGGGATATCGCGGCGTTTACCACGTTTTTGTCCTGCTTTACCAAGCTGGCGGTAAAATCCTCCAGCGCGGCCAAGCTGTTCAACGCGGTCCATAAGGCCCAGGTCTCCTGGAAGCGTGTCAAGCCCCTGCTGGGGCAGCCCCGGCAGGCGGAGAAGACCGCCATCGCCCCTGCCGCCCCGCTGGAGGTAACGGATTTGGGCTTTGCCTATCCGGAGGGCACCCCGATTTTTGAGGGCCTTTCCTTCTCCGCAAAGCCCGGGCAGATCATCGGCGTTACCGGGCCGGTGGCCTGCGGAAAGTCCACCTTTGGAAGGACGTTTTTGTGCGAGTATCCCTATATGGGCCATATCCGCTTCGGGGGTGCCGAGCTGGGGCTGCTTCCGGAGGCGGCGCGCCGAGGAACCGTAGGCTACCTGGGCCATGACCCGGAGCTGTTTGACGACAGCGTGAAGAACAATGTCCTTCTGGGGGCCCGGGAGGATTGTGAACCGTACCTAAAGGCGGTGTGCCTGGACCGGGAGGCCGCCGCCATGGCCCAGGGCACCGATACCGTTGTGGGCAGCAGCGGCGTGCGCCTGTCCGGCGGCCAGGCCCAGCGGCTGGCCCTGGCCAGAACCCTGTGCCACAGGCGGCCGGTGCTGGTGCTGGACGACCCCTTTTCAGCCCTGGACCGGACCACGGAGCGGCAGGTGTTTGAAAACCTGCGGGCCATGGCCTCTGACAGCGTGGTTATCCTGATTTCCCACAGGCTGTATCTGTTCCCGGAGCTGGACAGGGTCATTTGGATGGAAAACGGAAAAACCCAAACCGGCACCCATGAGACGCTGATGAAGGATGTGCCGGAATACGCCAGGCTCTACCGGGAGCAGGAAGGAGGGACGGAGGCATGAAAAAGGCAGAACATGTCAGCTATGTGATCTGGAAAACCGTCCGGCGGCATCCCTGGCTGTCTCTGGGGATTCTCTGCGCGGTGGCGGGGGCCATTGTGATGGCGCTGCTTCCGCCCATGATTCTCGGGCTGGTGGTGGACCGCCTGACCGCGGGGCAGCCGCTTTCCGTTGCCATGGTGGTGCTCTACTATGTCTTCCTGGCGCTGACCGGCATTACGGAAAGCGTCCGGGAGGGACTTCTGACCGTCTTCGGCCAGAAGATTACCCACGGACTTCGCGGCAGCCTGATGGAAAAATACACCCGCCTGACAACGGATGCCCTGACCGCCCAGAAGCCCGGAACCGTTGTGGCCCGGTTTGTGGGGGATGTGGACACCGTAGAAAACCTCTTTACCTCCGGCATCGTCAGCATGTTTGCCGATGCCTGCAAAATCGTCAGCATTCTGGGGGTCATCTGGCTGCGCAGCCGGGGGCTGGCGCTGGTGCTGCTGGTGCTGCTGCCCTTCCTCTATTGGTTCACCCGCACCGTTCAGAAGCGGATGCTCCAGGCCCAGCTGGAAAACCGCCGGGCCGTGGGCCGGGTCTCCGGCTATGTGCCGGAAACCGTCCACAATATCCGCACCATCCACTGCCTTGCCCGGGAGGACTATATGCGGCAGCGCTACGACAGCGCCATTGTGGATGGCTTCCGGGCCACCCAGAGGACCAATTTCTATGACGCGGTGTACTCCCCGGTGATTCTTGTCCTGAACGCGGTGGTTGTGGCGGTGGTCATGCTTTTCTCCGCCTCCGGAAATCCCGGGATGCTGAGCCTGTTCGGCATGTCCGCGGGCACGGCGGTTTCGGTTATCAACTACATTTCCCAGATTTTCACCCCTGTGGAAAGCCTGGGTATGGAGATTCAGACCATCCAGTCCGCCGTGGCCGGGGTACACCGGATTAACGAGTTTTACCGCCTGGAGGAGCGGCGGCCCGTTCCGCCCCAGGCGGCACCCGCGGAGGAGACCCCGGACTGCGTGCGCTTTGACCATGTGACCTTTGCCTATGACGAAAGCGGAAAGATTCTGGACGATTTGAGCTTTTCGGTCCGGGAAGGAGAACAGGTGACCCTTTCCGGCAGAACCGGTGCGGGCAAGAGCACCATCTTTAAGCTCCTGCTGGGCCTGTACGAGCCCCAGGGGGGCCGGGTGCTGATTGACGGCATCCCCGCGGCCGGTATCGGAGACCGGTCGCGCCGCCGGGTGTTCGGCTATGTGGAGCAGAACTTCCACATGGTTCCGGGAACGGTCCGGGACCAGATTTCCCTTTTCGATGCCTCCATCAGTCGGGAGGCGGTGGAACAGGCCACCCGGATGGTGGGGCTGAATGATGTGATAGCTCAGCTGGAGCGGGGCTATGATACTCCCTGTACCCCGGAGCTGTTCTCCCAGGGCCAGTGGCAGCTGCTGTCCATCGCCCGAGCCGTGGCGGCGGACCCCAGGCTGCTGCTGCTGGACGAAATCACCGCCAGCCTGGATGCCCAGACGGAGGCCCAGGTCCTGGAGGCCCTCCGCCGCTCCGCCGCCAACAGAACCGTCCTTTCCATCTCCCACCGGACGGGCGCCAAAATGGGAAGAATCATTTCCATTTGATATCCTGTGATAAAAATCTCTCCGCAAAACGGCAAGCCGGCCGCTTGGCGGGGAGATTTTTGCTGCCTGCTATGCCGGTTCGGAATAGGTGCATTCGTTTTGTGTATTGGGAAAAATGCCGGATTTCTTTTATAATACAAGCAGAGCAACGGCAAACCCTCTGCCGAAAAAACAAAAAGGAGCTGCCAGCTATGGGAAAATCCCTGACACGAAAAATTATTGAAAGCCATTTTGTATCCGGTTCCATGGTGCCGGGGGAGGAGGTTTTCATCCATGTGGACCAGACCCTGACCCATGACATCAACGCCGTTATGACCTACCTGGCCTTTGAGGCGGTGGGCCTGCCCAGGGTCAGGACAGAGTGCTCCGTCAGCTATCTGGACCATAACCTGCTGTATGTGAACAACATGACCCCGGACGACCATATTTATCTGCAATCTGTGGCCAAGAAGTATGGCGTATACGTCTCCCGCCCCGGCAACGGCATCTGCCATACGGTCCAGGTGGCCCGGTTCGGTGCCCCTGGAAAGGTCAGCATGGGCGGCGACAGCCACACCCCCCACGGCGGTGCCATCGGTATGCTGTGCATCGGCGTAGGCGGTATGGATGTGGCTACGGCCATGACCGGTGTGCCTATGCGGTTGAAGATGCCCAAGGTGGTCAAGGTCAATCTGGTGGGTGCCTTGAAGCCCGGTGTCAACGCCAAGGAGATTATTCTGGAAATGCTGCGCAGGGAATCCGTCAAGGGCGGTCTCGGCAAGGTCTATGAATATGTGGGCCCCGGCGCTGCCGCCCTGGAGGTGCCCCAGCGGGCCACCATTGCCAATATGGGCGCGGAAATGGGCGCGACCACCTCCATCTTCCCGGCGGATGCCCAGGTGAAGAAGTTCCTGACGGCCCAGGGTCGTGGGGATGCCTACCGGGAGCTGCTGCCGGACGAGGACGCGGAATACGACGAGGAGATGGAGATTGACCTGAGCGCTTTGGTTCCCCTGATGGCCTGCCCCCATCTGCCGGACAATGTAAAGCCCCTGGCAGAGGTTCCCAAGAAAAAGGTCCAGCAGGTGTTCATCGGCTCCTGCACCAACACCAGCTATGCCGATGTCGCCAAGGCTGCCACGGTCTTCCAGGGGCACCATGTGCACGAGGATGTGAGCTGCACCTGCGGCATCGCCTCCCGGCAGACCTACAAGGAGCTGCTGCGGGACGGCTACATCGATATGCTGGTGGATGCCGGGGTGCGGCTGCTGGAAATCTCCTGCGGCCCCTGCTGTGCCATCGGTCAGACCCCGCCTACCAACGGCGTGGCCGTGAGAACTTCCAATCGGAATTTCAAGGGTCGGGCCGGCAACCCCACGGCGGAAATCTACCTGGTGAGCCCGGAAAGCGCCGCCGCCACAGCCATCAAGGGCACCTTTGCCACCGCCGAGGAGATTATGGGCGAGGATATCGCCATTCTGGGTCGGATCAAAGAGCCGGAGAAGTATATTGTGGATGACTCCATGCTCATCCCGCCCCTGCCCGCCGAGGAAGCGGCCAAGGTGGAAATCACCCGGGGCCCCAACATCAAGTTTCTTCCCATTCCGGAGGTGCCTCAGCAGTATCTGAAGGCCGGGGTCAGCCTGAAGGCCCGGGACAATGTGTCCACCGACGATATCACCCCCGCCAGCGCGGAGTTCTCCTCCATGCGGTCCAATATTCCGCTGATGAGCAAATACTGCTACACCCGCTACGACCCGGAATTTGCGGAGCGGGCCCGGAGCATGGGGCAGAGCTTCATTGTGGGCGGTGAAAACTACGGCCAGGGCTCCTCTCGGGAGCACGCCGCCATCAACCCCATGTATTTGGGGGTCCGCTGCGTCATTGCCAAGAGCATTGCACGGATCCACAAGGGAAACCTGGTAAACCACGGCATTATTCCCATGCTCTTTGCCGACCCCGCCGCCTACGACAGCATCGACCAGGGGGATGAGCTGGAGATTGAAAACCTTCTGGACCAGATCCCTACCCGGAAGGTAAGGGTGAAAAACACAACTAAGCATTTTGAATTTGAGGTCACTTTGGACCTGACGGACAATGAAATCGATGTGGTACTTTGCGGCGGACAGCTGCGATACCTGAAAAAGCAGTTGGCAAAGATGGAGGAACAATAAAATGACACGTGCAGAAAGCATTGCAAAAGCACAGCAGGCCTTCGGCGAACTGATTCGCCAGGACTATCAACGCATCGACGGTATGAAAAAGGCCCAGGAGCCCCTGGACTTTTCCAAGCTGGACAAAATCATTGTGGGCATTCTCCCCGGGGACGGCATCGGCCCCGTGATCATGTCCCTGGCCCTGCAGGTCATGCTGGCCCTGGTTGGGGATGACGTGAAATCCGGCAAAATCGAAATCCGGAATATCGAAGGCATGACCATTGAAAACCGAGTTGCTCAGAACAACAGCTTGCCCCAGGAGTGCCTGGAAGAAATCAAAAAATGCCATGTGCTGCTGAAGGGGCCCATGGTCACCCCCAGAGCCGGTGACGGTCTGCCCAACCTAGTCTCCGCCAACTCCCTGCTGCGCCGGAGCCTGGACCTGTACGCTGCTGTCCGGCCTATCGACATTCCCGACAGGGACATCCACTGGACCTTCTTCCGGGAGAACATCGAGGGCGAGTATATCTGGGGCAACAAGGGCATCCAGGTAGACGAGGACCTGGCGGTGGATTTCAAGGTCCAGACCCGGCTTGGCAGCCGCCGCATTGCCCGGGCCGCCTTTGAATACGCCCGGAAAAATGGCAAGCACAATGTGACCGTGGTCACCAAGGCCAATATTGTCAAGCTGGTTGATGGGAACTTCATCAAGGCCGTGCGGGAAGTGGGGCAGGAATACCCGGATATTGAAATCCAGGAGCGTCTGGTGGACGCCATCTGCGCCAAGATGATGGACCCGGATTTCAATAGGGGCATTGAGGTCGTTGTCCTGCCCAACCTCTACGGCGATATTGTTACCGATGTAGCCGCTGAGCACCAGGGCGGCCTGGGCACCGCCTCCTCCTCCAACATTGGCGACCGCTATGCCCTGTTTGAGGCCATCCACGGAACGGCCCCCGGGCTGTGCGCCGCGGGAAAGGCGGGGTACGCCAACCCCTGTAGCCTGATCAGGGCCATGGGCCAGATGCTGGTCCACATGGGCTACGGCGAGGCAAATACCAAGCTGGAAAAGGCGCTGGATATCTGCACCAGAGGTGAGAAAGCCATGGCGGTAGGTCCCAAGGAGGGGCAGCACAGCGCTGCCGAACTTACGGAGCTCCTGATTTCTGAAATTCAAAAGCTCTGAGAAAAACCCCTTGCGGCTCCTGGGCAAATGTGCTATGCTTTTCCTGAAAATCATAAAAAGGATGGCCCATTATGAAGGATTTCGATTGGGAGCTTTTGCATGAGCTGTATAAAAATCCAAACCTGACAAAGGTTGCCAATGTTCTCTACATTACGCAGCCCACGCTGACCAAGCGCTTGCAGCATATTGAGGCGGAGTTCGATGTGACCATTGTGGAGCGGACCCCCAAGGGGCTGGAATTTACCCCGGAGGGAAAGTATCTTGCCGAGCAGGCGGAGGTTTATCTGCGCTTTTTAAAGCAGACCCGCAGCCACTTAGAGCAGCTGCGGGAAAATGCGGGGGGCCTTGTAACCATCGGTTCCTCCTACACCTACAGCAAATACACCCTGACAGACCAGCTGATCCGGTTCCGGATGGAGCACCCCGGCATTCGCTTTCAGGTGCGGAACGCCCATTCGGACCAGCTGTTCCGCCAAATGCTGGACGGCAGCCTGGATGTGGCTTTTGTCCGGGGAGACTATGCCGGTGCCGTCAACCGGGTGCTTTTGGGTAAAAACAGGGCATACGCCATGACCAAAGCGCCCATCGGAGACCTTTCAGAGCTTTTGGGGATGCGCCGCCTCTGGTATTCTACCAACGCCGAGTCTCAAAAGCTGCTGGATGCCTGGTGGGAGGAGCGATTCCGGCAATCGCCCCCTACCGGGCAGGAGCTGGGGTATGTGGACGTGGTATGGCAGATGGTCCAAAAGGGCCTGGGCTATACCCTGTGCTTCTTGCCGGAGGAATTTACCAATCCCTATGGCCTGTGCCTGACTCCGCTGACCCACCCGGATGGCACACCCGTCACCCGCAGCACCTGGTTTTTGTATCCCCAGAACAAGCGGCTGAATGAGCATGTAGAGCGGTTTGTTGATTTTATTTTGCGAGACGGAAAGCAGGCTGACAATGAAAGAGCTGGACTGGAAAATTCTGATTGTTCTGTATGAAAAACGCAGCATCACGAAAACGGCGGAAACACTGTTCCTGACTCAATCCGCCGTGACCAAACGACTGCAAAATATGGAAAATGAATGGGGCATCGAGGTCATCCGCCGCAGCAGCCAGGGCGTTAGCTTTACGGAGGACGGCACGTATCTTGCCCAAAAGGCCAGCATCATGCTGGATTTCCTGCGGGAGATCCGGGAGCACTATGCCCAGCGAAGCAGCCGGAAGGACAGCCTCACTATCGGCATCCCCAATTCCTTTTCCCGGCTTTATTTTCCGGAGGTGCTCAGTGCCTATATCCAGCGGTTTGACCGGCTGGATATTCAGCTGATTCCCAATTCCAGCGAGGTGATTCTGCAAAAGCTGGTGGATGGCTCGGTGGATCTGGGGTTTGTCTGTGGGGACTACCCCTATCTGGGGGAAAAGACCCTTCTGATGGATGAACCGCTGTACCTTTTGGCCCCTGTGGAAATGGACTTGGAATCGCTGGAACGGCAGCCGCTGATCCAGTGGAAGATGAATCCATTGGTGGAGATGATTTTGGAGCAATGGTGGAAGACCCAATATGGAACCCTCCCCCATAGCAGCTACCAGGTGCCCTTTGCGGACATTGCCATTGAAATGGTGGAAAAGGGGCTGGGCATGACCTTCCTGTTCGGCAACAAGTGGCGCTTCGATGCCAGCTTTGCTCAGCTGATTCCCCTGTATGATCCCCAGGGCAATCCTGTGGGCCGCCGTGTTTGGATGATGCTGTCTGACCGCTGCTTCCAGAATCCGGATATCGCGGACTTTGTAGGGCTGGTGGAGGCCTTCTTCCAAAAAGAGGAACCGTAGCGCAAAGTGCCCATCGGTGCAGCTGCCGATGGGCACTTTTTCACGTATCTCTGAAATTCCATTTTGGAATGCCCCGGGTCATGAAAAAGAGAATTTCCTTTTGACGTGTAAGTCTGCTATCCTGAACGCATCGGAAGACACTTCCAAAAACAGATACGGAGGAATCGCTATGCGCTATGCTTATGTAGGATGCCGCACCACCAAAGAGCGGAACGCCCGAGGAGAGGGGCTGAAGACCTATGAGATTCGGCCCGATGGCAGCTGGAACTGCATCCAGTGCCTCGCCACGGAGCCAAACCCCTCTTTCCAGACCCTGGACAGGGAAGGAAACTATCTCTACAGTGTCCATGGGGACTTTACCAAGGTTTCCAGCTATCGGATTCTGGAAAACCACACCCTGGAGCACCTGAATACCATTGACATCGGCGGGAAGAATCCCGTGGATGTGACGGTGGACAGGGAAAACCGCCATGTCATCGTTGCCACCCTGCAGGGCGGCAGCCTGTACACCGTTGCCCGGAACGCGGACGGCTCCCTAGGGCAGGTGGCGGCAAAGTACACCTACGAGGGCAAGGAGCCCGGCAAGGTATCCACCATCCACCAATGTCTTTGGGATCAGAGCAAAAATTATCTTTTCGCCTGCGCCCAGGGCCGAATCAACGGCTACGGCCAGATGCGGGCTCTAAGCTATGACCACGAAACCGGCGCGTTTACCCAGACGGACCGCTTCCTTTCCCGGACCTGGGATGAGCCTCGCCATGCCGCCGTCCACCCCAATAACCGCTGGGTGTATATGTGCGAGGAAAAGGGAAACAAGGTCCTGTTTTTCCGGTTTGATGACGAAAACGGCACCTTGGAAGCCCTCCAGGAGCTCTCCACCGTCCCGGAAACTGTCACCGGCTACTCCGATGCCAGTGAGGTTATGGTAGACCCCTCCGGGAAATTCGTGCTGGTTTCCAACCGGTATACCGACAGCATCGCCGTCTACCGCATCGACCCCGTTACCGGCTACCTGCGCAATGTAGGCTTCTATCCCTGCCTGGGGAAGACCCCCCGGTTCTTCTGCTTTGGGGACAACGGGAAGTGCTACGTAGCTAACGAGGACAGCGACACCATTGTGGAATTTGACTTTGACAATGTGACCGGTGTCCTGACCCCCACCCTGAACATCGTGCATACCGGCAGCCCCGTGTGCATCGTATTTGCCTGAGGAGGAACCGCTATGAACGTTGGTCTCATCTCCCTGCTGGCCCTGATCCTGGCCATTATCCTGGGCTTTACCCGGAAAACGAACGTTGGCATTCTCTCCATCGGCTTTGCCATGGTCATTGCCATTGTGTTTCAAAGCGATGTCCTCACCGTCAAAGCCGTGATCTCCGGCTTCTCCACATCCCTGTTCATTCAGATGGCGGGTGTCACCTATCTTTTTGCCATTATCAATGGCAACGGAGCCCTGGAGCTGCTGGCGAAGAAAATCGTCAGCCGGGTGCCGGTGCACGCCATTCCCGCAGCCATGTTCCTCATCGGCATGGTGCTCAGCGCCGTTGGCCCCGGCTCCATTCCGTGCCTCGCCATCATCCCCGTCATCGCCATTCCCC
Source organism: uncultured Eubacteriales bacterium (assembly GCA_900556935.1). GTDB lineage: Bacteria > Bacillota > Clostridia > Oscillospirales > Oscillospiraceae > Faecousia. The sequence goes on along the minus strand of USQL01000051.1, from coordinate 1,091 downwards.
TGTCCGTATCTGCGGGGATCAACCCCATTATGGTGTCCATTATCGGAGATATGGGCGCTATGGCCGGGCGTATGAGCCCCCTGACGCCGGAGGCCGCCGTGGTCCGCAGCTTGATGGAAGCCCAGGGCATGGTGGGAAATACCGTGCCCATTATGGTCTGCACCGCCATCACCGCCGTGGTCTGCTCCGTGCTCATCTATGTCTATTACAAGGGCTGGCAGGTGGACAAGAGCATCGCCAATGTGGAAAAGGTTGCCCTGCCCAAATTCAACTGGCAGCAGCTATTGAGCCTTCTGGGCCTGGTGCTGCTGGCGGTGGGGGTTCTGGTGCTGAAATGGAACGTGGGTCTGACAGGCTTTCTCATCGGCAGCATCCTGAACGTGATCGGCTGCGGCCAGGACAAAAAGGCCGTTTCCGGAGTGCCCTGGAACGTCATTCTCATGGTTCTGGGCGTTGGGATGCTGATGAATATCATCTCCCTGTCCGGCGGCATTGACCTGCTGGTCTCTGGGCTGGAAAGCTTCATGGGGCCCAGGAGTGCCGCACCCATTATGGCCCTGACTGCCGGGATTATGTCCTTCTTCTCCTCCGGCCTGGGCGTGGTGTTCCCCACCCTGGTGCCTGTCTGCGGCAGCCTGGCAGCGGGGCTCGGTGCGGATGGGATCCAGCTGGTGGCCATGGTGGTCATCGGCGGCACCATTGCGGGCTATACCCCCATTTCCACCACTGGTGCTCTGATCATGGCCGGTGTTGCCCAGCAGCCGGACAGTGAGGCCCGGTTCCCCCAGAATAAGCTTTTTGTAGAACTGTTCGCCGTTTCCGTACTGAACCTGGTGGTTCTGGCCGTCATGTCCCTGTGCGGTGTCTATACGCTGATTGTCTGAAACCTTACCGGGCTGTTAGAAAAAAATCTGTCATTGTGAACCAGTGACATGCTTTTCTAACAGCCCCGATTCTGAAAGGAGGACCCTTATGGAATTACATATCGTCGGCGAAGCCAATCGATGCCTGAACTGCAAAAAGCCCATGTGTATGGAGGGCTGCCCCATTCATACGCCCATTCCCAAGGTAATCCAGCTGTTCAAGCAGGG
>USQL01000050.1 GCA_900556935.1 uncultured Eubacteriales bacterium | reverse complement strand
CGGGGCTTTCCAACGAGCTGTTCCCGCTGCTGCTGTTCATCGGCATCGGGGCCATGATTGATTTCGGCCCCCTGCTGGAAAAGCCTTGGCTGATGCTCTTTGGCGCGGCGGCACAGTTCGGCATCTTCCTGACCTTGGTGCTGGCAGGCTTCTTCTTTGATTTAAAGGATGCCGCCTCCATTGCCATCATCGGCGCGGCAGACGGCCCCACCGCTATTTTCGTAGCCAATACCCTGGGCTCTAAATACTTAGGGGCCATTATGGTGGCCGCCTACAGCTACATGGCCCTGGTGCCCATTGTCCAGCCCCCAGTGATTCGGCTGGTGACCACCAAAAAGGAGCGGCTGATTCGGATGCCCTATCGGAAGGGAAACGTCTCCAAGCTCACCAAGATTCTCTTCCCCATTCTCGTCACCATTCTCGCGGGCCTGGTGGCACCCACCAGCGCGTGTCTTGTAGGCTTTCTGATGTTCGGAAATCTGCTGCGGGAATGCGGGGTTTTGAATGCCCTGTCCGAAACCGCCCAGACAACCCTTGCCAATCTCATTACCATCGTCTTAGGCCTGACGGTTGCCAGCCAGATGACGGCGGATGCCTTTTTACAGCCGGATACCCTGTTGATTCTGGCCCTGGGGCTTCTGGCCTTTGTGGGGGACACGGTTGGCGGTGTGCTGTTTGCAAAGCTTTTAAACCTCTTCCTGCCTGAGGGCAAAAAAATCAATCCCATGATTGGTGCCGCCGGAATCTCCGCCTTTCCCATGAGCGGGCGTGTAGTCAATCAAATGGGCCTCAAAGAGGATAACCAGAATTATCTGCTGATGTATTCCGTCAGCGTCAATGTCTCCGGGCAGATTGCCTCCGTCATCGCCGGCGGACTGATTCTCACCCTGATGGGCGCGTAAGGAGGTGAAAATGATGCTGCATCCGGAATCACTGTCTCAGACCCTTCCCATGCTTGTAAAGGGCATGGCGGGTATTTTCCTGGTTATCGGCTCCATTGCCGCCGCCACGGGGATTCTCAATAAGCTGACCCATAAATAACCGGCGAGGTTCCTTTTTCACAAATAATTTGCAAAAGCGGCCAGTTCCTTATTGTTTTTTTCGGTTGGAAAAGCTATAATAGCTTCGAAACCGATTGGAGGGATATCATGGGCAGCGACAATCAGAAGCAGGACTGGGATTCTCTGGGCCGCAGCATTGAGGAAATCATCGACCAGGCCATCAAATCCCGGAACTACCAGGAACTGAGCCGTACCATTACACATACCATTGACAAGGCCACCTCTGCCGGGTCCGATGCCCTTTGGCGGGCGCTGGACCTCTCCGGCACCATGCGTGCCCGCACCGAAACGACGAAGGCACCCCAAATTACCGTAGAGCCGACACCGAAAAAGACAGACCTTCCCGCCCTCTACGGCAGCGCCAACGGGCAGACCGCGGCGGGCATCCTGAAAACCGTCTTTGGCGGCATTTTGACCATCACCGGATTTACCCTTTCCCTGATTTTCGGGATTTTTCATCTGGTGGGGATTGCCGCAGGCTCCGCGCTGACAAGCCTTGTTTTCAGTCTTGGCTCTCTGGGAGTCGGCTCCTGGCTGCTTACCGGAGGCATCAGAACCCTGGGCCGGGTCAGCCGGTACAAGGTGTACCTCAAAACCCTGGGGCAAAAAACCCAGATGAATCTGGAAAAACTGGCCCGCAGCGTGGGAAAGCCTGTCAAGTTCGTCCGCAAGGAGCTGACCGGCATGATTCACGACGGGCTGTTCCTGGAAGGACACCTGGACAACGAGCAGCAGAATCTCATCACCAGCGACGATACCTACAATGCCTTTGAGCAAAGCCGGCTGGAGCTGGAAAAGCGGCAGCGAGAGGCGGCACAGGCCGCAAAAATCCAAACGCCGCCCCCGGCGGCTGACTCCAAGGTCCAGGAGGTACTGGATCAGGGCAACGCCTATGTGAAAGAAATTCGCCGGTGCAACGACGAAATTCCGGGGGAAGAGATTTCCGCCAAAATCGACCGGATGGAGGCCATCGTTCAGAAGATTTTCGAACGGGCGGAGGCCCACCCGGAGATCATCCCGGACCTGAAAAAGCTCATGGACTATTACCTGCCCATGACCGTTAAGCTTTTAAACGCCTACGCCGATATGGATAAGCAGCCGGTCCAGGGGGAGACCATCCGTGCCTCCAAGCAGGAGATTGATGCCACCCTGGACACCCTGAATCTTGCCTTTGAAAAGCTGCTGGACTCCGTATTTCAGGACACGGCTATGGATGTATCCAGCGATATTTCCGTGCTGCATACCCTGCTTGCCCAAGAGGGACTGACAGGAGACGACTTTAAGAAGGAATAAAAGGAGAACGCCATGGAAAACGAATTTGAAAACCTGGTCCCCAGCCTGACCTTGGAGCCTGAGCTGGACGAAAAACCCGCGCCCGCCGTCAAGGAGGAGACCGCCCCCGCGGAGGCCGCCATCCCCCAGCCGGTGCTGACCCCCCAGGAGGAGAAGATGGTTGCGGATTTCGCCGCCAAAATCGACCTGGAAAACACCAACCAGATTCTCCAATACGGCGCTGCCGCCCAGAAGAAGATGGCGGATTTTTCCGATGCCGCTCTGGTCAACGTCCGTACCCAGGATTTGGGCGAGGTGGGGGATTTAATTGTCAATGTGGTTGGAGAGCTGAAAAACTTCGACAAAGAGGAGCAGAAGGGCTTTCTGGGCTTTTTCAAAAAGCAGACCGACAAGCTGGAGCTGATGAAGGCCCGCTATGACAAGGCCGATGGAAACGTCGAAAAAATCAGCGATGCCCTGCAGCAGCACCAGGTCCGGCTTTTGAAGGATTCCGCGGTGCTGGACAAGATGTACGAGCAGAATCTGGCCTACTTTAAAGAGCTGACCATGTATATTCTGGCGGGCAAGCAGAAGCTCCAGGAGGTCCGTGAGGGAAAGCTCAGGCAGCTGGAACAGACCGCCCAGCAGACCGGCCTTGCCGAGGATGCCCAGGCTGCCCGGGACCTGGCGGAGAAGTGCAACCGGTTTGAAAAGAAAATCTACGATTTGGAGCTGACCCGCACCATCTCCATCCAGACCGCCCCTCAGATCCGCATGATTCAGAACAACGACACCGTGATGGTGGAAAAAATTCAGACCACCCTGGTCAATACCATCCCTCTGTGGAAAAATCAGATGGTCCTGGCCCTGGGCATTGCCCACTCTACTGAGGCCGCCCAGGCCCAGCGTCAGGTCAACGATGTTACCAATGCCCTGCTGAAGGCCAACGCCGAAAAGCTGCACATGGCCTCCGTAGAGACCGCCAAGGAGGCGGAACGGGGGATTGTGGACATTGAAACCCTGAAAAAGACCAACGCCGACCTGATTCAGACCCTGGACGACGTGATGAAGATTCAGGCCGACGGCCGCGCCCAGCGCCAGGCCGCGGAGGCAGAAATGGCCAAGATGGAGGAAGACCTGAAAAACAAGCTGCTGCAAATTCGGACCGGAAAATAACACCCATAGAGTAAAGAACAGGCATCCCGCAAATCTTTCTTTGCGGGATGCCTGTCTTTTTCGTTTTCTATTCCGTCTGTCCACCGATGAGCAGCTTCTGCAGCAGCATTACATCCGTCAAATCCACTTTTCCGTCGGCATTCAGGTCGGCATTTCCGGTCTCCACCGGGACACTCTGACCAGCAAGATACCGCCGCAGACGCAGCAGGTCCGCGCTGGTCACCCGACCGTCGCCGTTGATATCCCCGGGGATGCCAACGGTTACCTGAACTGTGCCCTCCCGGCAGGTAAGCGGGACCGTCTCCGCCTGGGCGTTGACACCGGCAAGCTTCGTCAGGCGCACGGGGATTTCTCCCTGGGGCGCATTCTGGGCAATGGTAAAGATCAGGGTCAGGACCTCCCCGTTTTCCCGGGTCTCGTCCGGCTGAATCCACAGGGCCCGCTCCCCTTCCCCGATGCCCACGGTCCAGTCTCCCAGGGCAAAGGCATCGGAGGTACAGTCAAAGTCCTCCAGGGTCAGAAGCGTCTTGTCGTAGTCAATCTGGAAGTTCAGGCCGCATAGGCCGGGGTTGTCCGTCAGCGTCACAGCGAGCTTCACTGTCTGCCCGGGCTGGGCAGACGCGGAGGCAACCGTGAGCACCGGTACGGTTTCCTCCGTCTCGGGCGCTTCCGCCGCCTCTGTGGGCTTCTCCACCGGCTCCTCCGTGGAGGGCTCGGTGGTTTCCGCGGCGGTGGTTTCTTCCGCAGGCTCCGTCGCCTCCGGCTGCTCGGTGGCCACGGCGGTCTCCTCTGTCGGCTCCTCAGGCAGTGTCTCCTGGGATGTCTCCGCGGCGGTCTCCTCCTGTGCAGCGGACAGCGCCGTAAAGCCGATTTCCTTTTCCGCGGCGAAGGTCTCCGCCGGGGTATCCGCAAAGCCCAGAATCTGCTGGGCTTTGTCCAGGGCATCGGTATCAATCTTTTCAATACTTGCGGGGAAGGTAACGCTTGCCAGCTTCCGGCACAGGGTGAAGGCACCGGGGCCTACTTCCGTAATGCCCTCCTCCAGCACAACATCCGTAATATCTCCCCGCAGGGCATCCCAGGGGTAATACAGCTCCCCATCCGCAAGGGTCACCGCACCGGTGCCCGTAACGGTCAGGACACCGCCGGTGAGGTTCCAGGTGCCGCCGGACCAGGAGCCCTCTCCGTTTTGGAGCTTCCGGCTGTCAATCTGGTGGAAGCGGCCCCCATTGGCGGTTATGTAGTCCTGCGCGCCGGTTCCGGCTGTGCAGTTGATGAGAACATTCTGCTCAAACGCGCCGTCCCCCACCCAGGCAATGCTCCCTGGCAGGAACACGCTGTTGATTCCCGTACATCCGGCGAAGGCCTTTGCCCCGATGCCAATCATGCCCTCCGGCAGGGTTACCCAATAGAGGGCGGAGCAGTTTTCAAAGGCGCTGTCGTGGATATACAGCAGGCCCTTGGGCAGCGTCACAGACTGGAGCGCGGTACAATCCTTCAGGGCAGAAGCCTGAATGGAGGTGACACCCTCGCTGACCTTCAGGGCGGTGATTTCTTCCCGGCGGTCCTCCCAGGGGAATGGCCGAGCAAAATCCATCTCTCCCTGGCCGGTGATGCACAGCACCCCCTCCTCCAGGGACCAGCCGAAATTCGTATCCTCCGCTGCGGCCCCCGCCACGGGCAGCAGCAGCGCCGTCAGGCACAGGACCATGGACAAAATCACTCTGAATGTTCTCATCTATCTCTCCCGGCTTTCTTTTACGGGTTTTCTTCCGCTTCCGTTTTTTCTTCCTGCGCTTTTTCCGGCTCCTGGGCCGCCTTTACATAGGCCATCAGCTCCTCGCCGGTGATGGTCTCCTTCACCAGCAGGTACTCGGAAATCTCATCCAGCAGCCCCCGGTTCTCCTTCAAAATGCGGGTAGCATCGGCAAAGGCACCGTCCAGCAGCTTCTGGACCTCCCGGTCCACCTGGGCCGCCGTATCCTGGGAGCAATCCATATAGGCCTGGCCGTCCAGATAGGTGTTCTGTACGGAGGCGGTGGTCATCAGCCCCAGCTCCTTGCTCATGCCGTACTGGCTGACCATGTTCCGGGCCAAGGAGGTAGCCCGCTGCAGGTCGTTGGCGGCACCGGTGGTCTGAGCGCCGAATACCAGCTGCTCCGCCGCCCGGCCACCTACCAGGCTCTTGAGCTCCACCTCCAGCTCCTCCCGGGTGGAGAGGAATTTCTCCTCCTCCGGCAGGTACATGGTGTAGCCCAAAGCACCGGAGGTGTGGGGCACAATGGTGATTTTGGAGACGGGCTGGGCGTGCTTTTCCAGGGCGGACACCAGGGCATGGCCCACCTCATGATAGGCAACCAGCCGCTTTTCCGTCTCGGTGAGCACGGTGTTCTTCTTCTCGGAACCGGCGATGACCGTCTCGAAGGAGACCATCAAATCCTCCTGGTTCACGGCCTTCCGGCCCATGCGGACGGCCCGCAGAGCGGCCTCGTTGACCAGGTTTGCCAGGTCCGCGCCCACGGCACCGGCGGTGGCCTGGGCAATCTTCTTCAGGTCCACATCCTCGGCAAGCTTAATCTTCCGGGTATGGACCTTAAGGGTATCCAGTCTGCCCTGATAATTGGGCCGGTCTACAATAATCCGGCGGTCAAACCGGCCGGGGCGGAGCAGCGCCTTATCCAGAATCTCCGGGCGGTTGGTGGCCGCCAGACACACGATGCCCTTGGAGGGCTCGAAGCCGTCAATCTCGCTGAGCAGCTGGTTCAGGGTCTGCTCCTGCTCGGAGTTGTTGCCGTAGCGATTGTCACGGGCCCGGCCCACAGCGTCAATCTCATCGATGAAAATAATGCAGGGGGCCACCTTGGCAGCCTGCTGGAACAGGTCCCGGACCCGGCTGGCACCCATGCCCACAAACATCTCCACAAAATCAGAGCCGGAAATGGAGAAGAAGGGCACATCCGCCTCTCCGGCCACTGCCTTGGCAAGCAATGTCTTGCCGGTGCCGGGAGAGCCCACCAAAAGTGCGCCCTTGGGTAGCCGCGCACCGATTTCGGCATACTTCTGGGGATTGTGGAGGAAATCGATAATCTCCTTCAGGGATTCCTTCGCCTCGTCCTGACCGGCCACATCCTTGAAGGTCACGCCGGTCTGCTTTTCCATATAGACCTTGGCCTTGCTCTTGCCGAAGCCGCCCATCATGCCGTCGCCACCCATGCGCTTGGAAAGGGTGCGCATGAACAGGAACAGGATGGCAAAGGTGATGCCATAGTACAGAATCATCAGAATCATGGAATTGTCTTCCTGAATCTGCCAATCCGACACAACGCCCTGCTCCACCAGCTCGTTATATACCGTCAACCAGTCGCCGCTGGGCATACCGGTATAGCAGGCTCTCTGCTGGGACGCGGGCTTTGCCGCCTCCTCCTTGGTCAGGTAGTAGACCCGGCTGCCCCGGCGCTGAACCTCGGCCAGCTGGTGCTGCTCCATAGCGGTATAGAAATCGGAATAGGTGGTCTGGGTGTACTGGCTGTCCGAAACCAGATTGTAAATCCAGCCAAACAGCAATACCAGGGCCAGCGCAATAATCAGCGGGGTCCAAAAGCCGCCCTTGGGCTTGTCCCCGCCGGGCTTCTTTTCGTTCGGCCCGTCTTTTTGTTCATAACTCATATATCTAATGCCTCCTCAGGCTTATTTACCTGGTATCATATCACATTTTTGCACCGCTGGCAATGAATGATTCCCGGTTTGCGGTAAATTTTCTGTGAATACCCGGCTTCCTTCGGAATTTCTCAAAAATAAGAGTTGTGAAACGGCGGAAAATCTGATATAATACTGAAAACTATGTGTAATTGCAAACTGGAGATGATTCCTATGTACGATAAAAAGAACGAGCGCTTCCGCCGCCCCCGGGGGGCAGAGCGGGGCCGGGAGGAACCGGCACCTCAGGAGGAGACCGAGGGTCAGCTGGAGGGCCGGAACGCGATCTCGGAGGCCCTGAAAAGCGGCCGCACCATCGATAAGCTCTTTATCGCCTCCGGCGATACGGACAAGAGCCTGCAGCGCCTGGCCGCCCAGGCCAAGGAGGCCGGTGCCGTTGTGGTCCCTGTAGACCGCCGGAAGCTGGATGCCATGTCCTTCACCCGCTCCCACCAGGGTGTCATTGCCCTGGCCGCCGCCCACGCCTACTATTCCATTGACGATATTCTGGCCGAGGCCGCGGCCCGTGGGGAAAATCCCCTAATCGTCATCTGCGACGAGCTGTCCGACCCCCACAACTTAGGTGCCATTCTCCGCTCTGCCGAGTGTGCCGGTGCCCACGGGGTCATTATTCCCAAGCGCCGCAGTGTAGGCCTCACCGCCACCGTGGCCAAGGCCTCGGCGGGCGCTATGGAATACATGAAGGTGGCCAGAGTTACCAATATCAGCGCCGCCATGCAGGAGCTGAAGGACAAGGGCGTGTGGATTTTCGGCACCGCCGCGGAGGGCTCCATCCCCATGTATCAGGCGGACCTGAAGGGTCCCGCCGCCATTGTCATCGGCAACGAGGGCGTGGGCATGAGCCTTTTGGTGCGCAAAAACTGTGATGTAACGGTTTCCATCCCCATGGCCGGAAAAATCAGCTCCCTCAACGCCTCTGCCGCTGCCTCGATTCTGCTGTATGAGGCGGTGCGCCAGCGTCTTGGATAACCCTGCGGAGGTATCATATGGACAACCAAGAAAATCTTGACGAGACCCAGGAATTTGACCTGGACTCTATTCTGAACGAATTCCACGACGAACCGGCCCCCGCTGACGCGGAGGAAGCGCCCGTGGAACCGAATCCCCCGGAGGAAGAAGCCCCACCGCTTCCCCCCGAGGACGACGATGCCTTTGCAAAGGAGCTCTCCGCCCTCTTAGGGGACCTGGACAGTGACGACGCGGTTTTGGAGAAGCCCAGCCTTTCCGAGACCCAGGTTTTTGACCTGCCGGAGGAGCCCAAGGAAGCGCCCCCGGCGGAGAGTGCCTCCCAGGACACCATCCGTTTTGGGGCGGACACCCCTGCTGAGCCTCCCCAGGAAGCACAGAAGGAGCCCATTCCCCTGCACGTCGGCCTGCGGGAGCTGCGGCGGAAAATCATCGCCGGACCCGAAAAACGGTATTACGAGCTGTCGGACCAGGGGGTTTTTAAGCTCCAGATTGCCATTGTGCTGAATCTTCTGGTGGTCGCCTACTGCGTGGGCTCTACCACCATGTTCTCCATGGGAATGATTCCGGAAAACCGGCTGCGGTTTGTGATTTTTACCCAGGTGCTTTCCATGCTGGTGTCCGCCCTGCTGGGCAGCTACCAGCTGCTGGACGGGCTGAGTGACCTGCTCCATGGCCGGTTTACCATCAGCACCCTGCTGACCTTTACGCTGGCCGCCTGCTGCGTGGACGCGTTCTTCTGCTTCCAGGAGCTGCGGGTGCCCTGCTGTTCCGGGTTTGCGCTGCAAATGACCTTTGCCCTGTTTTCCCGGTATCACCGACGCACCACAGAGACCTATCAGATGGACACCCTGCGGAAGGCCAACCACCTGAACGCCATTGTCAAGGAATCGGACTATTTAGACGGCAAATCCGTCCTTCTCCGGGGCCCCGGAGATGTAGATGCCTTTACGGAGAACTATCAAAAGCCCACCGGACCCGAAAAGTTCCAGGGCTTCTACTGCCTGCTGAGCCTTTTGGTCTGCATTGGCCTGGCGGTTCTGGCAGGGACCAAATACTCCCTGAGCATGGCCTTCCAGGTATTGTCCGTCGCCCTGATGGCAGCGGTTCCCGCCAGCTTCTTTATCACCCTCACCCGGCCCGCCTGCATTCTGGAGCACCGGCTGCACATGGTCGGATCCGTTCTCTGTGGCTGGCAGGGGGTTGCCAAGTTCCGGGGCAAGGCCTGCTTCCCCATCACGGATGACGACCTGTTCCCCATGGGCTCCACCAAGCTCAACGGTGTGAAGTTTTACGGCAGCCGGGAGCCGGAGCAGATTCTGTCCTATGCCTCCTCCCTGATTTCCACCGCAGGCGGCGGTCTCGTGCCCCTGTTCCGCAACATGCTGAAAAACCGGGGCGGCAGCGAGTATCCCGTCACCGAATTTCGGGACTACGGTGTCGGCGGCGTGGGCGGTGTCATCCGGGGCGAAGCCGTGCTGCTGGGCAATCTGGAATTCCTGCAGAGCATGGATGTATACATCCCCCAGGGCACTACCGTGTCCCAGGCAGTGTATATGGCCATCGACGGGGAGCTGTGTGCGGTGGTCGCCATCTCCTATGCAAAGATGCGCTCCTCCTCCGCCGGCCTCACCTCCCTCAACGGCTATCGCAAGGTCCAGCCCGTCATGCTGACCGAGGACTTTATGTTAACCAGCGAATTCCTGCACAACAAATTCTCCATCAATACCAGAAGATTCCTCTTCCCGGACCGGGATACCAGACAGGCCCTGTCCGCCAGGAAGCCCAGCGCCGAAGACATTCCCCTGGCCCTGGCAACCAGAGACGAGCTGGTTGGGGCGGTTTACCCCATCACCGGTGCCAACGCCCTGTTTACCGCCTGCAGGCTGGGCATGCTGATTCATATGCTTGGCGGCATTGTGGGTATGGTGATCATGTTCGCCCTGGCCTTCCAGGGAAGCACCGAGCTTTTAACCCCCACCCATGTGCTGATGTACCAGCTCATCTGGATGGTGCCCGGTGTCCTGGTGACCGAGTGGGCAAGAACCGTATAATATTTCAAAAAAATCTGCCGTGTTTGATTTTCTCAGACACGGCAGTATTTTTTTATGATTCTCCAATCAGGATTCCAAGATGCAGCTTCCTGACCAATTCCGTAAGGCCCACGGAAAGGACGAACGAGACCGCCGCAATGCCAAAGCACAGGCAATAGGGGTTTGTTTCCGCCTGGCCGAACAGATAGAACAGGACATAAATCACCATCGGATGGAACAGATAAATACCAAAGCTGTTCTTTTTGAGCCCCCGGAACACCCTGCTGCTCTCCCCCGCCGGGAGATAGCCGCTGATTCCGAAGAGCAGCAGAATCATAGCATAGGCACAGGTCAGCTCATATTTTTTGACATACGCCACCCCAAAAATCCCGGCCAGCAGCAGCAAAATCAACGACTTTCCGCAGACGGCTGTGGATTTCTCCTTGTATTTGTTCACGATGTACCCTGCCACAAAATAGTGGGCATACAAAATCACCCTGTTCAGGCAAAGGGTTGGCGAGTAGTCCCCCGCATAATAGGAAAAGCGCGCCAGCACCAGCCACACCAAGATGCTGTTTGGCTTCATGGGCAGCTTGCTGCCCAATGCGCAGGCGGCAAATATCCAAAACAGAACCAGCAAATACCACAGATGCCTGGAGTCCCGCGCCAGGAGAATCCCATCCAAGCAGTAGGAAAAATAGTCCCGCCCGTCAAAGCCCAGTAGGCACATCACCGGGGCGACATAGAAAAATCCAAACGCGAAATAGGGAATCAGCAATCTTTTTGCCTTATTTCTCAAAAATTTTCCGGTGTCACCATACTTTCCCAAATCCAGAACGCACATGGAGTAAACAGCACCCGACAGAAAAAGAAACAGCGGCATATGAAAGGAATAAATGAGGTCCGTGAGCCCTGCCAACAGTGGACTGCCAACCGCCGGGTTGACAACCCCGAATCCCGTATACATTCTCGACGCGTGGGCCAGCACCACCAGGACCGTAGCGGTAACTTTCAACCAATCATATCGGTTCCCAATCGTATTCTTCATTTCGTCAGATCCTCTCTTTCACAGGCTATCCCTTGTCCGTCCATCCGTTTCCAGAAATGGATTATGGAATCATATTACCATATCTATGGAAAGAAAACAACCCATCTTGATTCAGAAGTCCCAGACGTATTTTCCCGAAAAAATTGAGGGCTGTTAGAAAACAACCTGTCATTGCGAACCAGTGTCATCGGTCACTGGTTCGCAGCGACATGCTTTTCTAACAGCCCCAGATTTTTGACTTTCTTAAACGTCCTCTTTTCTCTCCGCCTGGCGGCGTACCTTGCGGAAGACCAGGAAGAAGGCGATGGCCTGGGCGATGAAGGTGATGGTCCAGGACAAGGGGTAGGAGATGTAGAGGATGGGCTGGGTGTGGTAGGCGGGAATCTGGAAAACCGTGTTGATCCACAGAATTCGAATGCCGCAGATGCCCAGCACCGTGAGAATCATGGACAGGAAGGACGCGCCCATGCCACGCAGCACACCGGTGAACACATCCTGCATACCGAAGAGGAAATAGGGCAGGATATCTACTTTCATGCGGTCCATGCCGATGGCGATGGCCTCCTGGGAGTCCGTAATATACAGGCTCAGCAGCTGGGGACCAAAGGCATACATGGTAAATCCGGCGACCAGCCCCGCGATAATGGCATAGACCATACACAAAACCGTGATTTTCTTGACCCTTTTAAACTGCATCGCGCCGCAGTTCTGGCCCACATAGTTCACGGCAGTCTGGTGGAAGGCATTTTCAATCACGTACATAAAGCCCTCCAGATTGGAAACCGCCGCGTTTCCGGAGACGGCCACAGAGCCAAAGGTATTCACCGCCGACTGCAGCGCCACATTGGAGGCGGAGAACATGGAGCTCTGGATGCCCGCCGGGACACCGATGCGAATCATCTTCATCAGGGGTTCCTTGTAGATATGGGCCTTGCGGAGCTCCAGGTGGCAGGCATCCTTCCGCCGGGTCATAACCCAGACAATGGCCACCGCGGAAAGCCCCTCGGAGAGGATGGTCGCCCAGGCCACGCCGTCCACATTCATGCCGCCGAACTTGACAAACACAATATTCAGAATTACATTCAAAATACCCGCCGCCGTCAGAATCACCAGGGGCGTTTTGGTGTCTCCCACCGCCCGAATCATGGAGGCGCAGAAGTTATAGACCATATTGAAGGTGATGCCCAGGAAGTAAATCTCCATATACATCTTGGACAGGGGCAGCACATCCTCCGGCGTGGACATGGCCCGGAGAATTTTTCCCGAAAAGGCCACGCCAACCACCGTCAGGAAGATGCCGCTGAGGGTGGCCAGAGGCACCGCCGTATGGACCGTGCGGAAAACCGTCTCGCTCTCCCGGCTGCCGATGCCGTGGGCCACGGCCACACCGGCCCCTACGGAAAGGCCGATGAAAAGATTGATAATCAGATTGGTGATGGCACCGGTGGAGCCAACCGCCGCCACAGAGGTACTGCCGCAATATCTGCCCACCACCACCAGGTCCGCCGCGTTGAACAGAAGCTGCAAAATGCTGGTGAGCATAATGGGGATGGCATAGGTTACCAGGGGCCAGGCCAGGGGGCCTGAAAGCATATTTCTTTCCTTTCGCATCATAAAAACCGTACTTTCTCCTCGCACAAGCAAAAATACAAAACGGAGTTATTATACATCCGTTCTATATAAATGTCAAAGTCTGATTGATACAAAATGCGGCTGTAATTCCGGCACGCCATTGCGCAAAATAGCGAAAGAAAATGCCCGCTGCATTTTGGCGCAGCGGGCATCCGCCTGTTAGAATTTTCCTGTTCTTCCGGAATGGCTGCCGGTAGAATGGCTGGTGGAGATACTGCCGCCGGAGGAGGCGCTGGACTGCTCCTTCTGGCGGGGAGTCCGGGTAACCGTGCGGCGGAGGAACAGGTCCGACTGGCGGTTCAGACGCATGGAGCCCGGCACCGCATAGTCATCCGCTTGGTTTTTGGTCCCGGCGGAGCGCATGGGAACAATCAGAACCACCGCCGTCACCGCGGCCGCAAACAGTCCCGGCAGACAGAAGAACACAATGTTCACCGCGGTATCCACAGCCGGGTCGCTTTCGTTCCGGCTGTGCTCCCCTTCCCCGATGGGGCTCCCGTTTCGGGCGGCCTCCAGATACTCCTGGCAGCAGTTTAAATACTCATTAAAGCCGCCATAGTAGTCATTCTCCCGGAGGTAGGGAACCACCCGGTCCTCGATTTTGTCCCGGCCCGCCTCCGTAAAGGCGTAATCCGCCCGGTCCGAGTTGAAGTGCAGGCAAAAATCCCGTTCCTGCATGCTGAGCATCAGGAAGGCACCGGCCTTCTCCTCGCCCCAGCCCAAATCGTAGGATTCGTAAATCTCCACACTGGCATCCCAGAAATCGGACTGTGTGGAATAGACCCGGTAATCATCCAGGGCAATGATGTACACACTGAATTCATACTCCTGGCTGATTTCCTGGGCTCTTGCCTCCAGGGCCGCTTCCTGCTCCTCAGTCAGCAGGTTGGAGGCATCGGTCACATAGCGCAGCTGGGCATCGGAATCGTCGGCAGCGGCAAACGCCGCCATCGGAACCGTCAGCAGCAGCACCAACGCAAGGATCCATAGAAGGAAACGTCTTGTTTTCATAGCCCCGCCTCCTTAGATAAACAGCCAGCCCAGCAGCGCCGAGGCCGCGGCGAAGGCGATGCCGAGATAGGCCCAGAGACGCTTTTTATCAATGGGCAGGTCACCGATGAGCTTTCCGGTCTGGCCGTTCATGGCAAACAGATAGTTCTTCCCGTTCCACTGGGTGGAGAGCAGCCACACCGGGAGCAGCGCATACTTGACGGCCTTGGGATGCACCTGGACGTTCTTGCCTGCGGGCACACAGGTCTCATAGCCCAGGACCGTATTGCGCAGAGCGTTTTCCGTGCTGCGCTGGCAGCGAAGGTTGGCCCGCTTCTGGCTCTCCTCCTTGGTCACATCGTACTTATCCGCAAAAAAGCCGGGTAAGTAGGAAAGGGCAAAGGGCTTCAGGTCTCCGTACTCGTAGGGCTCGATGGCATCCATGTGGCTGTCCGGCATTTTGGAAGCGCCGTCCACGGGGATTTTTTCAAACTCCAGAGAGCCCTGGCGGTGGACCAGGAAGTGGTCCGTCTCCGTAATGATTTCATCCGGGGTGGTGTGGCTGTGGGAGCGGGTGGCGTTGAAGCGCATATCCGCGTCCACCCGAGCATCGAACAGCCAGAAGGGCACATACACGCCCTTGACCTCCTGGAGATGGCTTTCCGCGTGGAATGCCTTGGGCAGAATGGGCTTGTGGCTGTAGTGCTTTTTCAGCGCCGCAATCGCGTCCTCCTTGCTCTTGGCAAAGGGGATGATGTAATCCGGCTTTCTGGACCCGGACAGCTGGCCGGGAATCACCGTGGGGTTGCCGCAATAGGGGCAGGAGGTTGCGGCGGTGGTCTCCTCGCAGATGAGCTCCGCGCCGCACTGGGGGCAGGAGTAGGCCCGCAGCTTCTGTTCCTCGTCGCCCCACTCGGTGCCCGCCTGGGACAAATCCCAGGTTGCCTGGGTTTGAGGCTGGTTTTCCGCCTCCTCAAAGGCCTTTTCCGCCTCCCCTGTCTTTTGGGACTGCATGGCCTCGATTTCATCCAGGGTGTAGGAGCTTCCGCAATAGTCGCACTCCAGCTTCCCGGACTGGGAGGAAAAATGCAGGGGGCCCGTACAGGCCGGGCATTTATAGTTGACTACCGTTTCAGGCATAAAATCTCCCCTTTCTGAAGGAGGGTGTTCCCTCAGGAAATGATGTCGGCATCCGTAAAGCGATTGCCACACTCCGGGCAGAACTTAGGCGGATGCTTGGGGTCTTCCGGCACCCAGCCGCACTTGCTGCACTTGTAGTTTGGCTCCGCCGCGGGCCGTTTCGCGCCGCAGTTGCTGCAGAACTTTCCCTGATTGACGGTGCCACAGCTGCACTTCCAGCCCGCCTCCGGCTTTTTCGCGCCGCACTCGGGGCAGAAGTTGCCGCTTGCCTTGGTTCTGCAACTGGGGCAGGTCCAGCCCTCCGCGGCGGGTTCGGGCGTCTTGGAAGCGGGGGTCTGGTAGGCGGCACCCACGTTCTGCTGGAACAGGCCCTGCATATTGCCAGTACCGGCGGAGCCGGCCATATTCATGCCCGCAAAGGCCATCATGGGCCCCGTGGCCGTATTCTTGGCGGCGGCTTCCATGGCATTGGCGGTGGCGTCCACCATTCTGCCCGCGGCCGCGTTGCCGCCGCCCAGGAAGACAGACTGCTGCATATCCTTCAGCCGCTTTTCGTCCTCCTCGGTGGCGCTGACAGAGGAAACGCCGAAGGAGACAACCTCCAGTCCCCGCTTCTTGCGCCACTGCTCGGACAGGACCTCATTCAGGGCGTTGGCAATGTCCATGGTGTGCAGCGGCAGCTCCGTATAGCTGATGCCCATGGCGGACATCTTTCCAAAGGCGGGCTGCAGGGCCGTCATGAGCTCGGACTTTAACATGCTGTCCAGCCGGTCCCTCACGAACTCGTCGGTGATGTTGCTGCACACATTCTTATAGAACAGGATAGGGTCACAGATGCGGTAGGAATACTCGCCAAAGCAGCGGATGGAAATCTGCGTGCGGAAGCCGATGTCCTCGTCCACCACCCGGAAGGGCACCGGCGTGGGGGTGCCGTATTTGTTGCCAAAGAGCTCCTTGGTATTAATATAGTACACTCTCTGGTCCTTGGCCACATCACCGCCGAAGGTAAAGCGTCGGCCCATGGCGGCGAAGGTATCCTTCACCGACTGGCCCAAGGCACCGGAGAAGACGCTGGGCTCCGTAGAGGCATCGTATACGAACTCACCGGGCTCGGCACAGATTTCCGCCACCTTGCCCTGGTCCACAATCAGCATACACTGCCCGTCAGCCACGGCAATGACAGAACCGTTTGTAATCACATTGTCGTTTCCCTTATTGGAGGACCGGGAGGAGACCTTTTTCTTTCCCCTTACCGCCAGAACCGTCTCCGGCAGCGCGTCACAATAAAAATATTCCTTCCACTGGTCGCCCAGGACACCGCCGGCAGAGGCCAGCGCAGCTTTGATAAGACCCATGGCAATCTCTCCTTTATAATGAAAATCAGATATAGGAACCTTTCTTGGGAACCAGTGCCTAAGCTCCCTTCTCTACGGGCTATTTTACCAAATACATTTGCGGAAATCAAGTATTATCTGTAAAAAACCACGGCAATTGCACGAGTTGAAATTCTTTGAACAAATTTCGATAATATGCTGTAGGGGCGGTGCGTCGCGCAGCGAATCAAAATCCAACGATTGCCGGTGGCAATC
>USQL01000049.1 GCA_900556935.1 uncultured Eubacteriales bacterium | reverse complement strand
CATTTCTTACCGCCGCCCAGGCGGTCTGCCGTGAAACGGCTTAAGTAAAATGATGGAATCATTTTACTTAAGAAATCGTATTATTCAACCTGTCGGGCTGGAACTCCAACCAGGGTGGCTCCCGGGGTTTCGCAGCTTTTCACCACCACGGCACCGGCACCTACGCGGATATTATCCGCCAGAGTCACGGCGCCGATGATTTTCGCCCCCACGCCGATGTCCACATTCTTCCCCAGCACCGGTGCTTCGTCGGAAGCACCATCACTTCCGATACAGGCCTGACCGTGAATGGTGCAGTTCTCCCCTACTACCGCGTCGCCGGAGATGATGACGGAGCCGTAATGCCAGATGTGCAGCCCCCGGGCGCAGGTTCCGGCATAAATCTGAAGTCCCAGTCGGCTGCCCAGGTTATTTTTCTTCCGCCGCCAGAAATAGGCGGTGAACTTGCTGCGCGCAGCCTCCTCCCGGCGAAGAAAAGTCATATATTTCCAAATCAGATAGTTATCCTCATGGGTGACCATAGCAGTCAGGTAGTCCTTTTTTCCAGTAAAATACAGTTTCTTTTCATAGGCAAGCACAGCGTTCATGGGACTTTCCCTCACTTTCTTTTCCAATCATACCGCATTTTCTTCACATTTGCAAGGGAATCCCAGAATTTTCCCCAATTACGGAATTTTGAAAGAAATTGCTTGACAGTCCGGCTTATCGATGTTATAATATCACTCGTGGTGACGAGTTCACCGTGATTTTCACGGGCCTTTAGCTCAGTTGGTTAGAGCCTCCGGCTCATAACCGGATAGTCCCGGGTTCGAGTCCCTGAAGGCCCACCAAATGTTCAGGCCTTCGCCTTTGAATATAAATATAGGGGTATAGCTCAATTGGTAGAGCGGCGGTCTCCAAAACCGTAGGCTCAGGGTTCAAGTCCTTGTGCCCCTGCCAAAGCCACCGAACAAGATTTGTTCGGTGGTTTTCCTTTTTCCGGCGTTTTTGAGCATTTCTAAATTCGCAAATTGCAAGAAAAAGTTGCGCATTTCAGTGTTAGAAGGCTGTCGATCTGACCTTGGCTGGCCCTGGGCCAGGTCATTTTGTCTTGAAAGGGTAGCCGTCTGCGAAGCAGGTTGCCTTGACAGGAAGTTGTCGGCTTGTTACCATCTTTTCGGCGAGGGGGGGATTCGTGATATCTGACCCCGTTGCCCTTCGTCGCAATACGCACAACAAGCCGACGGCCTCCTGTCAAGGTCGGCGGATGGTTATATGGTGTGCGACACGAATACCTCTGAACAGCGTCATGGGTTAGGGCTGCTGATCGTCAAACAAATCATGGAAGCTCATGGAGGGACAACGGACATCGGACACAGCTTTTATGGAGGTTTTGCCGTGGAACTGTCCATTCCGATATTGAAATAAAAATAGAGCTGGTAAGCTGCGAAATGCTGCAAGTTTACCAGTGCGATAATGAGAAACGCCTGGACTCCCAGGGTAAACAGGGAGCGCAGGTAGTTCGGCCCCGTGTGTCCCCAGTCCCGGTTGGCCATGATCAAACTTTTTCGAAAAATCGTGTAAATGTGTAAAGAGGTACGAAAATGGACGATTATGCATATACATTGGTAACAGATAATCCCATTGTTGTTGACTTTTCTGGATGCAAATATCTGGATGATCTACATGAACGCATCCGAAAAAGTTTCGGATTTCCAGCGTGCTGCGGAAAAAACTGGGATTCAGTTTGGGATTGCATCGATGGATACTTTGATGAGAATGAGAGCAGGACAATTCAGATAAGGGGATTCCAGTCGATGCCAAATGAATTACAGGAATACTGTAAACCAATGTGGGGTATCTTTTCCGATTTACAGAAAGAATGCAGAAACATTATTGTGTGTCGTGAATCGTAAAAAAGCTGAGCTCCCTGAGTTTAGCCTACTGTACCTGCTGTGCGGCGCTTCGATGTTCAAATTTTCCCTTATTTTTCCCTTACGGGAGTAAAATGTGGCGGTATACGGTGGTAAAAAACAGCATATAAAAGTTCTGAAAACGTGTGAAATAACATGAAAATGCCCGATTTAACAGACGGTAACATTGAGGAAGGCTAGTTCAAGTCCTTGTGCCCCTGCCAAAACCACCGAACATGATTTGTTCGGTGGTTTTTTAGGATCTATTTCAAAAAGACCGCTGACTTTTCGTGTACAGGGCGCGGGTCAGCGGTCTGATTTTTGGGTTGGTTTTCGTCTTGGTTTGGTAAACCGGAAGCGGTCGCTCAGTTTGCGAATCGGATTACTTGATTGCGGGTATCGACCGTTGCCTCGACGCCAAAGGGGATGATGCAGCGTGGCTGGGCGTGGCCGATGTTGAGATTGCACACGATTGGCAAATTCGGATGATCGATTACATCCGTCAGGATCTGTTTGTATTCCCGCGTATAAGTTTCATCCATCGGCTTCCCCACGAGAACACCCGAAATCACGTCAAAAATACCGGTTTCTTTTAACGCGAGGATTGCTTTTCTGTATTTGCGAGGAGGCATCCTTTCTTCGCTGGATTCTAGCAGAAGAATCTTTCCGGTCCAATCTGCTTTCTCCGGAAATAGCCCGTACTTCTTACAAAGAAGCGGCATATCCGCATAGCGATCTCCGTTGAAAAAATCATAGATGGAATCAATACAACCGCCAAGAATCTCTCCAGAAAAAACGGGGTCGCCTTGCAGCAATTCAAAACCGGAATCCGGATGGGATTTTAACGGTGTGCCAACCTGTGCAACACCAAAATCTGTCCTTCCTTCATACCAGAGGTCGCTGGGCCGGACTTCCTTGACTGTTCCGGTGGTAATCAGTTCCTCAAAATACTTTTTGGAATAGGGGAGCATGTCTTTGTCCAGCTCACAGACATCCGCAAGGAAGGACTGCCCATAGAACGTCTTCATTCCAACCTTATGGAGCATAAAATGGTTGATCGTTGTATCCGAAAAGCCAAGAAATACTTTATTGGAGACCGCCTCCGCCAGTTCGTTGTGTTCAAACAGGTAAGGAAGCAGCCGATATGTATCATCTCCGCCAATTGCACAGAGAATCATATCAATATCCGGATCACGAAGGGCGTGCAGCAAATCAGCCGCACGCTGTTCGGGATGGTTTTTGACATATTGGATTCCTTTCAGGGCATGAGGCATGAATTGAACGGTCAGGCCAAAGTCATGCAACCTTTTGATTCCGATCTCTACCTCATGCTTTGCAAAATTCTCTCCAATCATTCCGCTGGACAAGCTGACGATGGCAATATTCTTTATCATAATCCTTTTATCCTCCGTTAATTTTGAACGAACCTACAGTCAGCGTTCCTGTATTTCTTTCCCGCTCAGGTGTTCAATCTCGATTTCAAAAAGCTGCACAGCTTTTCCGGACTGCGTTATTTCCGCGTCCGCGAGCTGCTCATTCGGGTAATATTTCATTGCAAGCTGCTTTAGCAGCGCCATTGCCTTTTCGTCTGTCTCCATCAAATGACATCTGCCAAAAATGACCACACTCTGCAGGAATGGGGCCCATGGGTCTTCCTTTACGGTTTCGTTTCCATATACGGTAAAGCAAACCTTGTCGCACTTTTTCAAAGCGTCAACCTTATGACCCACGCGTGCTCCGTGAAAATAAATTTTCTGATTTTTCCGATCATAGAAATAATTGATTGGGATTGCGTAGGGATAACCGTCATCCCCGTTTACCGCGAGAACGCCTCTTCTGCTTTGCGCTAAAAGGGTTTCCGCCGATTCTTTGTCAATTTGCTTCCTTTTTCTTCGCATTTCCCGAAACATGGTTTTGCTCCTTTCAAACTGCTTTTACTGTAAGATGCCCATTTTTCCAATGCTGAAAAATTGGTGATTTCAAATCTGATACTGGATGCTCCAAATCAGCTGTTGGTTATTTGCGGCGGAATTCGGAGGGTGTTTTGCCGTACTCCTTTAAAAAGCAACGGTTAAAATAACTGATATCATGAAACCCACAGGAATACGCAATCTCTGATATGGAGGAGTCCGGATTGGCAAGGAGCTCTTCCATGATTTGCGCAAGGCGATATTTGGGGACATACTGTATTGGTGTGGTACGCAGGATATCATGATAAATCCTCAGCAGAGTACTGGCACTGATATTGGCACTGGCGGCTATGTTTTCCATTGTGATTTGTTCTCTTGTGGCCCAATATCCCTCGCCGGAGTGAAGCCGCAGCTAAGGAATTTTGTTCTATGAATCAATAGGGAAAGATGATATAATCTAGCTGAAAAATAGAAGGAGGAAAAAAGATGTATTCCCTATTGATTGCGGTCATCTATCTGATATTTATCAGTCTGGGGTTACCGGACTCACTGCTTGGCTCTGGGTGGCCTGCTATGCATGTGGCATTTTCGGTGCCATCTTCCTATGCCGGATATGTGTCTATGACCATTTCGTTCATGACGATTATTTCAGCGCTGCTCAGCCCTATGATGATCAAAAGATTTCACACAAAGTGGATTGTGATTGTATCCATATTTCTGACGATTGTAGGACTAATGGGGTTCTCTGTTTCAACGGCGTATGCCATGCTGTTTGTTTTCGCGGTGCCATATGGATTGGGTGCCGGAGCGATTGACGCATCCGTAAATCACTATGTGGCCAATCACTATTCTGGCTCGGTCATGAATTTCCTGCATTGCTTTTATGGCTTGGGCGCAGTCATCAGCCCGAATATTATGGCAGTCGCTTTGAGCAGGGCCGGATGGAATGAAGGATACCGTTGGACAGCATATATTCAGATTTTTATATTACTGATCTGTATCATTTCCCTTCCCCTGTGGAAAAAGAACGAACCAGACCGTCAGGAAGAGAAGGAAGAGGCGGCAGGAATACGGGAAGCATTGAAACGCCCCGGTGTAGTGCTGACGCTGATTGCGTTCTTTGCATACTGCTCCGGAGAAGCAACCTGTTCCCTTTGGACTTCCAGCTATTTTGCCGGAGTAAAAGAAGGACTTTCCGATAGACTGATTGCGTCATTTGGGTCGCTTATTTTTGGGGGCTTGATGCTCGGAAGACTGATATCCGGTTTTGTATCCAACAGGCTTGGGGACAGGCGGCTCATAAGAATCGGTATTTTGGTTGAAGTGCTCGGAATATTGCTTGTTATGATTCCTGTAGAAAGCTACATCCCGGCGGCAATCGGTTTTGCCGTCATCGGTATGGGCATGGGGCCGGTGTATCCGGCGATTCAGCATATGGCACCGACGAACTTTGGCGAGAAATACAGCGCCTCCGTCATTGGACTTCAAATGGCATCTGCCTATGTTGGCAGCACATTGATGCCCATGGTTTTTGGCAATCTTCAGCAGAGCTTTGGAATTGGTATTATGCCATTTTATTTGCTGATATTTGCAGTCCTAAATTTCTGGATGCTTGAACGAACCTATGCGGTTTTAAAGAACGCAAAGTTTACACAAAAGTGGATGTGAATAGACAATCCGATTTCACAGGATATTGTTTATTACACAATTCGGGTTTATCGGGACAAAAATCATACGATTACTGTTTCCGCGGATTCCAATTCGCTTCTTTTTGACGCAACGGATTATTCGGTCCCATTTGATCAGGAACTTTTGAAATCGAATGTTCACATAAAATGGATGACCCTATCGGGGAGCACGGAGGAAACGGAAGAGAATCAATGGGGACTGGCGGAGGTTACGATTTTCCAAAACGGTGAAGTGGTCAATCAGAAACGAGCCAGCTTTGTCAGCAAGGGCGTTCAGGCAATCACAGATGTGATTGGACAAGCCCATTGCTGGATTTGAATGCCCCCGGCTGCAAACCTTCCGGGGGCCGTTTTTTATCTTCTGCTTTTCCGGTCATAGAGCTTGGCAAGCCCGCCCTCGCTGGTTTCCCGGAAGCGCTGGTTCAGGTTGATGCCGGTTTCGTGCATGGCCCGGCAGACCATGTCATAGCTGATGTTCCGGGAGCCTGTGAGAAAGTAGCTCAGGTTGCAGGCGTTCATGGCCCGCATGGCGGCCACCGCGTTGCGCTCGATGCAGGGAATCTGCACAAGACCGCAGATGGGGTCACAGGTGAGCCCCAGATGGTGCTCCATGGCCACCTCGGCCGCATACTCCACCTGATCCAGGTTCTGGCCGTAGAGCTCCGCCAGGGCCGCGGCAGCCATGGAGCAGGCGGTTCCAATCTCCGCCTGACAGCCGCACTCGGCACCGGAGATGGAGGCGTTGCTCTTGGTCAGGTTGCCGATGATACCGGCGGTGGCAAGCCCCCGGCAGATGGTCTCATCGGAGTAGCCCTTGGTGTCCTGGATATATTTCAGGACCGCGGGCAGTACCCCGCAGGCCCCGCAGGTGGGGGCGGTGACAATGGTGCCGTTGTCCGCGTTCTGCTCCGCCACGGCGTAGGCATAGGCGGCAATTTTCTGGAATTCCTTTAGGGCCGGGGCATCACACCCGCCGACCTTGTTATAGAGATAGCTGGCCTTCCGCTGGACGTTCAGCCCTCCGGGCAATGTGCCGGTGGCGGCCAGACCGTCTTCAATGGACTGCTTCATGGTCTGCCAGACGGTGAGCAGGAAGTCCCAGATTTCCGGGCCCTCGTTCAGCTCTACATAGTCGCTGAGGGTTTGGATATAGCGCCATTTGCAGAAATCGGCAATCTCCGCAAAGGAGTGCTCAATATAGACCTCCTCCTGTTCGTCGCTGTCCCGGCCGGGAATCCGGATGTCTCCGCCGCCGATGGATTCCACCCGCAGGCGGCTCAGCTCCTTGCCGTCCTTCAGGGCGATGAAATCCAGGGTGTTGGGGTGGAAGCCCTGGAGGGTTTCCTCGGAGAAAATGATTTTTGTGGGGCAGGGGGCCAGGGTATCCCGCAGGACCCGGTCTGTGCCGTGGCCCACGCCGGTTTTGCTCAGGGAGCCGTAGAGAATGACCTGAAAGGCCTCCGCCTGGGGGTTCTCCTCCCGGAAGAGCCGGGCGGCCCGCTCAGGGCCCATGGTGTGGGACGAGCTGGGCCCCTTGCCGATTTTGTAGATTTCACGGATGGATTTCATAGCGCTTCCTCCATATAGTTTCTAAGGCAAGTATACCAGAAAAAATTCCAAAAAACAATGGTGGATTCCGGGAAAAGTATTGACAGCTATGGTATAATAAAGTGTAATATATAGAAAAAAAGACCTGAGAGGATGAAATAAATATGGCAAAGGATAAAAAGGTTGAACAAATCACCGACATGGAGGTCGATTTTGCCCAGTGGTACACCGATGTGTGCAAAAAGGCGCAGCTCATCGACTATTCCTCCGTCAAGGGCATCTTCATCTACCGGCCCTATGGCTACGCCATCTGGGAGAACATCCAGCATATTATGGACGCGGAGTTTAAAAAGGTGGGTGTGCAGAATGTCTATATGCCCATGCTGATTCCCGAGAGCCTGCTGCAGAAGGAAAAGGACCATGTGGAGGGCTTCGCCCCCGAGTGCGCCTGGGTAACCATGGGCGGCAGCGAAAAATTGGAGGAGCGCCTGTGCATCCGGCCCACCTCCGAGACCCTGTTCTGCGACCACTTTGCCCAGGTGATTCAGTCCCACCGGGACCTGCCCATGAAGTATAACCAGTGGTGCAGTGTACTGCGCTGGGAGAAGACCAGCCGCCCCTTCCTGCGCCACCGGGAATTCCTGTGGCAGGAGGGCCACACTATGCACGCCACTGCCGAGGAGGCCAAGGCCTTTACCGAGCAGATGCTGAATCTGTACGCCGACTTCTGTGAGAATGTTCTGGCCATGCCCGTCACCCGGGGCCAGAAGACCGACAAGGAGAAGTTCAACGGCGCGGAGGCCACCTATACCATCGAGTGCATGATGCACGACCGGAAGGCCCTGCAGGCCGGTACCTCCCACTACTTTGGCGACGGCTTTGCCAAGGCCTTTGACATCACCTTTGCCGACCAGAACAACCAGCGGGTCAGCCCCTTCCAGACCTCCTGGGGCGTGTCCACCCGCTTGATTGGCGGCATCATCATGACCCACGGCGACAACAACGGTCTGGTGCTGCCCCCCAAGATTGCCCCCATCCAGGTGGTGATTCTGCCGGTTGCCCAGCATAAGCCTGGCGTTCTGGAGGCTGCCGTCAAGCTGCGGGAGCGGCTGGAGAAGGCCGGTTTCCGGGTCAAGGTGGACGATTCCGACAACTCCATGGGCTGGAAGTGCGCCGAGTACGAGATGAAGGGCGTACCCCTGCGGGTAGAGTGCGGCCCCCGGGATCTGGAGAACGACCAGTGCGTGCTGGTCCGCCGGACCGACCGGGAGAAGGTTACCATCAAGCTGGAGGACCTGGAGTCCGCCGTTGCCCAGCAGCTGGAGCTGGTGCATCAGGGCATGTACGAGCGGGCCAAGAAGAATCTGGAGGAGCACATCTACGAGGCCCACTCCCTGGAGGAGGCCAAGGAGCTGCAGGAGAAGAACGGCGGCTTCATCAAGACCATGTGGTGCGGCTCTTTGGAGTGCGAGATGAAGATGAAGGAAGTGGCCGGTATGTCCTCCCGCTGCATCCCCTTCAAGCAGGAGCATCTGGGCGATACCTGCGCCTGCTGCGGCAAGCCCGCCGACAAGATGATCTACTGGGGCATTGCCTACTAAAATAAAAATACGAAACAGGGCCCGCCATGCCGCGGGCCCTGTTTTTTGAGGTGGAAAGACTTATTTTGCCAGAACAACACGCATTCTCAGCCCGCCCTCTTCCGGGTTCAGGTCCAGCGTGCCGCCATCGGCCGCATCTACACGAAGCTCATACAGAACCCCGTCCGTCAGGGCTTCCACAGGGGCCCCAGCTTCGTCGGTGACGGACCACAGCTCCTTGGAAACCTCCTGGAGCTTGCCGTCCTCGCCGTAGGCGAAAAGCTTCAGCTGAGAGGCGCTTCCGGACAGGTTGTTGATTCGCAGAGCGACCACTGCCTGGCCGTGGATGTTTTCGAGCGCCACGGTATAAACCCAGCTATCGACATCTCCCGTGCCGCCGTCGGCGGTAAACTGCTGCTGGGACAGGACGTTCCGGGCGGTCTTATCCGGATTGACACTGCGGTAGGGCATATTCGGCAGATAGACAAAGCGGTCCTGCAGCCGCAGAAGCTCCAGGTAGCCGGTGGGGCAGTAGAGCGCGTTGCCGCTGTTCCCGGCGTACATACCGATGGCCATGTTGTTGTAGCCCGGCTTGTCGGATACATCCATGGTAAAGACGGTTTCGCCGGTATCAAAATCCAGGATGATGTATTGCCACATTCCGCTGTTCAAATCCTGAACATAGCCGTAGATATATCCGGTGGCGGTGGAGAGCTTCATAATGGAGGTGTCTGCCAGGTCAGCCCTGCACCAGACGCTTTTCATCTCGTAGCCTGTGTCTGTTTTGACGGTGTCCACCCGCTCCACGCCGGGGGCAATCATCGCGTTGCCCTGCCTCAGCCAGTTGCTGTCGTAGATATTGGCGTAGCTCTGGATGGAGGAGTCGCTGTCCGGATTTGCCAGGGCCGCGTTTCCCGCGCCAAACCAGTTGCACACGATGGTGCTGACGGTGCCGGCACCGTTGTCGTAGACAATGGCGGAGTTATCAACGGCGACCTGATACCCTTGCGGCAGGTTGTCCAGTACCGGCAGGCTCGCGACCACCTCGCCGGTTTCTATGCTGAGGGCCAGCAGATTTACCGGGTCCCGGTTATCTGTAAAGAGAACCAAATTGGGGGTAAGACTGGGAGAGCAGCCGCCGCCCCAGGCAAGGCCGCCGCCGGTGGTCTTGTCGTTTGGGCCGCTTACCTTGGCACCGGCGCTTTCATAGGGGGTTTTCCACACTACCTCTACGCCGTCCCCCGCCCGGAGCAGATAGCAATTCTGGTTGGTCAGAATGACAGCCCCGTCCTTGGAGGCGGCAATGCCGTTTTCCGCACCCTCGCCGGGAGTCAGGTCATAGACAAAAACGGCCTCCGAAAGCTTCGGCTGCTGCCCTGCCAGAATGGACGCAATGGCCTCGTGGGCGATGTAGCCAATGACACCCTGCTGTGCCCGTTCCGGATAGATGCGGAAGCCGCCGGTCGCGAACCACAGATTGCCCTCATAGTCGAAGACAACGGACAGAAGATTCTGTTCCAGGGTTTTTCCCAGCGCTTCCTCCGCGGCGGCCTTGATATCGATGTCCAAAACCTTCTCAAATTCGGGGAGCACATTGCCGCTTTCGTCCGTGGCGCGCAGCATCAAAACATGGTTATTGCTGGTGGGGCAGACGATGCGGTTTTCCCCGTCCAGGAAGGTATAGGAGCTCTGAATCAGGTAGCCGCCGCCGTCGTGCTGCTGGGGAGAGAAATACCCCAGGGTTTTGGTTTCCTCCGCGTTCAGGTCCCGGATGGCGATGCCGCCCAGCAGCGGGACCACGGCGTGGCCGTAGCTGTCAAAATAGATGGCGGGGGAGGCGTTGGCGTTGGTTTTCTCGTAGGAGACGTTGATTTCCGGATAGATGCCCAAGGGCAGAATTTCGTCGGTGGAATCCGTATTATAGCCGTCGTGGTGAATGTTGGCATCGCTTTTGGCCATGTAGGGATTTTCATCCACCTGCTTGGGAGTCAGCGCCTTTACGGGCAGGGGCAGCGGATCGGCTGGGGCCTCCGTGGCAGCTGGGGCCTCCGTGGCAGCTGGGGTCTCTGTCGGCGCTGCCTCCGTTACGCTGGGAAGGGTCGCTTCGCTTGTGGGGGAGACCTCCGTGCCGCAGGCGGCAAGGGTCAGGCACAGGGCAGCTGACAGTAGAAGGGTTAAGCATTTTTTCTGATTCATCCTCAGTTCCTCCATGTTCTTAGATTGGGGTTCCTTGGCTTTAGTATAGAATGGATTTGGTCTATTTCAAGGGAGTCGGCACGAAAGCCCAGGTTTTGGCACGAATTCTCACGGGAGGAATAGCCGCGTGTTTCAAAATGTGCTATAATGAACCAAAGTTAGACAGAGGAGATGAGCGGTATGGAAATTGCGCTGGTGGATGATTTGTCAGAAGAGCGGGAGCGGCTGCGAAAAAAGCTGACACAGCAGCTGGAATCCCGGGGGGTCCGGGCGGATTTTTCGGAGTTTGAAAGCGGGGAGGATTTCCTGGAGGCGGCGAAGCAGCGGCCGTTTCCGGTGGCCTTCCTGGATATCTATATGGGCGGAATCAGCGGCATGGAGGTGGCGAAGGCTTTGCGCCGGGAGGGAAGCAAATGCCAGATTGTGTTTACCACCACTTCTACGGACCATGCCCTGGAGGGCTTTCAGGTCCGGGCACTGCATTACCTGGTAAAGCCCTTTACGGATGAGGCGTTGGAAAACCTTGTGGAGGAGCTGCTGGAACGCATGCCCAGCCCGGGTAAGGTGATGCGGCTGAAGGTGGAGGGAAGCGAGCTGGAGCTCCGCTATGGAGACATCCTCTATGCCGAGCACTACGCCCATATGATCTATGTCCACACCACCGCCGGTCGGGTCCTGGCAACCCGTATGCCCTTTAAAACCTTTACGGCACCTCTACGGGAGGAAAAGCGGTTTTTCATCTGCGGACGGGGTACGGTTGTGAATCTGGAGCACACGGTTGACTTTGGGGAGTCCGCCTTTACGATGGAGGACGGCAGCCGGGTGCAGGTCAACCAGGAGTTGGCGAAATCTGCGCGTCAGGAATTGATGGAGTTTCTGCTGCAAAGGGGGAGGACGGTATGACAGAGGTTCTGCGCCCGATGCTGGAGCTGAGCGTTGTCCTTCCCGGGGTGCTGCTTGCCTACTTTCCCATGAAGGCTTATTTAAAGTACCCGGCACGGCAGTGCCTGATGTGGATGGCACCGGCGCTGGTGATGCTTACCATGGCGGGGGGCGTATTGTGCCAGCGCCGCGGCATCCCGACGGCTTCGGTGCTGTGGCCGCTGGCCCTTGCGGCGACGGCTGCCTATATAAAATCGCTCCGGATCTCCGTGTGGAAATCCGGAACGGTTGCGCTGACGGTTTGCGCCGTCTTTGCCTGCATCAAAAGCATTTCCCGGGGAATTGACGCAGCCATTTTGATGAATGCCCACGGGGTGAATTCCACCCCATGGCTCTGCCTGGGGGCGGGGGTGTGCTACAATCTCCTTTGCTGGCTGTTTGTGGCGGCGGCCCACTATCCCGCGGCCCACGGCGTGCGGGAAATGGTGGAGGATGAGAATTTTGCCCAGACCTGGTATGTCTTCTGGGTGCTGCCCCTGGGGTTTATCGCGCTGAGTCTGTTTATGATTCCCCATTACCAGACGACGCTCTATACAGGCCGGGTGCTGCAGGGGTACCTGGTCATCAGCATCGCGCTGCTGGTTCTGCTTTTGTGGTTCAGCGCTGTCTTTTTGTGGATGGCAAACAGCCTGAACCGGAATGCCAGGCTCCAGCGGGAGAATCAGCTGCTGCTCATGCAGCAGCAGCGCTATGAAAATCTCAAGGCATCCATTGAGGAGGCCCGGCAGGCCCGGCACGACTTGCGCCATCACTTCCTGCAGATTTCCGCCCTGGCAGAGGAGGGCGACCTGGAAAAAATCAAAGCCTATGTCTCTTCCGCTGTTTCCCGCATTCCAAGCCTGGATATGGGCTTGTGTGAAAATCGGGCCGTGGACAGTGTGGTGAGCTTCTACTGCGCCCAGGCAAGGCGGGAAGGCATTCCCATCCAAACGGAGCTGGATTTGCCGGAAGAAATCCCGACCAATGAGATGGACACCTGCCTGGTGCTGGCCAATCTGCTGGAAAACGCCCTGGAGGCAAGTCTGAAAACGGAATGGGACAGGCGCTATATCCGGTTAAAGGCCTATCTGCATGGGGACAAGCTGCTCCTGATTGAAACCGAGAATGCCTTTGACGGGGAAATCCGGGAGAGAAACGGGGTGTTTCAGTCCCGGAAACGAAAGGGGAGCGGCATAGGCCTACAGTCCGTCCGCCATATTGCGGAACAGTCCGGCGGTGCCAGCAGCTTTGAATACAGCGACGGCATCTTCCACGCGAAGCTGATGCTGCGGGGGTAGGGCTGGGATATCACAGAAGAATATCAGTTTGGAATATCAAATTTGCGGAACTGGTCCGGGCAGTCCTGAACGCCGGAGGTCCGGCTGGGAACCGCGGGGCCGGGGGTGGAGCAGGTTCGCGTGACCTTGCGCAGAGTCCGGCTGGTCAGGGGATGGGCCTGCTCAAAGGTAAAGAGGTCCTCCACCGGGGCGTTCAGAATCTCCTTAGGGTCCGTGCCCCGGATGGTATCGGCCAGCCGGGGCAGGGCGCACATCCGTACAGAAGCCCCTGTGGAGAGGTCGTAAACGTTGAAAATCAGCTTGCCGGTTTTGTAAAACAGCAGGTGCTTGGTGCCGGTGGTGCAGTGCAGGCAGGCCTGAATGGCATCCACGCAGCAGCCGTCAAATTCGGAGACGCAGACCAGCCGCCCGGGCTCCGGATTTTCCAGCTGCAGCTTGCTGAGGGCCGTGTCACAGATCCGGACCCCCAGGGCGAGCAGGGGACAGGCCATGCCGTGAAAGCTCTGAGCCAGCTCCCAAAAGGAATCGATACGGTTGGCAGACCGGAAAAGACGCATAAGATATCCTCCTCTTTCTATCAATATAGAAATACTGTTTCCTACATTATAAGGAATGCCGTACCTGTTGTCAACGCTTCTTTGCGAAAACGCAAAAAGATACAACAAGAAAACAAATGTGCAATAGATACAAAGAAAATATGTAGATATTGTACAATATTACATCTTGAAAGAATCAAAATATTGTGCTATACTTTAGACACAAAGGAAAGATACCAAGGAGCTCAAAGAAAAACCATACAGGACTTTGAGAAGAAACAATGAAGAAAAGGGTATCAGACCGATGGGCCTTTCCAAACTGGGCCAAGGGCAGTGCCGTCTGGATATCTCCGATTCCATAGAGTTTATTGCCGGCTTTATCAAGAAGTACACTGTATCGCGGAGACAGTCAAAGGCAGATGGCGGCCCCAGAATCTGCAGAAAGAGAGGTTAACCAAGGATGTTAGATAATAAGAGCGAAGAGAAATGACCCCTGACGAGAAAACGCATGAGCGGTTCGTCAGGGGTCATTTCTGTTTGCTTTTCGGTAAGCGTCAGGGGTGGAGCCGGTGTGTGCCCGGAAGTTTCGGTAGAAGGCCTCCATATCCCGGTAGCCGCAGTCCTGGGCCACCTGCCAGACAGGGGCCCGAGTGGTCAGCAGCAGCTCCAGGGCCAGCTCCATGCGGTATCGGGTCAGGCAGGCCCCCGGTGTTTCGCCGGTTTCCTGCCGGAACAGGCGGCACAGGTAGCTTTCGCTGAGGTGCAGGGCCTGGGCGGCCTCCCGGACCTCCAGCCCCGGGCGGGCCCGGTTGGCCAGCAAAAAGGCCTGGGCATCCCGGATATATTGCTGCCTTGGCCTGGCCCGCAGCCTGCGGACCAGGGCTTTTCCGGGCAAAAGAGCGCTGCTGTCCATCGACACCTCTTTTTACCAGCCCAGGTCCTCGGATTCCGCCTTTTTTTGACGTTTCAGCAGATTCCGGACCACGTCCTTCGGGTTTGCGTTCTGATACAGCACCTGGTAGGCGGCGCTGACAATGGGCATCTCTACCCCTTCCTTTTGGCACAGCTCCCAGGCGGAGGCGGTGGCATAGTACCCTTCCACCACAGCGCCTACCTCGGCCATGGCCTGCTGAACGGTGCGGCCCTGGCCGATGAGAATACCGGCCTGCCGGTTCCGGGAGTGGCCGGAGGTGCAGGTGACAATCAGATCGCCCACTCCGGAAAGACCCGCCAGGGTCTCTTTTTTTGCCCCCATGGACACGCCCAGCCTGGCGATTTCCGTCAGTCCCCGGGTCATAAGCATGGCCCGGGTGTTGTCCCCGTAGCCAAGGCCGGTGACCACACCGGCACACAGGGCGATGACGTTTTTCAGCGCGCCGCCCAGCTCAGCCCCAATGGCATCGGGGCTGGTATAGACCCGGAAGGTATCGGACATAAAGGCGTCCTGGACAAGTTCCGCAAGGGCCCTGTCCTCACAGGCGGCAAGGCAGCCGGTGGGCATCTGAATGGCCACCTCCTCCGCATGGCAGGGGCCGGAAAGGGCCACCACCGGGTGGCCGGTCTCCTGGGCCACAATCTGGCTCATGCGCAGCAGGGTTCCGGTCTCGATGCCCTTGGTGACGGAGACCATGACGGTGTCCTTATCCAGAAAGGGAGCAACGGTTTTGCACACGGAGCGGAT
This sequence comes from uncultured Eubacteriales bacterium, assembly GCA_900556935.1. GTDB lineage: Bacteria > Bacillota > Clostridia > Oscillospirales > Oscillospiraceae > Faecousia. The sequence continues at coordinate 1,516 of USQL01000049.1, read as the reverse complement.
GGGGAAGGAGGGGGCGGCGATGACCACGATTTTGCAGCCCCGGACACATTGGGCATCCGCGGTGAGCAAAAGCGCTTCGGGAAGCGGAACGTTTTTCAGCCTGGGGTTGCAGCGGCTTTCCCCGGCGGCCCGGGCCTTTTCCGGGTCCCGGAACCACAGGGCGGTCTCGTGACCGTTTTTGCACAGCTGGATGGCCAGGGCCGTGCCCCAGGCACCGGCACCAATGACGGCGGTCTTCATTTCGTTTCTCCTTTGTGGAAAAAGTCGGTTTTCCGCTCCTGTCCCTTCAGCAGCCGCCCGATGTTCTCCCGGTGCAGCACCAGGGCCAAAAGTGCCATGGCCAGGGCCAGGGCCCACACAAAGGGACGGCCGGGGTAGAAAAGAACAAAGAACGGGCCAAAGCCCACCGCGCACAGGCAGGAGGCCAGGGAGACGTATTTGGTCAGGAAATAGACAATGGCAAAGACGGCCAGCAGAATCAGCCCAATCCGCCAGTCGGTGACCAGGGCGGCGGTAAAGCCGCAGACAATGCCCTTGCCGCCGTGAAAGCCAAGCAGGACGGGGAAGTCATGGCCCAGGGTTGCCGTCATGCCGCCCAGGAGCATTCCCTCGGTTCTAAGGCCCCATTTTCCCAGCAGCAGACCGCCAAGCACACAGGCCGCGGCGGTTTTCAGACCGTCAATCAGAATCACCAGCAGGGAGGTTGCCTTGCCGTAGCTGCGGAAAAAGTTGGTAAATCCGGCGTTGCCGCTGCCATGGCGGCGGACATCGTCCTTTTCTACAAAACGGGACAGAAGAATTGCCCCGTTGAGGTTGCCCAGCAGGTAGCTGACAATGCACACCAGCACAATGGAAACAGCCACAGCTTATTCCTCCTTATCGCCCTTTTGCCGGATGGTGATTCGGATGGGCGTACCCTGCAGGCCGAAGACCTCCCGAATCTGGTTTTCCAGATACCGTTGATAGGAGAAGTGGAAAAGTCTTGCGTCGTTGCAGAAAATGACAAAGTGGGGGGGCTTGGTCCCGGCCTGGGTCATATAGTAGATTTTCAGGCGGCGGCCCTTGTCCGTAGGCGGCTGTACCCGGGCGGTGGCATCGGCCAGCACGGCGTTCAGATTGCCGGTGGTGATGCGGCTGGTGTTCTGCTTGTGGACCTCCTGGATGGTGTCGAACAGCTTTTCACACCGGGCACCGGTCAAGGCGGAGAGGAAAATTACCGGGGCGTAGAGCATGTAGCTCAGGCCCTGACGGACCTTGGCCTCCATGTCCCGCATGGTGTTGGTTTCCTTGTCGGCCACGGCATCCCACTTGTTGACGACAATCACCGCGGCCTTTCCGGCCTCGTGGACCAGACCCGCAATCTTGGTGTCCTGCTCGGTAACGCCCTCGTTGGCATCAATCAGAATAAGGCACACGTCTGCCCGGTCAATGGCGCTGACGGAGCGCATATTGGAGTATTTTTCAATGGCATCGTCCACCTTGCTCTTCCGGCGCATACCGGCGGTGTCGATGAAGC
>USQL01000048.1 GCA_900556935.1 uncultured Eubacteriales bacterium | reverse complement strand
GTGCCGGTGACCCGGCCGCCGGAGGTGACAAGCTTCCCATTTTCATCCAGTTTGGCACCAGCAACGAAAGTATGGGCCTTGGCCTCCTCCGTCATGGTGAGGGGGAAGCCCTTCTTGTAGGACACGGGGTAGCCCTGGGATGCCAGAATCACGCAGCAGGCGTTTTTCTTGGAGAACCGCACAGGGGTCTCCTCCAAACAGCCGTTGGTGGTGGCCTGCATGACGGTGAGCAGATCGCTTTCCAGCAGGGGCAGCACCACCTGGGTCTCCGGGTCACCGAAGCGGCAGTTGTATTCAATGACCTTGGGACCCTTGGGGGTCAGCATCAGGCCGAAGTACAGGCAGCCCTTGAAGGTCCGGCCCTCGGCGTTCATGGCCTGAACGGTGGGCAGGAAAATCTCCTTCATGCACCGCTCCGCGATTTCTGGGGTGTAATAGGGGTTGGGGGCCACGGTGCCCATGCCGCCAGTGTTCAGGCCAGTGTCATTGTCCCCCGCCCGCTTGTGGTCCATGGAGGAGACCATGGGCTTTACCACCTTTCCGTCGGTGAAGGACAGGACGCTGACCTCGGGGCCCGTCAGGAATTCCTCAATGACGATGTGCTCCCCGCTCTTGCCGAAGACCTTGTCCGCCATCATGGATTTCACCGCGTCCATGGCCTCCTGCCTTGTCTGGGCGATGATCACGCCCTTACCCAGGGCCAGGCCGTCGGCCTTAATCACCGTGGGAATCGGGGCGGTTTCCAGATATTGGAGGGCGGATTCCATGTCGTTGAACACTTCGTATTCCGCCGTGGGAATGCCGTATTTTTTCATCAGGTTCTTGGAAAAGACCTTGCTGCCCTCGATGATGGCCGCATTGGCCCGGGGGCCGAAGCAGGGAATGCCCTTTTCCTCCAGGGCATCCACCGCCCCCAGCACCAGGGGGTCGTCCGGGGCCACCACGGCATAGTCCACACGGTTCTCTACCGCAAAGTCCACAATTTTTTCAATCTCCGTAGCCCCGATGGGCACGCACCGGGCATCCGCCGCAATGCCGCCGTTGCCGGGGAGGGCAAAAACGGTCTCTACGGATTTGTTTTCTTTCAGCTTCTTGATGATGGCGTGCTCCCGACCGCCGCCGCCGACTACAAGGATTTTCATTTCGCAATCTCCTTACGCTTAATGGTGGAACAGACGCATACCGGTAAAGGCCATGACGATTCCATCCTTGTTGCACTCCTCAATGACCAGGTCATCCCGGATGGAGCCGCCGGGCTGGGCGATGTAGCTGACACCGGAGGCATAGGCCCGCTTGATGTTATCCGCAAAGGGGAAGAAGGCATCGGAGCCCAGGGAAACACCCCGAATGGCCCCCAGAAACGCCCGCTTGTCCTCCTGGGTCAGGGGCTCGGGGCGACGGGTGAAGTAATTCTGCCAGATGCCCTCGGCGCACACGTCCTCCTCGTTGCCGTTGATATAGCCGTCAATCACGTTGTCCCGGTTGGGCCGGCCCAGGTCCTCCCGGAAGGGCAGCGCCAGGGTCTTGGGGTGCTGCCGCAGGAACCAGGTATCGGCCTTGGAGCCTGCCAGACGGGTGCAGTGAATCCGGGACTGCTGACCGGCACCCACACCGATGGCCTGGCCATCATAGGCAAAGCAGACGGAGTTGGACTGGGTGTATTTCAGGGTGATGAGGGCCACAATCAGGTCCTCCTTGGCGCTCTCGGGCAGTTCCTTGTTTTCTGTCACCAGGTTGGCAAGCAGCTCCTTGTTGATTTTAAAATTGTTCCGGCCCTGCTGGAAGGTAACACCGTAGACCATCTTGGTCTCCTGGGGGGCGGGGACATAGTGTTCGTCGATGGCAACCACGTTGTAATTGCCCTTGCGCTTGGTTTTCAGAATGGCCAGAGCCTCCTCGGAATAGCCGGGGGCAATCACGCCGTCGGAGACCTCCCGGGCAATGAGCTTGGCAGTGGTCACGTCGCAGACATCGGACAGGGCCACCCAGTCGCCAAAGGAGCACATCCGGTCCGTGCCCCGGGCCCGGGCGTAGGCGCAGGCCAATAAGGAATCGTCCAGGCCCTCCACATCGTCTACAAAGCAGGCCTTTTTCAGGTCTTCGGGCAGCACCTTGCCCACCGCGGCGGAGGTGGGGGACACATGCTTAAAGGAGGTAACGGCGCACTTGCCCGTGGCCTCCTTCAGCTCCTTCACCAGCTGATAGGAGTTGAGGGCGTCCAGGAAGTTGATATAGCCGGGGCGGCCGTTCAAAACCGTAATGGGCAGGTCGCTGCCGTCGGCCATGTAGATGGATGCCGGCTTCTGGTTGGGGTTGCAGCCGTATTTCAGTTCGAATTGCTTCATATTGGCTCCTCCTTATTCGTAGCGATTGATGACCTTCTGCCGGAATTCGCCGGTAGCCAGGTCCGTATAGCGGACGAACAAGGAGATTTTGTTGTCCTCGTTCAGGCTTTTCCACAGGCTTTCCACAAACCGGTCCATATCTTGGGGGATTTCCACCCGTTCCGGCTCCCCCTGGAAGGTGGGAATCACAGGGTTTCCGTCGCAGACATAGGTATGCAGGAAGTGGCCGAGACCCAGGATGGGCTCGTAGTCATAGGTATAGCGGTTGCAGCCGGTTCCTTCCGGGTCAGAGGCCTTCAGAATGGACATTTTATAGCTGCCGTCGGGGCTCAGGAGGCCGGAGATTCGGGGAGTCCAGTTGGGGCCGTCGTGCTCAAATTTCCGGGTCCGCAGAGCCTCCTCCATGGTCTTCCCCTTTTCCAGAAACTCCCGGATGGTATCGGTCTGGTCGCCGTTGGTGACAATCAGGGCCCTGCCAAGCTGGCGGACGGGATGGTAGATAATCAGGCTGGGGTCCTCCATTTTGCTGGCATCGTAGGCCTCGGTGCGGATGCCGTCGGGCTCCAAAGCGAAAATCCGGTTGCGGCTGTTGACGCTGCGGCCCATGATAAAGTAGGCGGCCACGGATTCCTTTCCGTCCGGGGTCAGCCCCAGGACAATGCCCCGGCCGGGATAGCGGTTGGAGGACAGCTTTTCCTCCATAGAACCGATTTCGTACACGTTCATATTCTTTTACTCCTCCCCATTCTGAATGGCGGCACAGACCTGCTCCGCGGCCCGGGGCAGGAGAATCCACTCCGCCTGCTCCATTACCCGTTTTTGCAGCCGCTCCGGTGTATCCCCGGGCAGAATGTCCACCGCCTTCTGGGCAATGATCTCCCCGCCGTCGGGAATCGAATTGACAAAATGGACCGTCGCCCCCGTGACCTTTACCCCGTAGGACAGGGCCGCTTCGTGGACCCGGAGGCCATAGAAGCCCGCCCCGCAGAAGGCGGGAATCAAAGAGGGGTGGACGTTCAAAATCCGCTTGGAGTACTTGTCTGTAAAGTTCCCAGAGAGGATGCTCATAAAGCCCGCAAGGATGATTACCTGGATGCCAAAGCTATCCAGGGTCTCTTCCAGAGCCTTTTCAAAACCCGCCTGGCCCCCCAGCTCTTTTTTCAAAAGAACCCTGGTGGGAACCCCGGCGTTTTTGGCCCGTTCCAGGGCGTAGGCGTTTGCGTTGTTGGAAATTACCAGGGCGATTTCCCCGCTTACCAGGCCGCCGCTTTTCTGGGCATCCAGCAGGGCCTGCAGATTGGTGCCGCCGCCGGAGACCAGCACCGCGATTTTGGTTTTCACTCCAAAATCACCTTTTCTTCCCCTTCTACAATGGAGCCGATGACATAAGCGGTCTCTCCATTGCCATTCAGGATATCCAGGGCGGTCTGGGCCTGGTCCGCGGGGACTACCACGCTCATGCCAACGCCCATATTGAAGGTATTGAACATATCCCGCTCCGGGATATTGCCGGTTTTGGCAATCAGGTTAAAGATGGGCAGGACCCGAACGCTGTCCTTGCAAATCTTCGCGCACAGGCCGTCGGGGATGCTGCGGGGGATATTCTCGTAGAAGCCGCCGCCGGTGATATGGCTGATGCCCTTCACGTCCACCTGTTCCAGCAGGGCCAGGATGCTTTTCACGTAGATTTTGGTGGGGGTCAGCAGGGTTTCCAGAATGGACTTTCCCCCCAGGGCCTCGCAGGGCTCCTTGAGGTTCGGGTTGTGCTCCACGTCGAAGACCTTCCGCACCAGGCTGAAGCCGTTGGAGTGGACACCGGTGGAGGCCAGGGCGATGACCACATCACCGGGACACATCCGGGTATTGTCGATGATTTTTTTCTTATCCACAATGCCCACGCTGAAACCCGCCAGGTCGTAGTCATCCACCGGCATCATGCCGGGGTGCTCGGCGGTCTCGCCGCCAATCAGGGCAGAGCCCGCCTGGACGCAGCCCTCGGCCACGCCGCCGACGATTTCCGCAATGCGCTCCGGCACATTCTTGCCGCAGGCGATATAATCCAGGAAGAACAAGGGCTTTGCGCCGCAGCAGATCACATCGTTGACGCACATGGCAACGCAGTCGATGCCAATGGTATCGTGCTTGTCAAGCAATTGGGCAATCCGAAGCTTGGTGCCCACACCGTCGGTGCCGGAAACCAGCACCGGCTCTTCCATGCCCGCAATGGGCAGACCGAAGCAGCCGCCGAAGCCGCCCACATCATCCAGGCACCCTTCGTTCCGGGTCCGGGCGACATGCTTTTTCATGAGCTCCACAGCCTTATAGCCGGCGGTGATATCCACACCGGCGGCGGCGTAGCTGGCAGACTGAGAATTCTTGTGGTCCATAGTAGGTGTTCTCCTTTATATGTTATTCTTTGCCGTTCCAGCAGTAGGTGCAAACGTCGCACTCCGGAAGATCGATGGCCTCCAGAATGCCCTCCAGGGTCTGGTATTCCAAAGTGGAAAAATGGAGCTTTTCGCAGATGGTCTGGCGAAGCTTCTTGCCCCGCTCGGTGGTGCCGTCCATGTACTCGTCCAGGTGGTGAAAGCCCTCCTCCCCTTCCAGGTCCAGAATGGTTGCCCGGGCGATGAGCTCATTTTCAGAATTGGAGCGGGAGAAATTCAGATATTTGCAGGCGTAGAGAATGGGCGGGCAGGCAGAGCGGATGTGCACATCCTTGGCCCCGTGCTCATAGAGGAAATCCACGGTCTCCCGCAGCTGGGTGCCTCGGACGATGGAGTCATCCACAAAGAGGAGCTTTTTATCCCGAATCAGCTCGTCCACGGGAATCTGCTTCATCTTGGCAACCATATTCCGCTCACTCTGGTTGGAGGGCATGAAGCTCCGGGGCCAGGTGGGGGTGTACTTGATAAAGGGTCGGGCGAAGGGCACGCCGCTTTCGTTGGCATAGCCGATGGCGTGGGGGGTGCCGGAGTCCGGCACGCCGCCTACATAGTCGATGTCCTGGGCAATGCCGTTTTCTCTGTCCGCCTTGGCCATAATCCGTCCGTTGCGATAGCGCATAACCTCCACGTTTTTCCCCTCGTAGCAGGAGGTGGGATAGCCGTAATAGGACCAGAGGAAGGCGCAGATTTTCTTCTTGTCCCGGGGCGGGGCCAAAACCGTATCCCCCTCGGGGCTAATCTCTACCACCTCTCCGGGGCCCAGCTCCCGGTAATAGGTGTAGCCCAGCTTTTCACCGGCGTAGTCCTCAAAGGTGACGCAGTAGCCGTCCTCGTTCCGCTCCAGAATGATGGGGAGCCTTCCCAGCTTATCCCGGGCAGCAATCAGATGGCCGTCGTCCTTTAGAATCAGGATGGAGGCCGTGCCCTCAATCATGTCCTGGGCAAAGCGAATCCCCTCCGCAAAGGAGCTCTTCTGATCGATCATCGCGGAAATCAGCTCGTTGGAGTTGACCTTTCCACCGGACATGGCTTCAAAGTGGCCGCCGCTGAAGGACAGGTACTGCCGCAGCAGCGTCTCCGCGTTGTTGATGATGCCGATGGTGCAGATGGCGTAGGTGCCCAGCTCAGAGCGAATCAGCAGCGGCTGGGGGTCCGTATCGGAGATACAGCCGATGGCGCTTGTGCCCTTCATCTCGTTCAGAATACCGTCAAACTTTGTACGGAAGGGAGAATTTTCAATATTATGGATTTCCCGCTGCAATCCCAGATCACGGTCGTAGGCGGCCATGCCGCCCCGTCGGGTGCCCAGGTGGGAATGGTAGTCAGTGCCGAAGAATACGTCCAGAATGCAGTCCCGCTTGGAGACCGCGCCGAAGAAACCGCCCATGGTAGCCCTCCTTTTTAACCGTTCAGCTCTTGCTGCAGAGCCGCGTCTTTTTCCAGAACCTTTTTCGCGTCCTTTGCCCGCTTCTCGTCCAGCTTTTGGGCCAGCCCCTCATCGGCAACCGCCAGAATCTGGGCCGCCAGCAGGGCCGCATTGACACCGCCGTTAATCGCCACCGTGGCAACGGGTATGCCGGAGGGCATCTGCACCGTGGCAAGGAGGGCATCCATGCCGTCCAGAACCGGCCCCTTGCAGGGGATGCCGATGACGGGCAGGGTGGTATTGGCCGCAATGGCCCCGGCTAAGTGGGCCGCCATACCGGCGGCGGCAATCAGGACCCCGAAGCCTGCCCCCCGGGCGTTCAGCGCAAAATCCCGGGCCTCCGCGGGGGTGCGGTGGGCGGAAAAAATATGGGTCTCAAAGGGAATGCCCAGGTCTTTTAATGTGTCCATGGTCTTCCGCAAAATTGGGAGATCACTGTCACTTCCCATGATAATTCCAACTTTTTTCATAGAAACCTCCTTAAAAAGCGCAAAAGGGCCCACTTACCCTCCTTTTTCAGGAACGCAAGCAAGCCCAGACGGTCGGCAAATAAATTTTCCCTTACTCCATGTGGTGCTCCACTTTATCCGTCAGTCATAAGGGTTCTTATTGGATACAGCCTGATTATACCACGTTTTGCCAACCGCCGTCAAGAAAGCAGATACACCAGAATTTCCAAAAATTCCGAAAAAACCATGTGAATCTTGACAAGTCGATATTTCTTTACCGGTTGCCCTGGCGCATCAGCCGATTTTCAGCAATTCCAGCAGCTCCTCCTTGGACATTTCCAGAATTCCCGCCTCGGTGGTGCCGGAAAGGGCATCCATGAGTGCCGCTTTTTTGTCCTGAAGGTCCAGAATCTGCTCCTCAATGGTATCCTTGGCGATGAGCTTATAGACCTGCACCCGTTCCTGCTGACCAATGCGGTGGGCCCGGTCCGTAGCCTGCTCCTGGGCAGCCAGATTCCACCAGGGGTCATAGACCTCCCCGCACTGCCGCAGAGAGGAAAGCGACTCCGTCAGGAAGGCAAAGGCCGCCTCCTCGCCGCCGTCCAGGTAGTAGTTCGTCCCGTCAAACCGAAAATTGCGGCTCAGCAGAGTTTTGGCCCGCTGCTCCGCAGCCGGGTCCCGGCGGATCTGCCCCCATTCTTCCGAGGCGGCGCTGCTGTGGACCTCTCGCTCCCCATAGCGGAAGCGCAGCTCCAGGGTCAGGCAGCCGTCCCCGTCCAGGTCCAAATAGAAGCAGGGCGTACATTCCTCAGGGCTGTATTGGTTCATCAGCCCGCCGGGGTCCTCCACCGTTGCCAACCCCTCAATCTGGGGCAGCACGCAGGAGCAGAAGGTAGGGATATCGCCCAGGCCCATCTTCATGCTAATGGGCTTCCCGTCGGGATAGTTGACCTGTCTGCCAAGCAGCGGAAGCAGCTTCTTTTGAAACGCCGGACTGCACAGCCGGAGGGTGCTTTCATTCTGGGCATACAGGCGGAAGGTATCCCAAAAGAACCGGGTATTTTCCGCCCCGCTGATGACCAGCTGGGCAGCGTCCTTCTTTTTCCGCAGAGTAATGTCCATTCCATCTGCCACCCTTCTTGTCTTTTTTACAGTATATCAGCTTTTGCGGGAAAAAGATAGGGCGTTGCGGTAAAAAACGCAGACACCCCGGATATCCAGGGTGCCTGCATGCTTTTTCCCTGCTGTCCGAGCCTGACGCTCAGGATAACCGGGCCGGGAAGCACAGGGATTCCGTTTTAGTTGATAACATCGCTGACAGCCTTTACAGACTGCTTCCCATCACTGTGCATAACATTCACGTGAATCTGCTCGTTCTTGTCTATGGAAACGTATTTCGTATAGCGGTAATCGCCGGGGTTGATTGCCCCACCTTGCAGGCCACTGGTGACCGAGCCTATGAGCACATCGCTGGAAATCTTCTGGGATTCCTTGTCTCCGTAGTGCCAGTACATCAAGGTTCCGTATCTTGTATAGGTATCGGAAATTTTTTCCATATCCTTGTAATACCAGACGGAAGCCCCGTCGGATGCATATTCGCCATCCATCATTGTGAGAATTGTTCCAAGCTGGAACAAACTTGCATTGGACGAAATCTTTACAGGCTCCTTTTCCCCCAGCTTGAAGCAATAGAGACTGCCCTCTTCGTTTTCCGCATTGCGGATATAGTACAGGTATTTTCCGTTGGTGGTCAGATGGAAATCCTGCACGTCGGAGGCAATCTTTTTCTCCCCGGTTACGGTTTCCTTTTCCAGCTTCGCCACGTACAGTCCGTTCTCGTCATCACAATAGGCAATCGCGCCCTGGGCAATCGCGTAATCCGAAACACTGGACAGGATTTTTTCTCTTTCGCCGTCCTTGGAAATCTGGTAAATATTCTCGCCGGAATCCGCCTCAGCCGCAACAAACAGGGTCTCCCCGCTTTTCGCGCCGGATCTTCCCAACGTCCCGACGGTGGTATATACCGTACTGCTGCCGAGCTCCGCGCCCATCTTCGCCCGGACCGTCTCCTGGCCGGGGCGCTTGATCCAAACATCGCTGTCATACAGACTTCCGACCACCATCAGGCCCTGGTCCTCGGAAAAGGTGACAAAGCAGCTGTCCCCATGGCTGTCCCGCTTGGTAAGGGTTTCTTTGTCCTCATTCTCCAAAAGAATTGTGCTCCAGGTATCCCCGGACTTTTCCAGCCACACACCCATATTACCATCGTTGGAAACAGCCTCCAGGCTGATGCTTCCCGCAAAGTAACCGATTTTGGTCGGCTCATTTTCCGTATTCAAAAGCCTGTAAATTCCGCCATCGTTCGTCGCGTACAGCATGGTAACATTGTCTTCCGCCACGGCAGCCGCAATGTCCTCTCCAATTTTCAGCGGCTCCAAATCGCTGAACAGGACACGGTACAGATTGTCATTCTCATCCGTATAGAGAATTCCATCGTTTTTGACCGTATTCAGGTCCTCAACGTTCGCCGCTACGGTTTTCTTTTGGGACTGCTTTGGGTCTGTGACAATCATATCTCCGTCCTTCGTGAGGGCCGCGATGTGCCGTCTGTCCGCGGTAAGGCTCACATTGGAGAACTCTCCCTCCAGGTGGACCACATTTCCGTTTTCCAGAACGAAATACGCTTCTCCATCCTCCGATAGAAATGCGGAGGTCGCATAGAATTCAGCTGCCGCGCTTCCTCCCTGTTTTCCGTTCAGCAGGAAAAACGCGCCTGCAATCACCACGCAAAGGGCCGCGATCGCTGCAATGACAAATTTCTTTTTTCCCTTCTTTTTTGGGGTCTCCGTCTGCTGATATTCCGCTTCCTCCACAGGGACGGAAGGTTCGGCAGGGGCGGATTCTGCAGGATTTTCTACCGGGGGCTGTTCCGGCTGCTGGACTTCCGCGGTCGGCTGCTGGTTTCGTTCTTCAGACATATTGTTTCCTCTTTTCTTTCTATTCTTTCGGATTTCCTCCGGGGACTACATATTCACGTCAAACGCGTCCGCCACCTTCAGGTCGATGTCATCCGGCTTCATCTCATAGGGAATCTCTACCTGCAGGTCGCTGTTGTCGTAGGTACAGACCACAAATCCGTTTTCCACTGTGTAGGTTCCGCCGTTGCAGACATTGAAGGCCCTGACCCGCACCTCAAATCTGTTTGGCGCAAAGAACTCAATTTCATAGGAGGTGCTGTTTACATAGAAGGACCACTGATAGCCATTGACCGCGTTCTTGACCTGGGCTGTGGTCTGGGCATCCGCTATCTGGTGCTTTTCCTCCATCTGGGCAAACCCTTCCGGGTCAACGGTCTGCGCCAGCTCCTCCGGAGAATCAAAGTACTCCACATCCGCGCTGGCAAACTTCATCGTCTCTCCGCTGGGCAGACCATTGGGCATTACCGTGAACAGTTCTCCGGTCGCGAACTCTCCGTCCGGAACCAGGAAGGTGGAGACAACCTTTAAGGACTGGCCCACATAAATATTTTCAATATAATTGCTGTTGTAATAATTGGGCATATACCCTGTGCAGGATTTGCTCAGATGCTCGGAGGAATAGGAATTCCCACTGTCAAAGACCAGCTGGGACAGCTTGCTGCTGACCTTCAGATTCTGGTTCTGGGTGGAAACCGTATAGAACACATAGACAATTTTCAGGCTGCTGTTATCCTTGTCCGTATAAGAGCGGTCCACGCAGATGCGCTCCAGCTCACAGTGGTCCGTCTTGGTCTGGGCCGTAGGAACGGGCTCCGTAAACTCAGTTTCCTCCTCAGTTTCCGAGTCGCTCAGCTTGTCGCTCGACTTCGTACTCTGGACATCCTCCGTCTTTTTCGCTGTTTGGCTCCCCCCTCCGCATGCGGCAAGGCTTCCGCACACCAGAAGTGCCAGCAGCAGGGCCAGAATCTTTTTTCTCATGATGCATTCCTCTTTCTTTTTGTATTACTAATACATATCGTATTAGCTATCATATTGTAGCATATAGTAATTGATGTCGTCAACCTATAATTAGTACATATTGCGAGGTGGCAGACATGAACAATGAACCATTAAAGATTAAAAAGCGCGGAGAAGATGGGAACCGCATTATTTCCGTGCGTATCCGGGAAGAAATTCTTGCCGACCTAGACCGTATCGCCAGCGAGAGCAACTACTCCCGCAATGAACTCATTAACCTGATTCTGGATTACGGCATCAAGCACATTGAGATTGAGTAGGACTGCTTTTATTCTATGAATTCTCCCCTGAAAAAACAATATGCTGGCTGCATAGTATTGGCACAAAATTTTTTGCGCAAAAAAACAGGTGTCCAAGACATTGCCTTGGGCACCCGTTTTTGACGTATGTTTTTGTGAAATCAGGCTGTTTCCAGAAGTCCCGCCATATTCCGGCGGGAGATGGCGGTGTACAGGAGGCTCCCCAGCACCAGCACCACCGCAAGCTCGCCCAGGGCGACGTATACCGCGTTGAGCACAAAGCCGCCGCCGATATAAACGGTCAGCTCCCACCCCACCAGGAACGCGTTGGTCAGGGCGGGCATCAGCAGGCCCAAAAGCGGCAGATGAAAGGTCTTTACATTCCGCAGTTTCCACATGGCAAGGGCTGCCAGGAAAGTGGCCAGAGTACCCACCAGGAAGTCCAGGGGCAGGGTGCCCGCATAGGTCAGGTTGAACAGCAGGCAGCCCAGGCTCAGCCCGGGAATGGCCGCGGGGGTAAAAAAGGCCAGCACCGTCATTGCCTCGGAAATCCGCATCTGGATGGCCCAGGTGGTGCTTCCGGGCAGCAGAATGTTCTGCAGGTGGGTCAGGACCGCGTACAGCGCGGCAATCACAGCCGCCTGGGTTACATATTTGGTTTTGTTCATCGCTTTCTCCTTAATAACAAAAAATGGGCGGACAATTCCACCCACAGCAAAACAAAATGGACGCAAACTGCGCCCATCCAAAACAAAGCAGGCAAAATACCCACTTTAAAAGTCCTAGTTTTGTTTACCGACAGGATGGTTACGAACTGTCCTATGAAAATGTAGGCTTATTCTAGCACAGCCCCCCGTCTTTGTCAAGCAGGTTTTCCGCTTTTTGCGATTTTCCCTATTGCTTTTTTCCGGAGTTTCCTGTATAATACCTTGGTATCCGGGTGTAGCGCAGCTGGTAGCGCGCCTGCTTTGGGAGCAGGATGCCGCAGGTTCGAATCCTGTCACTCGGACCAATAAGAAAAGCACCCTTTTCGGGGTGCTTTTCTTATTGATATCGATACCGGATTCGAACCCATTTGAATGCGGAAGTCCGGTGGACTTTCGCCAAACGCCGGCTGGACGGCGTTTGCTCCTTGGTGTATTCGAATCCTGTCACCCAGACCAAAGCGAGTGTTCTTACAGCATTTGAAAGGCTGTTAAGAACACTCGCTTTTTTCATACAGCGAGTTGACCTGGGGCGTAGTTGACGACTACGCCTTTTCTTGTATTCACCGACACCTGCGGTGCCAGAAGTGGAAACACATCGGGGATGAAGATGGCTCCCACACAGTTGTAATGGATCACAAGGTGCTGCTCCCATATCCCGTCGATCTTCTCGGATATCTCCTTCTGTTCATCTTCGTATCTGCGGGACATTCTGGCAAAGCGGTCATCCGAGAGTTTGCCGGAAACATTGTCCTCATAGCTCTGCATCTTTGTGTCTGGCTCTCTGGTAATTATTACTTTTTAGCAATTAGTGAGTATCTAATTTCTTTTTTGATTTTATTTTAACATCTCGCATTGTCGGATGATTACCCTTTTTTCATCTGTTACCTCGCTACAATAATTAGGGCAAAAGATTATAAACAACCTTATGGATAAAAGGAATATACATACATATCAAGGTCAATCTTTCCCATAATCCTTCATATCTTAAAACTGTGTTTTGAAATTGTTCCTTATCTCCCATAACAAAACACACAAAACAAATAAGGGCTAAGATAAAAGAAACAATGCTAACGATACCAAAAGCAACCTCTTTTTGCTTGAATGATAAAATGCCATTTATTAAAGGAAAGAATAATAATGCCATAAAACCGATTGCAGCACTTACTCCGTGAATTTTTGAAGCCGTAGTAACTATATTTTTACTTTCATTTACGCTGAAAAATCCAGAAATCACTCCTGCTCCAACAGCAAAAATTCCAATCGAAAGCAATAGCAAAGCTGACAAAACAGGAAATTCAACTCTTGTTTTCTCAAAGTATACAAAGGCGGTGAATGTAAAAAAACTCCCAAGCCAGATAAGCCATAAATTATAAATGTGTCGAACAGGACTTTGTGGACTTCCTAATGCACTCATTACCATTGTCTTGCCGTTGTATTCAGTATAATATCGCTCCAATAAACACGGTAAAAGAAATTCTCCAATAATTGTGCATAATAAAAACACATTAAATAACTCGTTGTCAGTTAAACATTTCATTTTGTAATCCTCGACAAAATATTACCTTTCCAGAATTTTGGGTTGCTTGATTTGCCTTTTGCAATGCAGCTTTTATTGCTCCATTAGCGTGAATACGGACTACTCTGTTACAATCCTGTGTTGCGATATACTCTAACTTTGTCAAGTATGGTTGCACAAATTCTGGTTTTCGCTTTCCAATGACACGAAACATTTCTGGTGCTTCCATACGAACTCTCTCGTTTTCATCATTTAATAGTTTTTCAAATACGGGCAGATGTTTTTCAAATACAGCGGGCGTATTCGTTGCAATATTTTCAGAAGCCCATATAAAACTCAAACGTACATTAGGACTACTGTCCTTGCTTAAGAAAAGCAAATTATCCATATAGGGCATAACAAGTTTGTAATCAGCTCTGCCAATTCGCCCTAAAGCATTTGTAGCACGCTCTCTGAGCAAGTCATTCTCTGATACAATAAATTTAGCAATTTCGTTTACATATATTTCTACTTCTTTTGGATATAACAACCCCATTTCTCCAAGCAACCACATTGCTTTGGCAATTATTTTAGGAGAATGGTCTGTTATTAAAGAACCTATATAGGGTATTTTCTCTCTCCATATGGTTTTGTCTTTCGTAAGCTGACTAAGTTCACGATATAGTTTATCCTCAACTGCACAATCAAGCTGACAATCATTCATACATAACATCTCATTTACCTCTTAATATCTATCAATATGCTGTGACATAAAAAACTTCCTTTTCGGGTATTCCATTTTCAAAATCAATATGATATAATAGCAATGTATATAAAGACTACTATATATAGAGAGTACTGCAATTTTATAAAAAAGTCAAGGAGTATGAGAAATGTTATCAAAATCAGCTACGATGATTATGGGATTGATAAATAATTCCCCTCTTAATGCTTATGAAATTATAAAGCAATTACAATGGATGAATATAAAATATTGGTATAACATTGCTGACTCGACTGTTTATGCTACGATAAAAACTTTAGAGAAAAAAGGATACATATCTGGTAAGATTGAAAAAGAAGGTAATATGCCTGACAAAACCGTATATAAATTAACTGTTCAAGGTAAAATAGAACTTGAAAATACTTTGAGCCATTCAATTGTTACCTTTGATTATGATGCAAATGTTTTTTCCATCGCTGCCTTTTTTCTGGATTTTTTGATGCAACTAAGCAAAAACAGCTATTGGAAAAACGACTGGATAATCTATATAAATATCTTCAAGGAATAGAAAAGCAAGTAACTAAGTCGTGGGAAGAAGAAGTTGCCCCTTTCCATATAGCAAATGTTAAACGGATGATTGAGGTTGTCAACGCTGAAATTACAGGGACAAAGAAAATACTTGATAGTATATCAATCAGTTAAAAAGTACAGAGCTTCCTGAGGTCCTTTCTTTAGACGAATTCAAGGGTAACTCTGGCGGTCAGAAGTATAACAGCATTGTTGTAGATGCAAAGCAGCACAAGGTGATTGATATTTTACCGAATCGTTTTGAAAACGAACTCATTAAATATTTTTCACAATTTCCATCTAAAACAAAGGTAAAATACTTCGTTACTGACATGAATCCGCACTTTCGGGAAGTATCTAAAGTCTACTTTCCCAATGCCGCCATTGTTGCTGATCGATACCATGTCATTCGTCAAGCCTATTGGGCTATGGAGCGTGTTCGGAAAAATGAGCAAACAAGCTCTCAAAACAATTCCGTAAATACTTCAAGAGATCTAGGTGTCTCCTTACATAAAATCATGCCGAGAATCTCTCCTCGGCATAACCTAAATTCATTTTACTTTTGTCCCTCCCCCAACTATTGACATAGAGCCTCTAAAAAAGCGAGACCTCCGGAGAAGTCTCGCTTGGTGGGTGTATGTCTTTGGTTATTGGTTGACGGAATCCACGAAGCGCTGGAAGGCAGTCTTGCCCTCGGGGGTGCGCTTGTACACGCCGGCATCCTCCAGGACCTGGCTGAAGACTCTGCCGGTTTCTTTTAGCAGGATTTCCAAAGCGTTCTCGGAGGTGAAGGTGTATTGCTGCTTCAGGGCATCCACCCAGTCGGCGTGCTTGGCCTGGACGGGGTCGGCGCGCAGGTCCGCGCCGGAGACGATTTTCTCCGCCAGGTCGGTGAGCTCCCCTTTCAGGCGGCTGGGCAGCACGGCAAGGCCCATGACCTCGATGAGGCCGATGTTTTCCTTCTTGATATGGTGCTTGTCCGCGTGGGGGTGGAAGACTCCCAGGGGGTGCTCCTCGGTGGTGATGTTGCAGCGCAGCACCAGGTCCAGCTCGTAGAGGTCCCCCCGGCGGCGGGCAATGGGGGTGATGGTGTTGTGGGGCTCGCCGTCGGAGAATGCGAGAATGGAGCAGCCTTCGTCGGAATAGTCCCGCCAGGCGTTCAGGATTTTCTCGGCCAGCTCCGAAAGGCGCTTGGGGTCCTTTCCGTCCAGGCGGATGACGCTCATGGGCCACTTGACCAGGCCCGCCTGAATGTCCTCGTAGCCCCGGAAAGTGACGGGGGTTTCCACGGGGGCGGTCTCCATGGCGAAGGTGTAGTGGCCGCCCTGGAAGTGCTCGTGGCTCAGAATGGAGCCGCCGACGATGGGCAGGTCTGCGTTGGAGCCGACGAAGTAGTGGGGAAACAGGGTTACGAAGTCCAGCAGCTTTTCAAAGGCGGAGCGGTCGATTTTCATGGGCACGTGCTGGCCGTTGAAGACGATGCAGTGCTCGTTATAGTAGACATAGGGGGAGTATTGCAGATACCACTCGGCCCCGGCGATGGTGATGGGGATGATGCGGTGGTTGGCCCGGGCGGGGTGGTTCATGCGGCCGGCGTAGCCCTCGTTTTCCCGGCACAGCTGGCATTTGGGGTAGCCGGACTGGGGGGCGTTCTTGGCGGCGGCGATGGCCTTGGGGTCCTTTTCGGGCTTGCTCAGGTTGATGGTGATGTCCATCTGGCCGTATTCGCTGTCGTATTTCCAGCGCATGTCCTTGGCGATGCGGTAGCGTCGGATGTAATCGGTGTCGCAGCTCAGCCGGTAGTACCAGTCGGTGGCCTCCCGGGGGGACGGCGTATTTTTCCCGGAAAGCGCGGATAATCTCCCGGGGCATAGGGGTAAGGGCACCCATCAGGCGGGTATCGAAAATATCCCGGGCGGTGATGTTGTCCTGGCACAGGCCCTGGGCGCAGGCGTAGTCCAGCAGGCCCTTTAGAATCTCCTCCAGGTCCTCAGTCTGGGGCTCGTTGGAGGGGGTGTAGTCCTCCTTGTGGAGGATGTCCAGGATGCGGTTGGTCAGCACCTGGTGGTCCACGGGCTCCGCGAGGCCGTGGTTCATGGCGTAGGACACCAGGGAGTCGATGTAGGTTTCAAGCTGCATACTCAGGCCTCCACTTCCATTTCCACGCCGCCCTGGGGGCGGATGGACAGCACGTGGCAGGCTCCCTGGCCCAGCACCGCGTCGATGCCCGCCCGGAACTGCTCCAGCAGATCGAAGGGGACGAAGGCCTGGACCGTTCCGGCGAAGCCGCCGCCGTGGACCCGGTAGGCACCCCGGCCCTGGAGATAGTGCTCACACAGGGCAAGGCTCACAGCCACGTCCTGGTGCTGGGTGTAGCCCGCGGGGATGACATTCTGCAGATACATGTAGGAGGAGTAGCCGCTCTGCTTGATCAGCTCCAGGAATTGGGGGAAGTTCCCCTCCCGCAGGGCGGCCACCTGCAGGGGCACCCGGGCGTTCTCCTGGTAGAAGTGGATGGCCCGGAGGATGGCCCGGTCCGGGCAGGATTTCCGGAGCTGGGGGATGGCCGCGAAGAAGTCCTTCTCGTCAATCTGGGTCAGGACCTCTTTGCCGAAGAAGGCGCAGACCTGCTTTAGCTCGCCGGGGATGGCGGCGTATTCGTCGGTCAGGTCGGCGTGGCTGGCCTGGCTGTCGATGATGCACAGGGCGTGGCCGCAGGCGGAGAAATCAAAGT
>USQL01000047.1 GCA_900556935.1 uncultured Eubacteriales bacterium | reverse complement strand
TCGCCAGCGGTGGATTTTGAGTCCACTACGTCTACCATTCCATCACACCGGCAGGCGGGATGCATTTGACCCGTATAGAATAGCACATCTGGCTCCAAAAAGCAAGAAAAATGTTTTTATCGATTTGAGGGATTCTTCCTTGACTTCTTGGGTCGAAGCCTGCATAATAGAAATGGTTACATAATACTTTACGCGACATTTTTGGGAAGCGGGAGGAAGAGAATATGAAGACCAGAAAACGGCTTACGGTGGTGTTTGGTCTGGCGGCGGTGGTACTGGCGGTGGCGGCGGTGATGGGCGGGTATCTGTTCCGGAGGAATTACCGCGTGCTTGCGGGGAAGCCCTACGCAAGAAGCAGCCGGTACCTGGATCTTTCCGGGGTGCGGGGGGTGGAGTTTGCCCGACTGGCAGAATTCCCAAACCTGGAAGGGGTAGATTTGCGGGGCACTGGGCTGGACGCGGAGAGCTATCAAATGCTCACAAACGCCCTGCCGGAGTGCCGGATCCTCTGGCAGATTCCCTTCCAGGGGACGCTTTTGGAAATGGATACCCAGGAGGTGACGGTTACCTCCCTTTCTGTGGAGGATGCCAAGGTTCTGGCACTGGTGCCGGGGCTGTGCTGGGTAGATGCCTCGGAATGCCGGGACTATGACGGCCTGGAGACCCTGACGGCTCTGCGGCCGGACTGTACGGTGGACTACCGGGTGGAGCTGGGGGGCAAGCGCTGGAAGCCGGATGCCCGCGCCTTGGAGCTGCCGGAGGCGGAAATAGAGGAGCTGCGCCGAAATCTGCCCCACCTGCCCATGGTGGAAACCATTCTTCTAAAGACGGCCTACCCGGACCCGGAGGCGGTCCGGTTCCTGCGGGAGGCGTTCCCTCAAATCGGCCTTTACTATGCCCTGCCTGACCGGGATGTGCCCTTGGACACGGGGACCACCATACTTCCGCTGAACGGCTGCCCCCATTCCCGGGAGCTGGCGGACAAACTAGTCAAATGCTATCCCAATCTCCGGGAGGTGGACCTGCTTGACAGCCCTCTGACCGAGGCGGAGCTGCGGCAGCTGGCTGATGACAACCCCGGGGTATTCTTCCTATGGGAGGGGACCTTCGGCCCCGGGCTTTTACGGACGGACGCGGAGGAGGCGGACATCTCCGGCTGGCAGGTGGAGAACCTGGCAGACCTGGAAGCGGCGCTGCCCTATTATCCCAAGCTCAAAAAAGTGGTCATGTCGGACTGCGGCCTGGACAACGAGACCATGGATGCCCTGAACAAGCGCTATGAGAATATCCGCTTTATCTGGACGGTCTCCGTGGGCAAGGTCCGGGTGCGGACGGACACGCTGTTCTTCGCCCCGGTGAAAACCGACCAGAGGGTCTATGAGGGGCAGATGGACAACCTGAAATACTGCCCGGACATTATCGCCGTGGACGTGGGCCATATGGCGCTGAAAACCTGCGACTGGGTGGAATACATGCCAAACCTGCAATACTTGATCATTGCCGACACGGGCATTTCCGACATCACCCCCCTGGCCACCTGCAAAAAGCTGATTTTCCTGGAGATGTTCCAGACCCTTTGCCGGGATTATTCCCCGCTTCTGGAGTGCACGGCCCTGGAGGATCTGAACCTTTGCTATACCTTCGGCAGCGCCGAGCCGGTGCGGAAAATGACCTGGCTGAAGCGGCTGTGGTGGGACGGCATCCGGTATAACGACACGGACATCGGGGAGGACCTTCCCAATACGGAGGTCAACCTGGACTCCGGCTCCTCCACAGGCGCCGGCTGGCGGGAGGGGGACCACTACCGGGAGCAGCGGGATATCCTGGGCATGGTGTACCTCCATGGATAATTTTTCCAAGAATTAAAGAAAGGTTAATAGATTCTCGCCGTTCTGTGCTTGACAGAACCACCGGATAGGGCTATAATGGTTACAGATAAGTTACATTTTGGCAAAGAGTTGTATTCAATTCCTTGCCCTTAGGAGGATGCTCTATGAAAAAAGGTGTTTACATAGCCATTGTAGTGGTCCTGGCGGTGGCACTGGTTGGCAGTGCGGTGTATCTGGGGTCCTATTTCTGGCAGGGAAAGAAGTCTGAGGACGAGTACGCGAAGCTCCGTCAGGACACCCTGGTTACGACCACGGCCACTACGGAGGCCACCCAGCCCGGGGAGACCACGGAATTCATTCCGGACCCCAACGACCTGGAGCCGGAGGAGACCTACCCCCTGACCCGGGACTACAAGGGCTACTATGAAAAGAACCCTAACGACGATTTTGTGGGCTGGCTGCGCATTGAGGGCACGAAGCTGGACTACCCTGTGATGCAGAGCCCGGTGAGCGAGGCAAACTACTACCTCTACCGGAACTACAGCGGTGAAAACAGCACCCGGGGCAGCATCTATGCCCGGGAGGAGTGCGACGTGTTCACCCCCGGGGACAACGTGACCATGTACGGCCACAATATGAAGGACGGCACCATGTTCGCGGCCCTGAATGCCTATACGGACAAGTCCGCCTGGGACAACAATAGCCTGATCTTTTTCGATACCTTCAACCATGAGACCGGTGAGGTGCAGTACCATGTGTACAAGATTTTTGCGGTCTTCAAGACCACGGCCAACCTGGGCGAGGGCTTTACCTACCAGCGCTTCGAGAACGCCGCCAACCAGCAGGAATTCGACAACTTCGTCTCCACCTGCAAGAAGCTGAGTTTCTACGATACCGGCCTCACCCCCCAGTACGGCGACAAGATGATCTGCCTGTCCACCTGTGAATACACCCTGGACAACGGCCGCCTGGTGGTCGCCGCGGTGCGGATCAGCTGATAACCCCAGCGGCGGCATTCCGTGCCGCCGCTGTGTTCCGCTTTTCCGGGACAATCCACAGTTTATTCACACTTCGTTTCTTTACATTTTTACGTTTTACTGCTATAATGTGCCCCCAAAGGAGCTGATTTCGTGCATCGTTTTCTGGAAGAATTAAAGGATTTTAAGGTCAAGGGCGACTGGGTGCTGCTGACGCTGTGCCTGATTACCTCCGGCTTTGGCTGTATCGTCATGGCCAGCGCTACCAGCGCTTCGAAATTCGGCGACAGCAATTTTAAATATATCGCCATTCAGCTGGTGGCCGTTGCCCTGGGGGTCATTATGTACGCCATTGTGTCCTCCATTGATGCCGATACCATGTCGGAAAACCGGACGCTCATGGTGGCCTTTAATATTTTCTTGCTGCTGCTGCTGATTCCCTTCGGCACGGACAACAATACCGGTAACAAGAGCTGGCTGCACATTCCGGGTTTCCCCGTGAATATCCAGCCCGCCGAGATTTGTAAAATCTCCTATATTCTGATTATGGCTTCCGTTATGTCGTCCCACCAAAACGACATTTCCAGTATCCCCTCGGTGCTGCACATGGTGCTGCACCTGGGCATTCTGGTGGGCCTCAACATGGTCCTGTCCGGAGACGCGGGCGTGTCGCTGATTTTCGTTTTTATCTTCATCGGCATGGCCTTTGCCGGAGGCGTGAGCATGGTCTGGTTCGGTGTCGCCATTTTGGCCATCGCCGCGGTGAGCCCGTTTGCCTGGAAACTGATGGGCACCTACCAGCAGGAGCGTATCCGGGTTTTGTTTGACCCGAGCTTCGATGCCCAGGGCTTGGGTGCCCGGTATCACAGTAAAATTAACCTGATGTCCTTAACCGGCGGCGGCCTGACGGGCCAGGGCCTGTTCAACGGCAACCGTACCCAGGCGGGTATGCTTTTTGCCCAGCACACGGACTATATTTTCTCTTCCGTGGGCGAGGAACTGGGCTTCTTCGGCTGCTGCGGCATTTTGATTCTGGAGCTTTTGATTATCGCCCGGTGTATCCAGGTGGGTATGCGCAGCGGCGAGTATATGCGCCGGCTGATCTGCTTCGGCGCGGCCTCGGCCCTGATGTTCCAGCTGATGATCAACGTGGGCATGTGCATCGGCGTTATGCCCGTTATCGGCCTGACCTTGCCCCTCATCAGCTACGGCGGCTCCTCCACCGTGACCATCTACGCCATGCTGGGCCTGGTCTCCGGAGTCTACGCCCGACCGCAGCCACTAAGCCACGAACGCTATATCCAGCCCTTCCGGTCCTATGGGCTTGCGAAGCGGTGATTGAGAAACACACCCACTGGGGGGGCGGCAGCTGTGCCGCCCCTCAATTTTTTGGTCCTCAGCGCCGAAATAGGAGCGGGCGCTGAGCTTTCTCAAAAATATTTGCGAAATATGCAAAAACTAGTTGCATTTTAGGGTTGAATCACAGCACGGAATATGTTAAAATAAAGCGTCAAATGGCGTGCGCCGGGAAGCCCCAGGCGCTTACGCCGCAACTGTATCTTCAAGGAGAAAAAACGCGCATGAAGGCAAAAATCCAAAATTTTCTGAAGTACACGCCCCTTTTGAAGGAGCTGGTCAGCCGGGACCTGAAGGTGAAGTACCGCCGCAGCTTCCTGGGCTATGTCTGGAGCCTGTTAAACCCCTTGCTCATGATGACGGTGATGGCCATTGTCTTCTCGTTCATGTTCAAGTCCAGCATTGAGTACTTCCATATGTACCTGATTACCGGTAATATTCTCTTCCAGTTCTTCAACGAAAGTACTTCCACAGCCATGACGGGCATTATTGGCAACGGCTCCTTAATCCGCAAGGTGTATATTCCCAAGTATATTTTTCCCATGTCCCGGGTGATGTCCAGCTTTACCAATCTGCTGTTTAGCATGGCGGCCATTGTGGTGGTAATGCTGGTGTCCCGGGTGCCGCTGCACTGGACACTGCTGCTGTTCTGGGTGCCGCTGCTGCTGCTGTTGCTGTTTTGCATCGGCATTGGCATGCTCCTGTCGGCCCTGGCCACCTTCTTCCAGGATATTGTCCATATGTACGGCGTGTTTACCCTGGCCTTGACCTACCTGACTCCTATTTTTTACCCGGTGGACGCGGATTTCCTGCCCCAGTACGCCATGAACATCATCCGCTGCAACCCTTTGTATTACTACATTACCTTCTTCCGGGACGTGACTATGTATGGCAGGCTCCCGGTGGCCTATGTCCTGGTGGGCTCGGTACTGTTTTCAGCGGCGGCGCTGGTGGTGGGCTTCGGCGTGTTCCGGAAGCTGCAGAAGAATTTCGTCTTGTACGTGTAAAAGAGGAGAGCTATGAGCGAAGAAATTATCAAGGTGGAAAATGTCTCCATGCGCTTTAACCTGGCCGAGGAGAAAACCGACACCATGAAGGAATACTTCCTGAAAATGATCAAGGGCAAGCTCCATTTTACGGAGTTCTACGCCCTGAAAAATGTGTCCTTTACCATCCACAGGGGCGAATCCGTGGCCCTCATCGGCCGCAACGGCAGCGGTAAGAGCACCATGCTGAAGGTCATTGCTGGCGTTTTAACGGCCAGCCAGGGCACGGTCAGCGTCTCAGGCTCCATTGCCCCCCTCATTGAGCTTGGCGCGGGCTTTGATATGGACCTGACCGCCCGGGAGAATATCTATTTAAACGGCGCGGTCATGGGCCACAACCGGAAGTTTATGGACGAAAACTTTCAGGAAATCCTGGAATTTTCCGAGCTCCAGGATTTTATTGACGTGCCTTTGAAGAACTACTCCTCCGGCATGGTGGCCCGCCTGGGCTTTGCCATTGCCACCCAGGTTCAGGCGGATATCCTGGTGGTGGACGAGATCCTGGCGGTGGGCGATTTCAAGTTCCAGCAGAAGTGCAAGGAGCGGATGAAGCATCTGATGGGCAAGGGCACCACGGTACTGTTCGTCAGCCACAATGATGCGCAGGTTAAGGAAATCTGTAAGCGCGCTATTTGGCTAAACCACGGCGAAGTGATGGCAGACGGACCTGCGGCGGAGGTCTGCGACAAGTATCGTGCAGCAATGCGCTGAAAAAGGAAAAAATATGATGGAATCGCTTATTTCCGGGATTTCCGCGGCATTTCCGGAGAAAATAGACCGGACTGTCCCGGTGGTTTTTGCTGCCAACGAGGCTTTTGCGCCGCCATGTGCCGTGGCAATTTATTCGATTTTTGCCAATGCGTCCCCGGACCGGTATTATGATATTGTGGTTTTGGAGTCGGATATCCGCGAGGAAACCAAGCGCCTGCTCTGCTCTCTGACCGATGGCCAGGAGCACTTTTCCATCCGCTTTTTCAATGCGGCAGCGGTGGTGCAGAGCTACGATTTAAAAGCGAACGAGCATATTACGGTGGAAACCTTTTACCGTTTGCTGATACAAAATCTACTTCCGGATTACGATAAGGTCCTTTACCTGGACGGAGACCTGGTATGTCTGCGGGACGTAGCAGAGCTGTATGACGAGGATGTGGGGGACTGCCTGCTGGCTGCTGTCCGGGATGCGGATATGCTGGGCAATTTGGAGCTTCTGCCGAAACGGGGCGAATACCTGCGCGGGGAGCTGAAAATGGAAAATCCCTACGACTATTTCCAGGCGGGGGTTTTGCTTTTGAATCTGCGGCAGATGCGAAAGGCTTATTCTGTGGAGCAGTGGCTGACCTTTGCGACGCACCGTTACATGTATTCGGACCAGGATGTGCTGAACCGCTATTGCCAGGGAAGGGTAAAGTATCTGGATATGGCCTGGAATGTTCTGGTAGACCAGGACCATTACCGGGTGCCAGTGATTATCGCCGCGGCCCCTCAGCCTGTCCGGGATGCCTATTTGGCCTCCAGAAAGGAGCCCTATATCATCCACTACGCCGGGGGGAAGAAGCCATGGAAACGGCCGGAGGGGGACTACTGGAATTATTTCTGGATGTATGCCAGAAAGACCCCATACTACGAAAAAATGCTGCTGGATGTGGTCCGGCAGATGCAGAAGGATGCGTCCTTCCCGGTACGGTTCAAACGAGCGCTGAAAAACCTTCGGGATAGAGTGATCCCGAAGAACTCTTCCTTGCGAAGAGTCATTCAGAAAATAATTGGCAGAGAAGAAATTTAAAACAGGGAGCGTAGGCGAATGGAGTTTGATTATTCCTGCCAGCCGGGAAGAAAAGATTGGAATCTGGGGTATATAAAGACGGCAAAGCCGCTGCTTTCCATCATTACGCCCTTTTACAACGACAGCGGTCTGATTATGCAGACCGCAAGGTGTGTTTTCAATCAGACATTCCCATACTTCGAGTGGATCATTGTCAATGATGGTTCCACCGAGCCAAAGGCACTGGAGACTCTGGAGAAAATCGAACAATCGGACCCTCGCGTGCATGTATTGCATCAGGAAAATGGGGGGCCTGCTGCTGCCCGAAATTATGGGGCGTGGCATTCCCAAACAGATTTCATTTTGCCGTTGGATGCCGACGATTTAATAGAGCCACCCTTTTTGGAATATTGCTGGTGGATGCTGCAAAAAAATCCGGGCGCGGCTTGGGCTTATACCGGAAGCTTGGGTTTCGGGAGCATTGAATATTTATGGGACCAGCCCTTTGACCCCATTCGACTGAAACGGGAGAATCATTTAACCATCACGGCCTTGATTCGAAAAAAAGAATTTTTGGCACTGGGTGGCTACGAGGAACGAAGAAACTATAATGAGGATTGGCAGCTGTGGTTGAAACTGACAGCCAGGGGCTGCTATCCGGCCCAGAGTGGCGGAGAATATCTTTTTTGGTATCGCCGTTCTGATTCAGGCGAGTTGTCTACGGTACGGGATAAGGGCAGCAATGAGAAACGCAACCGGGAATTGATTGCGCAGGCCGCGGCACAGGTGAAGAATCCCCCGGTGCCGGTGATTTATCCCCAAATGGGATCCTTTGACTGGTCAATGCCCAGACTTTCTTCCTGGAAGGGCCACGTTCATGCCGATAAGAAAAAAATCCATGTGCTGTTTCTGTTCCCACACATGGTGATGGGCGGCGCGGATAAGTTCAATCTGGATCTGATTTCCGGTCTGAACCCCGAAAAGTTTGAAACCGGAATTATTACCATGAACCCCAGCCCCAATGACTGGCTCCAGCGCTTCCGGGAGGCAACCTCCAATATCTTCAATCTCCCCAATTTCATGTCATCGGAAGATTACGCCGAATTTATCAGCTACTATATCAAGAGTCGGCAGGTGGATATCCTGTTTTTGAGCAATGCCTACCATGGCTATGCTCTGGCCCCCTGGCTGCGGCAGCAGTTCCCAAAGCTTGCTATTGTGGACTATGTACACATGGAGGAATGGTACTGGCGAGCCGGAGGCTACGCCCGGACCAGCGGAGCCATCGGCGGCATTACGGAAAAAACCTATGTCTGCAACAGCGCCACAAAAGATGTGCTGGTTTCTAGCTTTGGCAGAAAGCCGGACAGCGTGGAAATGGTGCATATTGGTGTGGATGAAGCCTATTTTTCCGCGGAGAAGACCCAACCCGGGAAGCTTTACCAGGAAATGGGCATCTCTCAGGACCGCCCTGTTGTGTTATTTATCTGCCGGATGAACCCACAAAAGCGCCCTTTTTTAATGCTGGAAATCGCCAAGTGCGTCACTGCTCGTGCTCCGCAAGTGGCTTTTGCTGTAGTGGGTGATGGCTCTCAGCTTCAGGAAGTGAGGGATAAGTCATCTGCGATGGGATTAAAAGGGACGGTTTATTTTCTCGGCGCGGGAGACGATGTACGGTGCTGTTACCGGGATGCGAGATTGACACTGATTTGTAGCCTGAAAGAGGGCCTGGCACTGACAGCCTACGAGTCCTGCTCCATGGGCGTTCCCGTTGTCAGCGCGGATGTGGGCGGCCAGAAAGACCTGATTGACGACAGCGTGGGCGCTTTGATTCCCTGCAAACAGACGGAAGCGGACAGTCTGGATGCCAGAAGCTTCTCGGAGGACGAGGTGCAGGCATACGTGGATGCTATCTGTGATTTGCTGACGGATTCCGCACGATGGACGGCGGCTTCCGAAGCGTGCCGCGGGCGTATTCTGAATGGCCTTACCATTCAGAATATGGTAGATCATTTTGAAAAGGAATTTTGTCGTCTGACAGAAGATGCACAGGCGCTGCAACAGCGTCAGCATGTTTCCGACGCGTTGAACCTCTGTGCGCCAATTGCATCAGAGGTTTTCACATTGGAAATGCAGATGCAAAAGCTGGAAGATGGTTATCAGCAGCAGTCAATTCGAAACGGCAATAAGCTGCATTCCCTCATGGAAAAGGCAAGGTTGGCACTAAAAGAAGATGACTTACAATCACTTCTAAAAAGGACGATTCGCTGGCTCAGGAAAAGAATAAACAAGTGACAGAAAGCAGCAAAGTAAGGAGAATGGTATGCGTGGATAAGATTAGTGTGGTGATTCCGGTCTATAATGTGGAATCATACCTGGAACGGTGTGTAAGTTCTGTGCGGAACCAGAGCTACGATAATCTGGAGATTATTCTAGTGGATGATGGCAGTCCGGACCAAAGCGGAGAAATCTGCGATAAACTGGTAGATGATGACAAAAGAATTAAAGTAATCCATAAGAAAAATGGCGGCTTGTCGGATGCAAGAAATGCGGGAATAGAAGCTGTAACGGGGGATTATGTTGCTTTTATTGACAGTGACGATTGGTGTGACCCCGACATGCTTGGCTTGTTGCATCGTTTGAGCCGGGAACACAATGCGGAGATTGCGGAGTGCAGCTATCGCAGTGTTTGGAAGGATTGCATTCGTGCAGAAACAAACTGCAGTGGCAGGGTTTTTGAATTCACACCGGCCCAGGCAATTGAAAGCAATCTGGATTGGAAGTACTGTAAGCCCGTGGCTTGGAACAAGCTATATCGGGCGGATGTAATTGGAACGACTCGCTATCCTGTAGGGAAACTACACGAAGATGAATTCACAACCCACCTGTTCTACCTGGCGGCTAAGAAAATTGTATACGTGGATGTAGCGCTACTGAACTATGAGCGTCGGAATCTGGGCAGTATTACTGCTTCGTTTAAGCCGAAAAATCTGGATGCTTGTGAAGCCTTTTTGCAAAAAACAATGTTGACCTGGGAACGGTCCGAGTTGGCAGACATTGCCAAGAAGGCTGGGGATAATTACGCATATGTCCTTTTGGACCGGGTGGAAAAATGTGAGCAGAGTTGCCCGGATTGCCCGGAGTTGAAGCAGACGATTAGTCAGGCGAGAGGAGCTTTTGAAGGATTGAAGGCGCATGGCCTGGAGAAAAGCTATATTCGCAGAATGACAGAGCTTTTTGCGAAGTATGGCATGCGCGCTGGTGAGGGAGAGGTATGATGAATCAAAACGGAAAGGTTTCAGTTGTTGTCCCAGTGTATAATGCGGAAAAATACCTTGGTTACTGCCTGAATTCTCTGCTGAGCCAGACCTATACCAATTGGGAGGCGATTTTGGTAGACGACGGCAGTTCTGACGATTCGCTGGAAATCTGTAAAAATTATATGCGTTTGGACTCCAGGTTCCGGGTTTTTACGAAGGAAAATGGCGGTGTCAGCAGCGCAAGAAATTACGGACTGCAGTTTGTACAGGGCGAATACCTGGAGTTTTTGGATAGCGATGATTGCATGGATGTTTCCGCACTGGAAAAACAGGTTCGGTTGGCGGAAGAATATGACAGCCAGCTGGTAATTATGGATGCCATGATGCTGGACTTTGAACGGCCAGAGACAGGACATATAAATTTAACGTCGTCATGGCTAAAGAAATCCCCTTGCTGCTTGAGCCAATCTGAATTTCGAGAGAGGGAAATGCGTCTAATATGGTATACTGCACTCCTGGAAGGGCCCTGCTCAAAGCTCTATAATGTAGCCTTATGGAAAAGTCAGGAGCTCAAATTCCCAGATAATCTTTCTTTGGGTGAGGACTTTGTAACGAATTTAAAGTATTATCCTGCCTGTAGAAACATTGTGTTTTTGGACGAGTTTGGTTACTATTATGGGAATGAAACGAACGAAAGCGAATCCTTGAGTCATAAGTACCGCGAAGATTTATTTGATTTGAAAATGTATTTTATGCGGGAAATCGAGAAAAGCCTCGGTTCGGTGGAAACACTATCGGAACCGGAACAGGATGCGTTTTATTGTTATGGTGCTAGCAGCGGCCTGAACTGTATAGAGGACATGCTTCTGCGTAGTGGAAAGAGTCATCAGGAGCAGATAGCGTGTTTGAAACAGATGATGGAAAACAGGTTGTTTGCAATGTGCCTGCGGGAGGCTTCCTATATTCCGGAACGCTTTGTGGTGTGTCGCCAAAAGTTGTTGAACGGACAATTCTCGCAGATTTCAAAGGCGGATATTCAGGGGAAAGAGGAAAACACGGAGGAGCATTCTGTGGGTATCCTCAATAAGCTGGTGAGAAAGTGCCTTCGCTTTGTCGGATACCGGCTTTCGGAATCCAGCCGCTTGCGGGAGCGTCTGCTCCGCTGGGAGAGCGACTTGTACCAGCGTGGGATAAAAGCTTTTCTAAGGATTCGCCTACAGAAGATACAGACGAGAAATCAAAAAGCAATGGTGCGTCAGGCTTTGCAATCGATACAATCTTTGCAGGTAGCAAACCAAGAACTGACACAATACATACAGGCGATGAATGAAAATATGACCCAGTATATACAGATGTCTGAGCAGAACATGACTAGGTGCCTGCAGACAATGGCAGAGGAACAAACACGCAACCGGGAGAGAATAGAGGGCGATTTGTGGAATATGGAGCAGCGCCTTTCCCGTGCGCAATACTTGTGGGAGATCAACGACCTGCGGCAGCGCAAAAAGGCCATCATGCTTGCTACCGCGGAGCACCAGAATATTGGTGATTCGGCGATCACATTGGCGGAGCAGCAGCTGCTCAGCAGCCAGTTCCCAGATTATTACCAGGTAGAGATATCTACCTATGAGTATGCGAAAAAGGAAGAATATCTCCACGCCATTGTAAATCCCCAGGATATTTTGTTTCTGAACGGTGGCGGGAACATTGGAGATGTGTACCCGGAGGAGGAACGATTCCACCAGACGATTGTTGAGCAGTTCCCCAATAATCGGATTATTGTCTTCCCCCAGACCATCAGCTTCCGACATTTGGATGGGAAAACCTTACGGGACTCTCAGAGGGCCTACAATGGTCACCGGGACTTGACAATGTATCTGCGTGGACGGGAAAGCCTGGAATTTGCGAGGACCTATTTTCCGAATGTGAAGTCTGTCCTGATGCCGGATGTGGTGCATCTGCTGCAAGCCGAGTATACTTTCCCCCGCTCTGGTGCGTTGATGTGCATACGTGAGGATGGGGAGTCCAGCCTGGACGAGGTGCAGCGAGAAATGCTGTGCTCCCTGGTAGAGAAAATGTTCCAAAATGTGGAGCATACGACCAACATCCATCTGGAGGACGTGACCCGGGATATCCGTGGACTGGTGGTACGACAGGAGCTGATGCGCTTTGCAAAGCACCAGGTAGTCATTACGGACCGGTTGCATGGGATGATCTTTGCTGTTATTACCGGAACCCCCTGCGTTGTGCTGTCTTCTTTCAATCAGAAGATTCGTGAATACTACGAAGCATTTTTGAAGGGGACCGACGGGGTTATATTCCTTGGAAGTAATCTGGATGGGGTAAAAGAAGCGACTCGTATGGCGTTGAAGGTCGAAAGAGTGAAATCTCCGTCTATTCAAAAGGAGCTGCTTGCAATTTCGGAATAAGTATGTAATGTGGCGCATAGTTGAGAAATAACAAAAGGAGACAAGAAGAAAATGAAGAGTGAGAGAAAACATAACCTGCTTTTTGGGCTTCTGATTGGGATGGCGTTGGTTAGCTTCTTATTTGTATTTTTCACGCGGATGCATAGAATTGGAGTTTTTGATGGAGATGACTGGACGTATATTGGATATGCAAGAGATGCTCTCCCAAATGCGAAAGCGTGGAACCCAACGAGAGTATTTCCAGAGATTTTTATGCCGCTTGTTGGAGCAATAGCGGCGTTCATTGTGACTCCGCTGACAGGCGATTATCTGGATGCAATGACATTAACGTATGCTTTTGTATTTTCGGTATGCATAGCTGGTTATATTTTAATTTTTTCGTGGTCCATGAAAAAGTCATTTCATTTGGAAAATCAGCAGATGGTTGTCTGCGCTGCCCTTTTCTTAACGGCGCATTTCTGGATTTTTAGAACCGGTTATGAGGGAAATTCATACTTGTTTTTAACCAGAAATCTGACCTGCGTGTTTTATTATACGATCCCAACAATCTGGAATGCTGCTTTGGTTATCCTTTTTGAGGAGACACCAAACATCTGGAAAGAGTCGTCGATGACGAATAAAGGGATTCTTGTATTAGCAATTTATCTTGCAATTTATTCGAACCTGTTCAGCTCTATTGTCCTCGTGGCTTATTGCGGGGTCGTTATTTTACAGCGCGTTATTTGGAAAGCAATTTGGAAAAAAGGAAAAGCCCAGTTGGCGGGAAGCATCAAGCAAAATGCGATATACGTTGGAACCATTGCCATTTGGTTTGTGTCTCTTTTGTTTGAGCTTAAGGGAGGTCGTGCAGGGTCGGTGGGTACAGCAGGTGGACTGACCGGGGTGCGCAATGCAGCAAGTTATTTAAATAGCTCCTTAAAGAATATCAACAAGTATTTTATGATCTTTACGGTAGGGACAGTTTTGCTCACAATTGGGAGTGTTGTGAATAGGATTATTCGTAAAGAAGATAGAGAAGAAAAGAAGTTCCTTGGTAAAGAAGTTCGCTTTTTACTCTGTGCGGGTGTGACAGCACTGTATCAGGTCTTGCTGTGCGGAGTTACATCTTTAGCCGGATATTTGAGTTGTGCAGATGTGCAGATTTCTATTTATTTTTTCCTACTGGCTGCTCTATTTTATGCGGTTTGCTACGTCCTTAAACGGTTTAACGTTGTTGAAATACTCCTGCCATTAATTCTTTGTATTGCGATATTCAATTGCAACACACAAGGAAAGACTTTTCAAGACTCTTATCAAAGTGGAGTGCCTGAAAAAATGGCAACTGCTATGACGAAAGACCTTTATGAGCAAATACTGGAAGCAGACCGGATTCATCTGAAAGAAATGAATTTATATGTACCTGCTTTCCAGAATTCAGCGGATAACTGGCCAATGGCGAATTACTTAGGAGAGAGAATGGCACAGACATTGTACAAACATGGACAGATAAGTGAACCGATGAACATTACTGTTTGCCTGTCTCAAGATAAAAATGAATTGTTTGGAATAGGAGAATGAAGATATGGAGAAAAAGAATATCAAAAAGATGCTCCTTTTTGCGATTCCAATGACAATCTGCAATTTGCGCTGTCACTACTGCTATCTTTCCCAGAGAGAGGAGTTCATTACCGGTGTTCAACCTGAGATGCATTATACCCCGGAACAGATTGGTTACGCTTTGCGTCCGGAACGTATTGGCGGATATGCCTTTTGTAACTTCTGCGCAGATGGCGAGACAATGCTGGTGAAAGATATCGACAAATATATTTATGCGCTGGTATCGCAAGGACATTACGCAGAGATTGTGTCTAATATGACTATTAGCAGTATGCTGGATAAATTTCTGGCATGGGGACCGGAAGTGCTGAAACGGGTGGAATTCAAGTGTTCTTTCCATTACCTGGAACTGAAAAAGAGAGGACTTCTGGAACTCTTTGCGGATAATGTAAATCGCGCTTGGCGGGGGGGGGCTTCTGTGAATATAGAGCTCGTTCCGTCAGATGAGCTGATTCCAATCTTGGACGAAGTGAAAGCGTTTTCCATGGAGCATTTTGGGGCGCTTCCTCATTTGACGATTGCCCGGGATGATCGGACGGAGGGCATTGATTATCTTACGGAATTGCCCATGGATGAGTATGACAGAGTATGGTCGCAGCTAAACTCCGATTTCTGGCGGTTTAAGAAGACTATTTTCGGTGTTCCGCAGAAGCACTTCTGCTATGCTGGGCAATGGTCGTGTTACATCAATATAACCAACGGTTATACAACGCAGTGCTATTGCGGAAAGTCGCTTGGCAACGTTTTTGAAAACCCGGACGAAGCGTTCCCTGAGATGCCGATTGGAAAGTGCGAAATTGCGCATTGCTATAATGGCCATGTGTTCATGACATTGGGCTTGATTCCCGGTGTAACAAAGACCGGCTATGGTGATATCCGTGACCGGGAAAGAACGGATGGAACCCACTGGCTTCAGCCGGAGTTGAAAGAATTTTTTAATACAAAGCTCTGCAATGCAAATAAACCGTTGTCTGTCCGCCAAAGAGCGAAGATTTACGACGGTTACTATCAGGAGTACTTTTCAGAGCTTTGGAACAAGGTGCGAAAATGAATGGAGTGTTGAAGAATGTCCCGAGAAAATCCGGTATTATACATTGTAATTCCCTGCTATAATGAGGAAGCTGTGCTTCCAATTACAGCCCCCATGTTTTTGAATAAAATCCAGCAGCTGCACAAGGCGGGGAAAATCAGCGACGAAAGCCGGGTGCTGTTCGTCAATGACGGTTCCAAGGATAAGACCTGGGAACTGATCTGCGGCCTTGCCAAGGAGGACCCGCATTATATCGGCATCAGCCAGAGCCGAAACCGGGGGCACCAGAATGCCGTCCTGGCGGGACTGATGGAGGCCAAGGACCGCTGCGACATCACCATCTCCATCGACTGCGATGGGCAGGATGATATCAATGCTATGGATGCCATGGTGGATGCCTATTTGAACGGCTGCGAGGTGGTTTACGGTGTCCGCAGCAAACGGGATACCGACACGTTCTTCAAGCGCTTTACGGCAGAGAGCTTCTACAAGTTGCTGAACGCCATGGGGGCCGAGGTGGTTTTCAACCATGCAGACTATCGCCTGATGAGCGCCCGGGTGCTGAAGGAATTTGCAAACTTTAAGGAAGTGAATCTCTTCCTCCGCGGCATGGTACCTCTGGTTGGCTTTAAGAGTACCAGCGTTGCCTATGAGCGCCACGAGAGAATCGCGGGAGAGAGCCATTACCCTTTGTCTAAGATGCTGTCACTGGCATTTGACGGGATTACCAGCTTGTCTGTCAAGCCCCTTCGGATGATTACCGGCTTCGGCGTTTTTGTGGCGCTGCTGAGCTTTATCGGTGTAATCTGGGCCATTATCCAGGCCTGCGTCGGAAATTCTGTTTCCGGATGGGCAAGCATGACCTGTATTGTCTGCTTTGTCGCAGGCGTGCAGCTGATTTCTCTGGGCGTAATTGGCGAGTACATCGGCAAAATCTACATGGAGACCAAGAGAAGACCTCGCTATATTATCAGCGAACGGACCTTTGATGCGGAAGAATAAAAGTATTGAACACGTAACTGATCCCGGCAGTCCTCTGCCGGGATAAACCATAACTACCAGGAGGTTTTCCCATGACCTACGACTACCTAATCATCGGCGCCGGCCTCTACGGTGCCGTCTTCGCCCGGCAGGCGACGGATGCCGGGAAGAAAGTGCTTGTACTTGACAAGCGGGACCATATCGCGGGAAATGTCTACACCGAGAAGGTGGAGGGCATTGATGTGCATCGGTACGGGGCGCATATTTTCCATACCAACAACAAAGAGGTGTGGAATTATGTGAATCGATTCGCCGAATTCAACCGCTTTACCAATTCCCCTGTTGCCAACTACAAGGGGGAGCTGTACTCCCTGCCCTTTAATATGTATACCTTCAATAAGATGTGGGGCGTGGTCACTCCGGAGGAGGCCCGGGCGAAGATTGAGGAGCAGCGGTGCGCCGCTGGGATTACGGAGCCGAAGAATCTGGAGGAGCAGGCCATCTCTCTGGTGGGCACGGATATCTACGAAAAGCTCATCAAGGGCTACACCCAGAAGCAGTGGGGAAGACCCTGCGCGGAGCTGCCCAGCTTTATTATCAAGCGCCTGCCCGTCCGCTTTACCTTCGACAATAACTACTTCAATGCTCTTTACCAGGGAATTCCCGTGGGCGGCTACACAAGGCTTGTGGAAAACCTTCTGGATGGGATTGAGGTCCGGCTGAATGTGGACTATTTGCAGGACAAAAAAGCTTTGGACGCTTTGGCGGAACGGGTGGTCTACACCGGCCCCATTGATGCCTACTTCGCCTATTCCTTAGGTACTCTGGAATACCGCTCCGTCCGCTTTGAGACGGAACTCCTGGACACCCCCAATTTCCAGGGCAACGCCGCCGTCAATTACACCGACGCGGACTCCCCCTACACCCGCATCATCGAGCACAAGTGGTTCACCTTCGGCAAGGATGAGGCGGGAAATGACCTCCCGAAAACCGTCATCAGCCGGGAGTATTCCAGCGAATGGCACCCCGGCGACGAGCCCTATTACCCCGTCAACGACGCAAAAAACAGCGCCCTGTACGCAAAGTACAAGGCACTGGCAGACAAAGAACAAAATATCCTTTTCGGCGGCCGCCTGGGCGAGTACAAGTACTACGACATGGATGCCGTCATCGCCGCCGCTTTGAATGCGGCAGCGAAAGAGTTATAATTTTATTCGTTTAACCTGTACAAGAAAAGCAGCTACGTACTGTCTTACGGAAAACGCTGGGTCCGCGCCGAGCGGCCATCGTACAAACTCTGTTGGTTTTGAGGCCGGGAGGAGTCTTAAGGGGGGTGGTGCTCCGCGCAGCGAATTCAAACACTACGATTGCCGGTGGCAATCGCACCTTAACTTATCGGCTTCGCCGACAGCGCCCCCTCTGGCCGCATTCTTGCGGAGCTTCTTGGCGGG
>USQL01000046.1 GCA_900556935.1 uncultured Eubacteriales bacterium | reverse complement strand
ACCTGTCCGAGCGCGGCAAGATCCTGCCCCGCCGTACCACCGGTACCTGCGCAGCCCATCAGCGTGACCTGACCACCGCTATCAAGCGTGCCCGTCAGATTGCTCTGCTGCCCTACGTCACTGACTGATTTTAAAAAATCACACCCGCCGATTTTTCGGCGGGTGTTTTTTTTACTGTTGTGTATACTCCAGGTAGTCGTCCCCGGGGACGGCAGCGCCGTCGAAGGTCAGGTCAGAGCAGGTGGAGAAGTTATAGACAAAGCCTGCCATATTATATTCCTTGTCTCCGATATCCCGGAAGGTGTTTCCGTTCATCTCGGCCTTTTTGCAGCTGTTCAAATTGATGCCGCCATAGGAGCACTCGTAGATTTCGTTATTGTTCAGGGCCAGATTCCGGCACTGGACACCCTGGATGCCGATGGTGCCGCAGCCAAACAGGCCGGTATTTTCCACGGTCACATTGCTGCAGCCGTCAAAATACAGCACGCCGCCCATGCAGTAGCCGGGCTCCCTGGTGTGACCCGCGGTCAGGTCCTTGACGGTAATATTGGAGCAGTTCGCAAAATAGAGCACATTGGCATACCGGGGCACGGCGGAAATCACGTTGGCACCCTTGCCGGTCTTGCCGCGGATGGTCACATTGTCCAGGTCCACAATGTTCAGCTGGGGACCGTCGAAATTGTCCACCCAGTAGTAGTTGACACCGGCAGTATTCTTGCCGTAGTCCGAAGCGGTGCTCAGGTCCAGCAGGGGCGTATCAATGATGATTTCCCGGTTGGAGTCAAGGGCCGCCAAAAATTCGTCCGCGGTCTTGACGGTTACGGTCTCCTGGGCGGTGGTGGCGGGTTTCACTTCCGCATTCAGCTGACCAAAGGCCTCGTCCATCTGCGCTTCCGTAATTTCCGCGCCGGTGGCATCCACCACGGCCACGCCGCCATCCAAGGTAAACCAGGCCCAGCCGGTGTTGCCCTTGCCGGTGCAGTCGTCCAGAACCACATCCGTCAGCTCTCCGGCATTGTAGGCAGTGAGGAAGGAGCCGCTCATGGTATTGTCCTCAAACTTGCAGCCCGTAAACACGGTCCGCTGGCCGATGTTCATCAGGTCACAGCAGTTGTTCCCTTGGAAGGTGGTATTGGTGATTTTCAGGCCGCTGCCCCACCAGGCCGTCAGGGCATTGCTGCCCCCAAGGTCGCCTCCAATGTCCCGGATCACGCAGTCCGTCACCGTGACCTCGTTGGTATAATCCAGTTCCAGGCCTACGGAGGAACACTCGTAAATCTCGCACCGCTCCAGGGAAAGGGTATTGCACTCATAGGAATTCACGCCCACAGCCCCGCAGCCGTAGAGGCCTAAGTCCTTCATTGTCACGTTGGAGCAGCTATTAAGATTGATGACGTTCCCTTCGCAGGGGTCTGTCCGCTCCGTATGTCCGGCGGTAAAGCCCTCCAAAACCACATTTTCACAATTTTGGAGATTCAGAACCGTGGCCGCCCTGGGCTCGCTTTGCAGCACGGTCTTCCCCTGCCCAGCGCCCCGGATGGTCACATTCTGGACGTTGGCAATCACCAGCTGGTAGCCGTCCCCCACGCTTTCCCAGCGGCAGAAGGAGTTGCCGGTCTGCAAATCTCCGTTTTCCGGCTCCAGGAGGATGGTCCCCTCCCCCAGCTCCACCGTAGCCCCGGGAACAATGGCCGCCGCCAGCTCCTTGGCCGTGGTGATGCCATTGGCAACGGTGGACTCCACCGCCACGGGCTTTTCGTCAATGGCGGGCAGGGTGGCCGGGGTGTTGGGCCCTCCGGCGCAGCCACTGAGCAGCGCCGCCCCCAAACAGGCACAGGTAAGTAACTTCCAATTGAATTTTTTCATGTTATCATTCCTCCCATTCGCAGTAAATACTTGTTTTGCAGGGTTCCTTGGTAAAAATTGGCATTTCCCGGGCATCCGTCCGGTGGAGGGGCACCGCGCAGAACGCCAGCAGCATGGCCAGAATCCCGCCGCCCACAACCAGTTTCTTGAAAAACAAATCCATAGCGCGCCTCCTTTTCTAAGTTTCTGGGACAATCATAACATATCTGTTACGATTTGTCACCTTCCTTAACCATTTATTAAGGATTTTCCCGGGATACTTATACTTTTGTTAAGAATGGACCATGGCCGCAATTTCTTCCTCCGTCAGCACCTGGCCGTCTTCCTTGATCGGCTGGTCGCCGCCCAGGAAATACCCCCGGGTGTAGGTGTCGGCAAAGGAGCAATCCTGAATCAGGGGCGCAGACCCAATGATATGCGCGAAATAGGCAAACGTATTGCCCGAAAATTCGGAACTTTCCAGCGTCAGCGCCCGGTTGGTGTCGGAATACAGCATGTCGCCGCCGGCACACTCCGTCACCCGCAGATTCAGCAGATGGACATCCTGGCAGCCGGTAAGCTCAAAGAGCGTGGCATAGGACTGAAGCTCCCCAGTGCCGATTCTCGTCAGCGTGCAGTCCGTCATGGTAAACCGGGCACACAGCCGGAGGTAGATTGCCCCCTGGGAGCAGTCGTGAATGACGCAGTTTTGCACCATAACATCCCGGCTTTCCTCACCGAGAATGCCAAGGATGCCGCAGCCGTACAGGTCAGAGTCCAGAATCTCCACATTGGCGCTGCCCTGGAGCCGAATCACCCCACCGGCGCAGAGGCCCTGCTCCGGGGTATGGCCCAATTTCAGGCCCTGCACCCGGATGTTCTCGCAGTCCCGGAATAGCAGCACGTTGGCATACCTGGGCTGGGTGACAATTTCCGCGTCGCCATCCGCCACAAAACACAAATTGTCGGCTTTGATTTCCAGTTCCCAGCCGTCGTAGACCTGTTCCCACTTGCAGGACGTGGAAATCGGGAGTCCGCCGTAGCGTTCCGAGGCGCTCAAATCGTAGGTACCGGGGGCCAGACGGATGGTCGTGTTGTCCCCGATGGCATCCAGCAGCTCCTCCACATTTGTAACTGTCACCTCCCTGGGCTCCTCCGGAGTTCCGGCACCCCAGGGCTGGGTTTCCGCCGTTTCCGCTGTCTCCGGCTCCACGTTCTGCTGAACGGTCACACCCTCCGGGACCGTTCCCGTTGAGACGCTTCCCGGGTAGTCCCACTGCGGGGCGGTAATCCCCCGGAAGCTGCACTGGTCCACAGTAATGGGCTTCTGGTTCTGCATAACCGCCACCTCAAAGGTACAGTTTTCCACCACGTTTCCGGAGAAGGTCACCCCGCCCTCCGTATACATAAGTGCAGGCGCTTTGCAGTTTTCAATATGGCAGCCCGTAATTTGAACGTCGGAGCTGTTTTGCGCGATGAGCAGGGAATCCACACAGTCGATGTCATAAATATGGCTGTTTTCCAGCTGCACGTTCTGGGTATCCGTCAGGTATACCGCCCCGTAAGAGCAGTCGTACAGGTCGCTGTCCCGTATGGCGATGTCCTGAACGTCCCGGGTGGCAACCGCAATGGTGCCGCAGCCAAAGAGCTTTAGATTGGTCCCGTCCACCTGGCGGCAGTTTTCAAAATAGAGTACGCCTCCGGTGCAGGTGCCCTGCTGGGGGCTGTGGCCCACGGTCAGGTCCTGGAGCCAGAGATTGTAGCTGTTCCGGAAGTGCAGAGCATCAGCATATCTGGGGGCCGCCAGGAGGAAGGTTTCTTCCCCGTCCTGACCCCGGATGGACAGGTTCTGTACGTTCTGAATCACCAATTGGTAGCCGTCAAACACCGGTTCCCAGCTGTAGAATTGGCTCTCCGTCTCCCGGCCATAGTCCAAGGCCCGCAGAAGGTCGTAGGTCCCCCGGCGCAGGCGGATTTCCCGGTTGGGGCCGATGGCGGCAAGAAGCTGCTCCACGTTTTCAACCGTCACCACTTGCAGCCGGTCCATGCCCGCCGCCCCCCGGAATCGGGCTTCCGGGAACTTCCCGGACCCGGGCCCCAGAAGCAGACCCACGCACACCAGGGCCGCCACGGCCAGTCCCCCCAGGGCAATGGCCGGACCCGACTTCCGGTAACCCATAATCGCCAAAAGCCGCTGCTTTAAGTCCCGCTTCTCCGTGGCAAAGGTGGTGGCTCCGGCGGCATCCGGGAAGCGCTTTTCCGAGGCCATGGAGATTAAGGTCTCCCCATAGGCCTGCTTCTCCCCGGCGCTCATGTGCCGGATAACCCATTCGTCACAGCTAAGCTCACAGGCCCGGTTCAGCTCCCGGCGGAAGACATAGGTCAGGGGATTAAACCACTGGACGGAGAACACCAGTACGGAAAACCACTTGTAGAAAATATCCTTCCTGTGGAAATGCACCAGCTCGTGGCGCAGGATATTTTGCAGGGTCTCCCGGTCATATTCCCGCACCGGAAGCAATATTCTGGGCCGGAGGACCCCAATGAGCATGGGAGAATCCAGATTTTCCGCCAGCAAAAGCCTTGGCTTCTGCCAGAGCTCCCGGGTGAGCCCCGCGTCCTCCCATTTGAGCTCCCGGCAGACACTGTGCCTTGCCCGGAAAACGAAATAACCGTAGCTGGCAAGATACCAGCCCAGGGCCCCAATAGCGCCCACGAACCAAACCGTCCGCACTACCCGGACCCAGGAAATGGGCTGCTTCACCGGGGCCTCCGCCGATGCCGTGGTCTGCGCCTCCGGCGGAGACGAAACGGCCGCCGCCTCCGTTGCCGCGGGGAAGGTTTTCTCTACTTCCACCGGCTCCGTCACCGGTGCCGCCACCGGCTTTGGCACCGTGGTTTTCACCGGAATCACCCCCGGCAGGGGCACCAGAAACCGCAGCAGCACCGCAAGCCAGGCATAATAATAGAGGGTATTGGGAAGCTTTTTGAAAAATACCTTTTTCCCCAGCAGAAGCAGCAGCCCCAGCGCCGAACCGCTCAGGGTCAGGGTTCCGAAAATCTTTAGAAAATTCATGGCTGCTCCTCCACATGAAACAGTGCCCGCAGCTCCTCCATGTCCTGCTCCGTCAGGCCCTTGGAGTCGATGAGCGAAGCGACCAGCGCCTTGGCGCTGCCCCGGAACAGCCGGTTTACCAGGCTGTCCGCCGCGGAACGGGTGTATTCCTCCCTGTGGAAGGTGGGGGTATAGAGGTAGACCCCGGCCTTACTGCGCACCAGCGCCCCCTTCTCCGTCAGCCTGCCAATAAGGGTTTTGATGGTGGTTGCCTCCCAGCCGGTACTTTTCAGCCCCTGGCGAATCTCCGTAACGCTCAGAGGCCGCCCGGCCTCCCACAAGAGGTTCATGATTTCATATTCGGAGTCTGTAATCTTAAAAGGTTTTCCCATAGCCATTCCTCCCGTTTCTTTTGGATGAATTCTTTATACCATATAAGACTACAGTTGTCAACCGTTTTAGACTACATTTGTCATCTCTTAATGATTTTTTAGGAATGGCTCCCCTGAAAGGGGAGCTGGCCCGGCGACAGCCGGGTCTGAGGGGTCCGGCTTTTCGCCAGAAAAGTCTCCGCCAAAGGCGGAATGCAGTCCTAAAGAAATCGAAAGCCCGGTATTTGCGCCTGCGGCGCAAGGCTTGTCCTGCGGCCAAGCCGGACCCCTCAGTCAGCTGCGCTGACAGCTCCCCTTTCAGGGGCGCCTAAAATACCACTTTTCTTTTTTTGTTTTATGCTGTATAATGACCTTATCTTACAAATTCGAGGAGGATTCCCTTATGAAATATGGCTTTGGTGTGGACCTGGGCGGGACCACCGTGAAAATCGCCTATTTTGATGAAACCGGCAAAATGCTCTCCAAGTGGGAGATTCCCACAGTGACCAAGAACGGTGGAGCCCAGATTCTGCCGGATATCGCGGCATCCATCGCCGCCTTTCGGGAGGAGCACCAAATTTCCGATACGGACCTTCTGGGCGTGGGCATCGGTGTGCCCGGTGCCGTCAGCAAGGGCGTTGTCAACCGGTGCGTAAACCTGGGCTGGGGGGTAGTCCCCATTGAGGAGGAGCTGTCCCGGCTGACCGGTCTCCCCGCCAAGGCCAGCAACGATGCCAACGTAGCGGCGCTGGGCGAATACTGGATGGGCGGCGGCCAGGGCTGCGAGAACGTGGTGTTCATCACCCTGGGCACCGGTGTGGGCGGCGGCATCATCGTAGACGGCAAGCTGCTCAACGGGGCCCACGGTGCCGGCGGCGAGCTGGGCCACATGGTCCTGGACCCCAAGGAGACGGATGTCTGCGGCTGTGGCAAGCGGGGCTGCGTGGAGCAGTACTGCTCCGCCACGGGCATTGTGCGGCTTGCAAAGCAGCGGCTTGGCAAGGACCGGGCCCCCTCCTCCCTGCGTGATCTGCAGGAGCTCACCTGTCGGGATATCTTCGACGCGGGCAAGGTGGGTGACCCCGTGGCCCTGGAAATCCTCAATACCTACTACGACTACATGGGCCAGTTCCTGGGCTCCATGTGCTCTGCCATCGACCCGGAGGCCGTGGTTCTCGGCGGCGGTGTCAGCAAGGCGGGCAATATGCTCCTGGAGGGCATTGTCCCCTACTTTAAGAAGTATGTCTTCCACGCCGCCTCCGGTGTAAAGTTCGCCCTGGCCTCCCTGGGCAACGATGCCGGTGCCTACGGCGCGTTCAAGCTGGTGCTGGACGCGGGAAATTAATGGAAACATAAAACGCCCAAAGGGAACGCTTCCGCTCTCTTTGGGCGCTTTTTATGTCAAATCAGAGAGAGGCTCCCCTGAAAGGGGAGCTGGCCCGGCGATAGCCGGGTCTGAGGGGTCCGGCTTTTCTTTAGAAAAGCCTCCGCCGTAGGCGGAATCCAAGTTCAGGCGTTTAGGATGCCTGGTATTTGCGCCTACGGCGCAAGGCTTGGCTTTCAGCCAAGCCGAGACCCCTCAGTCAGCTGCGCTGCCAGCTCCCCTTTCAGGGGAGCCCAGTTTAGCCTTTTTATGTGAGTGCCGAGAAGCCCAGGACGACGATGCCTAAAATCACCAGGATGATGCCGGTGGCACGGTTCAGGGTCTTGGGGGCTGCCTTGTTGGCAAATACCGCCGCAATGCGGGCCCACAGGAGGGTGAAGGCGACGCACAGGGCAAAAACCGTCCAGTCCGGCGCACCGCCGATGGCAAAATGGGACACCGCCCCGGTCAGGGCCGTAAAGGTCATAATGAACACGCTGGTGCCTACGGCGGTTTTCAGCTCGTAGCCCAGGACGCTGGTTAGAATCAGCAGCATCATCATGCCGCCGCCCGCGCCGATGAAGCCGCAGATAAAGCCAATCAGGCAGCCGGAAATCAAAGACTGGATGGCCCGCTTCTTGGGGCTGACCCCCTGCATGGCCTCCTTGGTGGTCATCACCGGGCGGATGATAAACTTAATGCCCAGCAGGAAGGTCATAAATACGGAGAAGTTCCCCATGGTTGCCGACGGCACTTTACTGGCGATGTAGCTTCCAATCACCGTAAAGGTAAGAACGCCGAGCATCATAATGATGCCGTTTTTCACATCCAGGTTTTTGTTCTTTCCGTAGGTATAGGCGGATATGGCGCTGGCCAGCACATCCGAGGAAAGGGCGATGCCCACCGCCATATAGGGGTCCATATGTAAGAATGTAATGAGCATGGGGCTGATCACCGCCGCGGCGCTGAGGCCCGCGAATCCGGTGCCCAAGCCTGCGCCCATACCGGCAAAAAAGGTGACGAGAACGGTTAATAAAATCGACTGCATATGCTTATTCCTCCAACAATTGGTTTACGTTTCGGTGCATGATTTCCAGCACCTGGTGAATGGTCTGCTTCTGCTCCTGGGTGATGTCCCGCTCCAGAGCGGCAAAAAAGCGCTGCTGCATCTCCCTTCCGGCCCGGACAATGGGGGCGGCCTCCGGTGTCAGATGGAGCTCCCGCTTCCGCCGGTCCCCCGCCACTGTCGAGCGGGTGAGATAGCCCTCCTGCTCCAGCCTGTCTATGTGGATGGACACCAGGTTTGCTTTCAGGCCCCGGACCTCCACAATATCCCGGGCGGTTTTGTATGCGGGATTGTTGGCAAGGAACATGAGGATATCAAAGGAGGTCTGCGGGATGCCCTGCTCCCTGCAAAAGGCCTTACAGGTTTCGTCATAGCAGCGCAGAAGCTTCTGGAACAGTTCGAAGTTCGGGTGCATTTCCGGTTCACTTCCTTCAAATTTGAACTATTCAAACTTGAAGGAAGTCTACCATACAATCTCAATTCTGTCAAGGTCAAAATGTGCGCTTTTTTTCATTGCATCTATCGAATGTCTGTGTTACAATGACAGATGTGTTTGACGGAGGAGGGGTTTTTTTGATTTTTGGAAAGCATATCAATGTCTACTACCGAAAGTACGCCCTGTACCTGCTGACAGGACTTCTGGCGCTGTTCGCGGTGGACTATTTGCAGCTGCTGATTCCCGGCATTTACCGGACGGTGATCAACGGCATGAACCAGGGATATATTCTGGAGGACGGTGTAAAAATCGCCTTTGACATGGATTATCTTCTGGACAAAATCTGTATGC
Organism: uncultured Eubacteriales bacterium; assembly: GCA_900556935.1. GTDB lineage: Bacteria > Bacillota > Clostridia > Oscillospirales > Oscillospiraceae > Faecousia. Next base: position 9,356 of record USQL01000046.1, on the reverse strand, counting down.
CCATGATCTTCATTGTTCTGGCCATCGTCCTGGGCCGGTTTACCTGGCGGACCACCATCTTCGGCGCGGCCACCAAGGTAGAGCGGGACCTGCGGGACAAGATGTTCCGCCACTCCGAGTCCCTGAGCCGGGAGTACTACCAGCTCAACAAGGTCGGCAATCTCATGAGCCTCTTTACCAACGACCTGGACACGGTGCAGGAGTGCTACGGCTGGGGCTTTATGCAGTTCTTCGACCCCATCATTCAGGGGTCTCTGGCCATCTGGCGGATGTGGTCCATGGACCATATGCTCACCGTTCTGTCCCTGATTCCCATGGGTCTGCTGTTTGCCAGCGCCAGCATTGTGGGCCGGAACATGACCCAGAAATGGGACTATCGGCAGGAGTGCTTCTCCAACATGTCGGACTTTGCCCAGGAGAGCTTTTCCGGCATCGCCGTTGTGAAGGCCTTTGTGAAAGAGGCCAAGGAGCTGATGGCCTTTGAAAAGCTGAACCGGGAAAGTGAAGTTTCCAACGTGGACTACACCAAGATTTCCGTTTTGATGCGAATCCTCGTCACCACCTTTGTGGAGAGCGTCATCTGCGTCATCCTGGGCTACGGCGGCTATCTTGTGTATCAGGGCCGGTTTAACGCGGGCCAGCTCATGGAATTCATCGGCTACTTTAACGCCATTATCTGGCCCATTATGGCCGTGGCAGAGCTGATTGACATGACCTCCCGCGGCAAGGCCTCCCTGAAGCGAATCGGAGAATTCCTGGACGCGCCCCAGAATGTGGTGGACCGTGCTGATGTCCACGCCCTGGAAAACCCCAAGGGCCGCATCGAGTTCCGGGACCTGACCTTTACCTACCCCGACGGGGAGTTCCCCGCCCTGGAGCACATCAGCTGCACCATTGAGCCCGGCCAGAGCGTGGGCTTTGTGGGAAGAACCGGCTCCGGAAAGACCACATTGGTGGACCTGATTCTGAGAACCTACAACGTGCCGGACGGCACCCTGTTTTTAGACGGGCAGGATGTGAACACCCTGAGCATCCGCTCTGTGCGGGATGCCTGCGCCTATGTGCCCCAGGACAACTTTCTGTTCTCGGACACCATTGAAAACAATATCGCCTTCGGTACCTCCACCACCACCGCCGACGAGATTCGCCGGGCGGCCAGGCTGGCGGACATTGACGGCAATATCTCCGAATTCCAGCTGGGCTACCAGACTGTGCTGGGAGAACGGGGCGTGACCGTCTCCGGCGGTCAAAAGCAGCGGTTGTCCATCGCCCGGGCCCTGATGAAGGATGCCCCCGTGCTGATTCTGGATGACTCCGTCTCCGCCGTGGACACCAAGACGGAAAAGGTGATTCTGGACAATCTGCATGAGGTCCGGGCCGGGAAGACCACCATCCTCATCGCCCATCGGATTTCCACCATCGAGCGGATGGACAAAATTCTCTTCATCGACGGCGGAAAAATCCAGGGCTTTGATACCCACGAACGGCTGTACGAAACCAACGGGGACTACCGGAAAATGGTAGACCTGCAACGGCTGGAACAGGAAGGAGGCGCGGAAAATGCGTGAATATCTTCCCCTTTTCATTGTCTGCGCCGTCATCGGCGTATTTACCTTAATTTTCCTCTGCGCCTATCTGGTCCTTAAAAAGAAGACCAGGGCCGAGACCAGCGAGCGGCACATGTCCGACAAGGAGATTGTCGCAAGGCTCCTGCACTACGCTTCTCCCTATAAAAAGGAATTTGCCCTGGTGTTTGTCATCATGCTGGTGTCCATCGCCTATGACGTGGTGTCTCCCCTGCTGGTTGCCAAGATTCAGGGCACTATCAAGGGAAGCTTCGCCCTTTCCCAGTTGTATCGGCTGGTCGGGGTATACGCGGGAATCCTGGCGGTGAGCATGGTCTGCACCTATTTTCAGGCCATGATTCTGCAGAAAACTGGGCAGAAAATTCTCTCCCAAATCCGTCTGGATACCTTTGAACATGTTGAGCAGCTCTCCCACGCCCAGCTCAACCAGATTCCCGTGGGCAAGCTGGTGACAAGAGTCACCAACGACCCCAACTCCATCAGCTACCTGTTTACCAACATCCTGGTAACCCTCGCCAAAAACTCCCTGGTGATTCTGGGGGTACTGGGAGGGATGCTGATTCTGAACTACGCGCTGACGCTGATGGTCCTGTGCTTTGTGCCCTTCCTGGTGTTTTTCACCATCGTCTTCCAGAAGTTTTCCCGCCACGTCCACCGCAGCGTCAACAACGCCCGGACGGACGTAAACACCTATCTGTCGGAAAACCTCTCCGGCATGAAGCTCACCCAGATTTTCAACCAGGAAAACCGGAAAATGGACGAATTTCTGGTCCGCAGCAAAAAGCTGGAACGGGCCCAGCTGAACCGGATGTACGTCTTCGGCATCTTCCGCCCCATGGTGTATATGCTCTTCGTCAGCTCCAACCTGTTTTTGTTCTATATCGGCTGCAAGGGCTATATCCGGAACACCACCTTCTTAGGCCAGACCATTACCAGCGAGATTGTGGTCGCCTTCTATATGTATATCTCCCGGTTCTTTAACCCCATCCAGGCCCTGGCCGAGCAATTTGATATGCTGGAGCAGTCCTTCGCCGCGGCGGAGAAAATTTTCACCATTCTCGATATGGTTCCCGAGGTGGTGGATGCCCCCGATGCCATGGAGCTGGAGGAAATCAAGGGCGAAATCGAATTTAAGGACGTGTGGTTTGCCTATGAGCCGGGCCAGTGGGTCCTGAAGGGCGTTTCCTTCCACATCTATCCCAAGCAGACCGTGGCCTTTGTGGGCTCCACCGGCTCCGGAAAATCCACCATTCTCAGCCTCATCTGCCGGAACTACGACATCCAGAAGGGCCAGATTCTCATTGACGGCATCGATATTCGCCGCATCAAAATCTCTTCCCTGCGCCGCCACTTTGGCCAGATGCTCCAGGATGTGTTCCTGTTCGCCGGAGACATCCGCAGCAACCTTCTTCTGCGCTCCGACGGTGTCAGCGACGAGGAGGTCTGGCAGGCCTGCCGGTATGTCAACGCCGACGGCTTTATCAGAAAGCTGGAGCATGGCCTGGACGAAACCGTCCGGGAGCAGGGCAACAACTTCTCCGCCGGTCAGCGCCAGCTTCTGAGCTTCGCCCGGACCATCCTCCACAAGCCCAGCGTCATGATTCTGGACGAGGCCACCGCCAATATCGACACGGAGACCGAGGTTCTGATTCAGGACTCCCTGGAAAAGATGAAGAACATCGGCACCATGCTGATTGTGGCCCACCGTCTGAGCACTATCCAGCATGCCGACAACATCATCCTCCTCTCCAGCGGCCAGATTCAGGAGCATGGCACCCACCAGCAGCTCCTCCACCAAAAGGGCCGGTACTACCAGCTCTATACCCTCCAATTCCGCAAGGAACAATTGCAGGAGGGCACATAAAGGCAGAAAGAAAGTCCTTTGTTTCGGGAATTCCTGAAACGAAGGACTTTTTTATCTATGCGTGCAATCAATCCATGTAATACATGCCCAGAGCGTCCCGCATCTTGTAGTAGTTGGGAAGCCGCCGCCAGCCGTAGGCAACGACATCGTTGCCCTTGCCCACAATGTTGGTATTGGGCAGGGCCAGCCGCCAGGCGTACTGGGTGGCACCGCTGATTTCCATGCACCACAGGTTTTTCAGCCACGTCATCTGGCTGATGGGTTCGGGGTCTGCAAAGGTTCTGCCGATGTTCAGGTCCTCCAGGGCCGTGCAGCCCAGGAGCGGCTCGTAGGACTCAATGGCATCCCAGCCCACCTCCAGCCAAATCAGCTCCTTGCAGTTGTTTAAGGGGCTCAGGTCCCGGACATCCGTGTCTGCCAGAATCAGATATTTGAGGTGGGGCATGTAGGCCGCAAAGCTGATATCCCGGACCCGGGAATGGCCGATGTCAATGGCAACCATATCCTCGCAGTATTTCAGCGGTCCCACGTCCTTGTCCTGGAAATACCATTCGCCCTGCTTAATGGGCATGAAGCTGGTTTCATCCGTGCGGGCCTTGCACTTCTTGGTAAAGTACACGGTCCAGACCACCTTGTACCGGTCCCGCATCTCCTCCCGGAACTGGGCCATGGTCTCATCGTCGATGCCGCAGTCGGACATAATCAGCTTCGTAAGGTTCGGGAAATAGGCGGCATAGCGCTTGGCCACCTCCGTGCTCTCCAGCGCGGTGCCGGAAATGTCCACCTCCTCGGCATCATCCTCAAAGCTTCCGGTGCCGATGTTCACAGTCCAGTGGACGGTAAGCTCCGGGTGATTCTCCCGCAGAGCCAGAAGCTCCTCTCCGGTGGCGGCGGGATTCGTCAGCCGGATTTCCGTCAGGTCGTGCATCACGGAAACGGCCCCCTCCAGCTCGTCGTAGGTGGCACCGGTAGCCTCCAGAAGCGTTACATCCGTTTCGAAGGTCACCCCGCCAACGGTGATGGCATAGTCCACCGTCAGGTCGGTCCGGTCCTGCTGGAGCTGCTGGAGCAATAAGTAGTCGGCGCATCCGGTCCCGTCCACCGTCTCCAATTCCGGAAGATAGGAGAGCATCCCCACATCCTCCTGGGTCAGATTTTCCAAGGTCACGGTCTTGGCGGTGCTGGGATAATCCACGCCGTCAATGGGGACGGAGTAGACCACCTGGCAATCGGGATAGTCCCGAAACGCCTTGGAAAGCGTTTCATAATCCTGGCAGTTTGTTCCGTCCAGGATTTTCAGCTGGGGAAAATAGCTAAGCCGTGCCTCATCCTCGGAAGACAATGTAGAAACCGTCAGCTCCTCCGTAAAGCTGGGGTAGGTCGTTCCCTGGAAGGGAACATCCCAAAGCACCGTAGACCCGGGGAGCTTTTTCACCAGCTTGTCGTAGGATTCGGCTTTCAGCTCCGTTCCCCGCAGGTCCAGCACCGCCTGTCCCTTAGGATAGAGCTTTCCGTCCACAATCACCCGACGGTCCAGGGTCACAAAAAGCCCCGCCGCGGCAACCAGCGCAACCACCGCCGCAACGGCAATACAAAGCCATCTGATTCCGGCTTTTTTCATAATACGTTATCTCCTAATCCTTTTTTGGGATTCACAGCCGTAATTTACAATTTCTGCAAACGCCCATAAAGCCTATTATGCGAAAAAATCCCTTAGAAGTCAAGGAGTTTTTTTGTACTGCCGCCAAATTCCCAAGGTTTCGCAGAATGGCAAACACCCCAGGCGCGCAAAGCGTCTGGGGTGCAAGGGTTATCCGCGGAAATAATGCACCGCGGCCTCAAACATGCGGATATCGTACTGCCCGGGGACGTTGCGGTACAGCCCCGCGCCAATGCGCTCGCTGTGGCCCATCTTGCCAAAGACCCGGCCGTCCGGAGAGGTAATGCCCTCGATGGCGTACAGAGAGCCATTGGGATTGAAAGCGGTATCCATGGTGGGCCTATTCTCCAAATCCACATACTGGGTGGCAATCTGGCCGTTTTCCGCCAGCTGTTTTACCAGCTCCTCGCTTGCCAGGAACTTGCCCTCGCCGTGGGAAATGGGCACATTGTACACGTCCCCAACCTGGGTCAGTCGCAGCCAAGGGGACTTATTGGAGGCAACACGGGTCCTTACAATCCGGCTCTGGTGGCGGCCAATGGTATTGAAGGTCAGGGTGGGGCAGCTTGCGTCGGTGTCGATGATCTTGCCGTAGGGCACCAGGCCCAGCTTTATGAGTGCCTGGAAGCCGTTGCAGATACCGCACATCAGGCCGTCCCGCTCCTCCAGAAGCTTTGTCACCTGCTCCTTGATGGCGGGATTTCGGAAGAAGGCGGTAATGAATTTGGCGGAGCCGTCGGGCTCGTCGCCGCCGGAGAAGCCGCCGGGGATGAAAATCATCTGGCTGTCGGCAATTCTCTTCGCCACATCCTCCACAGACCTGGCCACATCCTCGGCGGTCAGATTGCGGATGACCGCAATGTCCGCCTCCGCCCCCGCGGCCAGAACCGCCCGGGCGGAATCATACTCGCAGTTGGTACCGGGGAAGACGGGAATCAGGACCTTGGGTCTTGCCGTCTTGACGGCAGGGGCGGGATAGGCCGATGCCTTGTAATCAAAGGCGGGAATGGGTGCCTTGGTCTCCTCAGTCTTGGTGGGATAGACCTTTTCCAGAACGGCGGTATTCAGGGCGTACAGCTCCTCAATAGAGACGCTGTCATGGCCGTAATGAATCACGGGCTCCAGGGTGGTCTGACCGATTTTCTCACCGAAATCGCAGTCCTCCGTCAGCTCGGCAATAATAGAGCCGTAGAAGGGGCCGTCATACTTGACAGCGTCCGTCTTTTCCGCAAAACCGATGGAATTGCCGAAGGACATCTTCATAACGGCCTCCGCCGTGCCTCCGGCATCCACCGCATAGGCCGCCTTGACCTTCCCGGCCAGGCACAGCCCGTGGAACCGCTCCCAGGTGGACTTCATGGCATCGTAGTCAGGGCCGGTGACGGGGAAGAAGTAGACCGGGTGGCCCGCTTCCTTAAATTCCGGAGAGATGACCTCTTCCGCCTTCACCGGGGCGATGGCAAAGGAAATCACCGTGGGGGGTACATCCTTATCCAGGAACGTACCGGACATGGAGTCCTTGCCGCCGATGGCCGCGGCACCCAGGCCAATCTGGGCGGACAGCGCGCCCAGCAGCGCCTCGAAGGGCTTGCCCCAGCGCAGAGGCTCGGTTCTCAGCTTTTCAAAGAACTCCTGCAGGGTCAGGTAGGCCTTTTTGTAGTCCGCGCCCGCGGCCACAATCTTGGCCATGGAGGAGACCACGGCGCTTCTGGCCCCCACAAAGGGGTCGGCGCTCAACAGGTCCGGGTCGCAGCCCCAGGCCATAACGCTGGCGGCATCCGTAGTTTCTCCCGGCAGCACCGGCAGCTTGGCGGCCATGGCCTGAGCCGGGGTGGCCTGGTTCTTGCCGCCGAAGGGCATCAGAAGAGAGCCCGCGCCGATGGTGGCATCGAATCGCTCCACAAGGCCCCGCTGGGAGGCAAATTTCAGCTGGGAGGCAATTTTCCGCAGGGAAACGGGCTCGTCATGAATCACGCCAAAGGGACGGCCGGCATCCGGCACCTCTACATCGGCGTGCTTCACAGCGCCGTTGGTATTCAGGAATTCCCGGGACAGGTTTGCAATCTCGTGCCCCTTCCAGGTCATGACCATCCGGGGCTCCCGCGTGACCACGGCCACCCGGTAAGCTTCCAGATTCTCCTTTTCCGCCGCGGCGATAAAGGCATCCACATCCTCCGGGGCAACCACTACGGCCATCCGCTCCTGGGACTCGGAAATGGCCAGCTCCGTGCCGTCCAGTCCCTCGTACTTCTTCCGCACGGCATCCAGATCAATCCGCAGACCGTCGGCCAGCTCGCCAATGGCCACGGACACGCCGCCCGCGCCGAAGTCATTGCAGCGCTTAATCAGGCGGGTGACCTTCCCGTCCCGGAACAGCCGCTGAATCTTCCGCTCCTCCGGGGCGTTGCCCTTCTGGACCTCGGAGGCCATGGTGGTCAGGGACTTCATATTGTGGCTCTTGGAGGAGCCGGTAGCGCCGCCAATGCCGTCCCGGCCCGTGCGGCCACCCAGCAGAATCACCACGTCCCCGGCCTCCGGGCACTCCCGGCGGACATTTTTAGCAGGGGCCGCGGCAACCACCGCGCCGCACTCCAGACGCTTGGCAACAAAGCCCTCATGGTAGAGCTCGGCCACATGGCCGGTGGCCAGACCAATCTGGTTGCCGTAGGAGGAATAGCCCGCGGCGGCGGTCTGGCACAGCTTCCGCTGGGGCAGCTTCCCGGGCAGGGTGTCCTTCAAGGGGGTCCGGGGGTCACCGGCACCGGTGACACGCATGGCCTGGTGCACATAGGCCCGGCCGGACAGGGGGTCCCGGATGCAGCCGCCGATGCAGGTGGCCGCGCCGCCGAAGGGCTCAATCTCCGTGGGATGGTTGTGGGTCTCGTTTTTGAACATCAGAAGCCAGTCCTGGTCCTCGCCGTTCACCGCAGCGGTGACGTGGATGGAGCAGGCGTTGATCTCCTCGCTCTCGTCCAGCTCCGGAAGAAGGCCCTGCTTTTTCAGGTATTTGGCACCGATGGTGGCAATGTCCATCAGGGTCTGGGGCCGTGCGGCTGCCTTTTCCTCCCCGTAGACCGCCACCCGGGCGGCAAGATATTCTTCATAGGCCGCCTGCACGGCGGGGTCGTGAATGGTGATGTTCTCCAGATGGGTGGAGAAGGTGGTATGGCGGCAGTGGTCGGACCAGTAGGTATCCACCACCCGGATTTCCGTAATGGTGGGGTCCCGGTGCTCGGTATCCCGGAAGTAGGCCTGCAGGAATTTCAGGTCGTCCAAATCCATGGCAAGGCCCAGCCTGTCCAGCAGCGCCTCCAGCGCCGCCTCGTCCATGGAAACAAAGCCCTCTACCGTGGCAACCGTTGTGGGGGCGGCATAGTCAATGGCCAGGGTCTCCGGCATTTCCAGGGAGGCTTCCCGGCTTTCCACTGCGTTGATGACATATTTTTTAATGGCGGCAATCTCTTCCCCAGTGAGCTTGCCGGAGAGCACATAGACCTTGGCGGTGCGGACATTAGGGCGGTTTCCCTGGGAGATAATCTGGATGCACTGGGCAGCGGAGTCGGCCCGCTGGTCATACTGGCCGGGCAGAGGCTCTACGGCAAAGACCGCATCCCCCGTGGGGACCTCAAAGCGCACATCGTCCACCTGGGGCTCGGAGAAAACCGTGTTGACGGCGTAGTCAAAAAGCGGCTGCTCCATGTTTTCCGCGTCATAGCGGTTCAGCACCCGGAGCCCGGTCAGGCTTTGGATCCCCAAAAAGTCCCGGATTTCCTTTAAAAGGCTCTGGGCCTCGTGGGTCTGGCCCGGCTTTTTCTCTACATATACTCGATAAACCATTTGTCTTGTCCCCTTTTGTTTATTTCAGGGCCTGCAAAGCCCGTCGGCCAATGTCGCTTCTGCGATAGGCGTTTTCAAAACGCACCCCATCAGAAAGCCGGTAGGCCTCCCGAATGGCCTCTTCCAGGGTATCGGCCACGGCGGTGGTGCCGGTGACCCGTCCGCCGGAGGTCAGGAGCTTCCCTTCCCCATCCAGCTTGGCACCGGCTACATAGGTGTGCTTCGCGGCCTCCTGGGTCATGGTAATGGGAAAGCCCTTTTGGTAGGACACAGGGTAGCCCTTGGATGCCAGAATGACGCAGCAGGCGTTTTTCTCCGAGAACTTCACCTCGGTCTGGGCCAGGGTGCCGTTGGTGGTGGCCTGCATGACGGTGAGCAGGTCGCTTTCCAGCAGGGGCAGCACCACCTG
>USQL01000045.1 GCA_900556935.1 uncultured Eubacteriales bacterium | reverse complement strand
GACCGGATAAAACTCCGGTTAAAAGGAATGAGTCCGGTGCAATACCGAACTCATTCCGCAAAAGCTATTTAACCAGAATTGTCCAACATTTGGGGTGCATATCAAGAGGGCGGTTATCTCTTTTTATTGTTTTCCTGGCGAACCAGGGCAATGACAGACAGAATGACCATGCAGAACTGAAAAATTCCTTCCCATGTAACATCCACAAGCCGTCACCCCCTCTCCGTTGGATTGGGGGCAAAAGAAAGATATCACCCCCGAAAGAAATCGAGGGAAACCGCCTACCGGGGTACTGGTAGCACCGCAGACAGCATATCACAGGAATCGAGAAAAAGCAAGGAAAAAGCCGGACATATCACCCAGCGATGTGGGGATATGCCCGGCACGGTTTTTAGCACAGCTTCGCGCCCGCGGGGATAGCGTCGGAGAGCATGACAAGGTTCAGCTTCTCCTCGCCGTTTTCCTTGTGGACGGCGCTGAGGAGCATACCGGCAGACTCTCTACCCATCATCTTTCTGGGGGGCAGGTTGGTGATGGCCACCAGGGTCTTGCCAACCAGGTCCTCGGGCTTATAGTATTTGGCGATGCCGGAGAGAATCTGGCGGTCCGTACCGGTGCCGTCGTCCAGGGTAAATTGCAGGAGCTTGTCACTCTTTTTGACATTGGTGCAGGCCTTGACCTTCACGGCCCGGAGCTCGTTTTTGCAGAAGGTGTCAAAGTCCACGCTTTCCTCGGTGTAGGGCTCGATTTCCAGGGGAGGCACAGCGGGCTTATTGAGCTGTTCCAGCTCGGCCAGCTCCTTTTCCATGTCAATCCGGGGGAACAGGGCGGGACCTGCCACGGTGGCAACCTGAGCGTCCAGGGTGCCGAAGGCGTTCAGGGCCTCCCAACTCAGGTCCGCATTGCCCAGCCGCTTGGCAATCTCCGCGGCGGTGTCGGGCATGAAGGGCTGCAAAAGGCCCGCGCAAATCCGGACGGTCTCCAGAAGGTTATACAGAACCTTCGCAAGTCTGGGCTTCTGCGCTTCGTCCTTGGCCAGCACCCAGGGGGCGTTCTCGTCGATATACTTGTTGGCCCGGGAGATGACCTTGAAGATTTCGCCCAGGGCGTTCTGGAAGGCGAACTTCTCCATCTGCTCCTCATATTTCTCCCGCAGGGAGGAGACCATGGCAAGGAGCTCGCTGTCCTTTTCCGCGTCGGCGGCCTGCTCCGCGGGCAGGTGCTCGCCAAAGTACTTCTGGGCCATGGCTACGGTCCGGCTGACCAGATTCCCCAGGTCGTTGGCCAGGTCCACGTTGATGGTGGAAATCAGTGCCTCGTTGGAGAAGTTGCCGTCGGAGCCGAAGGGGAAGGTCCTGAGCAGGAAGAACCGCAGGGCATCCACGCCGAAGCGCTGGGCCAGCACGTAGGGGTCCACCACATTGCCCTTGGACTTACTCATCTTGCCGCCGTCCAAGAGCAGCCAGCCGTGGCCGAAGACCTTCTTCGGAAGGGGCAGGTTCAGGCTCATGAGCATGGCGGGCCAGATGATGGAGTGGAACCGGACGATCTCCTTGCCCACAAAGTGCACGTCGGCGGGCCAGAATTTTTCCAAATCGTGGTAGCGGTCGTTTTCAAAGCCCAGGGCGGTCATGTAGTTGAACAGCGCGTCAATCCACACGTAGACCACGTGGCCCGGGTCAAAGTCCACGGGCACGCCCCAGGTAAAGCTGGTCCGGGACACGCACAGGTCCTCCAGGCCCGGCTTGATGAAGTTGTTGACCATTTCGTTGACCCGGCTCCGGGGCTCCAGGAAGTCGGTGTTTTCCAGCAGGTCCCGCACCCGGTCCGCGTACTTGCTCAGCCGGAAGAAATAGGCCTCTTCCTCCGCGTCCTGCACCTCCCGGCCGCAGTCGGGGCACTTGCCGTCCACCAGCTGGCTCTCGGTCCAGAAGCTCTCGCAGGGCTTGCAGTACTTGCCCTTGTAGGTGCCCTTGTAGATGTCGCCGTTCTCGTGCATCTTCTTGAAAATCTTCTGGATGGCCTCTACGTGGTAGTCGTCGGTGGTGCGGATGAATCGATCGTAGGAGATGTTCATCAGCTTCCACAGGTCCAGCACGCCGCCGGGGCCCTCTACGATGTTGTCCACAAATTGCTGGGGCGTGACACCGGCCTCCTTGGCCTTGTCCTCAATCTTCTGGCCGTGCTCGTCGGTGCCGGTGAGGAACATGACATCGTAGCCCTTCAGCCGCTTGTAGCGGGCCATGGCATCGGTGGCCACGGTGCAGTAGGTGTGGCCGATGTGCAGCTTTGCCGAGGGATAGTAGATGGGGGTTGTAATGTAGAATTTTTCTTTGCATTCTTTACACATAGAAAATCCTCCTTTGATAAAAATAGAAAGCCGCCCTCAGGAAAACCCAAGGGCGACAAAAATTGACGCGGTACCACCTTGATTTGCAGAAAATCTGCCTCATTGACGCGATAACGGGCGCACCCGGAAGGGCCTACCTATCGACCCCTCGGCTCCAAGACCATGTTCCCCCGCCTCTGCGCACCCTTTTTCACCACCCAAGGGCTCTCTAAGCGCTTCCGCAAGGTACTCTTCTCTTCATCGCCGATATTATCCACCATTATAGCCCGCAATCAGACGCTTTGTCAAGGAATTTTTAAAAGCCTGCACGACAATCGCACGAATCAAAATTGCCGGAACAAATTCAAGCAATTTGCTGTAGGGGCGGCTACCAGCCGCCCGAAACGTATCGGGCCTGAGCTGTTAGTATAAAACATTCAGTTCCGTCGGTTGGCGGGCGGCTGATAGCCGCCCCTACAGTGCGATAACGAAGAATTTATTTGGTCAATAGCAGGGCAATTGCCACGGCGGCGATGCCGCCAACCAGCTTTCCCACAATCATGGCCCCCAGAAGCTCCGGGGCAAACCCGGCGGTGAAGCCCAGGTGGTCTCCGAAGACAAAGGCGGCGGGGACGGCAAAGGCGATGTTTACTACCTTGCCGCGGCTGTCCATATCCTTTACCGTGTCAAAGGTGGCGATGGAGTTGGCAAGCGTCGCCACCAGTCCCGCCGCCGCGGTGTCGTTGATGCCCAGAAGCGCCCCCAATTTGAGAAGCGGCACTCTGAGAAGCTTTGTCAGCACGGCCACCAGGGGAAAGGCCCCGGCCAGCACAATGGCGATGGCCCCCACGGTCTCAAAGCCCTCGGAAAGGGGGGCAAGCCCCGGAATCAGCACAAAGCCGGTTAATTCCTCCACAATGGCGGCGGAAAGCCCCAGGGTGACGATGGCGACGACGATTTTGCCGAAGACCGTAAAGGCGGACACCATGGCCCCTTCCACCCGCCAGAGCCCCAGGGCAATGAGCAGGGCGATGAGCACAATGGGGATGAGGTTGCGCCCCACCATCCCCAGGGGATATCCGGCGGTGAGCCCTCCGGCCAGCACTCCCGCGGGGATGGCAATCACGCCGCAGAGAATCCCCTTGGCCATGGCGGGCCGGTCCTCGGGCTTCAAAAGCCCCATGGCGACGGGGATGGTAAAGACCACCGTGGCCCCCAGCATGGAGCCGGTAATCACGCCTCCCAGCCCCGCGGCCTCCGGGCTCTCCGCCAGGGCTTTCGCCAGGGCCCCGCCGCCCATGTCGCAGGCCAGGATGGTCCCGGCGAACATGGCGGGGTCCGCTCCCAGGAAGCGGTACACCGGCACCACAATGGGTCTAAGGAGCCCTGCCAGCACCGGGGCCAGACACACAATACCAATCATGGCCAGGGCCAGGGTGCCCATGGAGAGGATGCCCTCCTCAAACCGGGGGCCAAGGCCAAACCGGTTGCCCAGGATGCGGTCAATGCCGCCCAACAGAGCAAACACGGCCATGACGGAAATCAAAACCTTGTGAAACATGGGCTATTTCCGCTCCTTGCCGTCGAGAATCGCCACCACCGCCGCATCCACCGGGGCATCCATGCAGTACCGGGAGGCCACGGTGCCGGTGGCAAGGAGCACCTGGTCCCCCGGCCCGGCCCCCACCTGGTCCGCGGCCACCAGCTCCTCGGAGCCGGAACGGACCACCAGAAAGGTCTGGCCCTGCAGGCAGGCGGCTTTTCGGGTGGCCCAGATGGAGCCCACCACATTACCGATTTTCATACATTCCCTCCATAATTTCCTTCGCCAGAGGGGTCAGCACCGCGTCGGGCCCCGGGCGGCGGCCCTGGGCCCGGAGGACGCGGGCCTCCTCGGCGGTGACAAGCTTTTTTCGTCCTCCGTCGGTGAACAGAACCCCCCAGTTTTTCAGCTCCCGCTGGGCCGCCGCCAGGGAGCCGGACAGGGCCCGGTTCTTGGGGCTCTCGGGAAGCCCCGGGGTGTAGAGATAGACGGGTTTCCCCTGAGAAAGGGCCTCCAGAACGGCTTCGTTCCGGAATCGCAGCAGCTCCCCCAGGCGCAGAGAGCCCAGCACCACCGCGTCAAAGGGCGGCTCCTTGGTATATTCCAGCCCTAGGGCTGCCTCCGGCTCCCGGCCAATCAGCAGCGCCCGCATGGTTCGATCCTCCCAAAATCGCCCTTCCGGAAGCCGCAGGCGTTGGCCTCGTCGTAGTCCAGGTGGGCATAGGGGGCAAAGTCGGGACTGACCCGGACGGCGACCTCCTCAAAAACCAGGGGCCGGTCCGTCAGCGCCCGCAGCCGGACAAGCTGGCCGTGCTTCACCCCAAAGTGTTCCGCCGCCTGGGGGGTCAGATGCACGTGCCGCTGGGCGACAATCACCCCCTGGGAAAGGCGCACCGTGCCCCTTGGCCCTTCCAAAATTGCCCCCGGGGTGCCGGAAATGTTCCCGGACAGCCGCACCGGGGCGGCGATGCCTAAGACCCTGCCGTCGGTCAGGGAAATCTCCACCTGCCCCGTCGTTCGCTCCGGCCCCAGCACGGCCACATTCCGGAATTCCCCCTTGGGGCCCTGCACCGTTACCCGTTCCCGGGCCAGGAACTGCCCCGGCTGACTTAAGGGCCGTTCCGGTGTCAGGCCGTGCCCAAAGAGCGTCTGGGCCTGCTCCTTCGTCAAATGCACATGCCGCCCGGAGGCTTCCAGCTCAATAAAAAGCTGACTGCAAACAGCTTCCGTCAGCTTGTTTAAATCCATGCCTATCCCTCCTTACCCCAATCTCTCCAAAATCTTCTGGGTCAGCAGCTCTACCAGCTCGCTGTCCGGGCCCTCGGGGACGTGGGGGACCTCCTCCGTGCCCCAGGCGACCCGGCGAATGTTGATAAGGTCCAGAGGGGAAATGTTGTTGGAGGAGCTGCTGCCGCCCACGGCACCGCAGCCCAGGGTCAGGGCGGGGAACAGCCCTGTGGCGGCCCCGATGCCCCCCAGGGCCGCCGGGGCGTTGACCAGGAACCTGGACACGGGGATTTGCAGGGCGAATCTGCGAATCACCGATTCATCCCGGGCGTGGATGGCGAAGGTGTGGCCGCTGCCTTCGTGGCGCAGGACCTCAATGGCTTTTTTGAGCACCGCATCCTCGCTGTCCAGTACGAAAAAGGCCAGCACGGGGCAGAGCTTTTCCATGGAATAGGGCCGGGTGGGCCCCGCCTCCTGCTCCCGGGCCATCAGGATTTTGGTATCCTTTGGCACGGAAAAGCCCGCCTTTTCCGCAAGATAGATGGCGCTTTTTCCCACGATCTCCGGATTTAAGCCCCCGGTGGGCTTGAACAGGAGCTTGGAAAGTCTGTTTGCCTCCTCCGTGGGCATCAGATAGATTCCCTGACGGCGGCACTCCTCCAGAACCGGGGCCTCCATGCTTCTCTCCACAATGATGCTCTGCTCGGAGGCGCAGACGGTGCCGTTGTCAAAGGTTTTGGAGCGGACAATCTCCCGGACCGCCCGGGGCACGTCCGCGGAGGTGTGGATATAGGCAGGGCCGTTCCCGGCCCCCACGCCAATGGCGGGCTTTCCGGAGGAATAGGCGGCCCGGACCATGCCGGGGCCGCCGGTGGCCAGAATCAGCTTTACTTCCGGGGCAGCCATCAGCTCCTGGGTGCCCGCCATCTGGTTGACACTGAGGCAGCCGATGCACCCGGCGGGGGCCCCGGCCTGTTCCGCCGCCCGGGCCAGAATCTCCACCGCCGCCCGGGTACACTTGGCCGCCTTGGGGTGGGGAGAGAAGACGATGGCGCAGCCCGCCTTCAGGGCAATCAGCGCCTTGTAGCACACGGTGGAGGTGGGGTTGGTGCTGGGGACAATGGCGGCGATGACCCCCACGGGCACGCCGATTTCCCACAGCCGTTTTTCAGGGATTTCCCGCAGCAGCCCCCGGGTTTTCATGGGGGCAATGGCCTGCCAAACCGTCTGGCAGGCAAAGCGGTTTTTCTCGGTTTTATCCTGGGTGTTGCCGAAGCCCGTCTCCTCCACGGCCAGCTTGGCAAGACCGGCACACTCCGGCCCAAAGGCCTGGGCCATGGCCCGGACGATTTCGTCCAGCTGCTCTGCCGACATGGCATCCAGTGCCTGCTGGGCAAGGGCGGCCTTTCTCGCCAGACCTCGGGCCTCCTGCCGGGCCAGCAAATCGGAATCCAAATTCACGTTGTTCCCTCCTAATACAGTAGGCTCGACCCATCCCCGGCTTTTCGCGTCAGGTGCCCGTTTTCTACGAAGCCCATTTTTTCCAGCCACCGCTGGAATTCCGGGATGGCGGTCTTGCCGGTGATCTCCCGCAGGGCGGCGGTGTCCCGGAAGCCGGTGGTCTGGTAGTTGAGCATGATGTCGTCCCCGTGGGGGATGCCCATAAAGTAGTTGCATCCGGCCAGGGTCAGCAGGGCGGCCAGGTTTTCAATGTCGTTCTGGTCTGCCTTCATGTGGTTGGTGTAGCAGCAGTCGCAGCCCATGCTGACCCCTAAGAGCTTGCCCATAAAGTGGTCTTCCAGTCCCGCCCGGGTCACCTGCCGGGCATCGTACAGGTATTCCGGCCCGATAAAGCCCACCACGGTGTTCACAAGGAAGGGGGCAAAGTGCCGCGCGAAGCCGTAGCACCGGGCCTCCATGGTCACCTGGTCCGTGTCATAATGGGCGAGACTGCTCAGCTCCGAGCCTTGGCCGGTTTCAAAGTAGAGCACGTTGGGCCCCTCCGCCGTGCCTCTTTGCAGCATCAGCGCCCGGGCCTCCGCCAGGGTTTTGGCGGAGAAGCCGAAGGCCTCGTTGCCCTTCTGGCTTCCGGCGATGGACTGGAAAATCAGGTCGCAGGGCGCGCCCTGCTCCACGGCCTTCATCTGGGCGGTGACGTGGGCCAGAACGCAAATCTGGGTGGGGATGGCCCAGTGCTCTTTGATTTCCTGGAAGCGGCGGAGGATTTTCCCCGCCTGTTCCGGGGAGTCCGTCACCGGGTTCAGGCCGATGACCGCGTCCCCGGCCCCAAAGCTCAGACCCTCCAAGACGGAGGCGGTGATGCCTTCCGGGTCGTCGGTGGTGTGGTTGGGCTGCAGGCGGCAGCTCAGGGTCCCGGGAAGACCGATGGTGGTGTTGCAGTGGGCGGTGACGGTGATTTTCCGGGCGGCGTAGACAAGGTCCAGGTTGCTCATGAGCTTGCACACCGCCGCGGCCATCTCCGCCGTCAGACCCCGGCTGACCCGCCGGATGTCCGCCCCGGTGGTGCCTTCGTCCAGAATCCATTCCCGGAGCTGGGACACGGTGAGACCCTTGATTTTTTCGTACTCCGGCAGATTCAGGTCATCCTGAATGATTCTTGTGACCTCGTCGGCCTCGTAGGGCACCGCCGGATTTTCCCGAAGCTCTTGGAGCGTGATTCCGGCAAGGACGACCTTGGCGGCCACCCGCTCCTGGGCACTCTCCGCGGCAAGGCCGGCCAGGCTGTCGCCGGTTTTCTCCTCGTTGGCCTTGGCCAGAACCTGCTTTAAGTCCCGGAATACATATGTCTTCCCCAAAAGGGTGGTTTTCAGTATCATGGGTGACTCCCTCCTTTGATTTGGAGCATGAGAACATAGAGAAGGCTGCTCAGCCGGTTCAGCGCCCGGAGAAGGTCCTCCCGCTCCCGGCCAAAGGCCGCGGCGGCGGAGAGCTCGGCCTCCCGAACCTGGGCCCGCAGGGCGTTGAGCCGGAGAACGGAGGCGGGGTCCTCCGGGGAGGGCATAAAGTGGGGGATGCCGAAATAGTCCTGGGGGTGCTGACTCCGGGTGCGGATCTCCTCCTGCCGGAGGCCGCACAATGGCTTTTCCTCCAGGGGCGTTTCCAGTACCTCGGCCCGCAGAATCTCCCGGACTCGGGTTAAAATCTCCGTCAGCGCCCCGCTTTCCTCCGGAAGGGCCCGAATGGCCAGCAGCAGCTGGGCCTCCAGGGTGTCCAGCTTCCCCCGGAAGACAATCCGGGGGTGGGTTTTGGGCACCAGCAGGTCCCCGCTCAGCTGGGTCAGAAACTCCGGCTTCCCCTCGTAAAAGCAGCCGTCGGGGCCCCGGTAGCGGGTGATTTTCGCTTGGGCGGCGGGGAGAATTTCAATGCGCTCCCGCTGCAAATAGTCCCGGGCGGTGCTGGTGAGTTGGTCACCGGTGCCCAGAAAGAAGACCCGCTTTCCGTCCCGGGTGCGCAGGTTCTCCCTTACTTGGTCCAGGGTGTAGAGCACGGCTTATTTCCCCTGGGCGGTTCCCGTGGTGCGGGCCTTGGGGAGAATGTTGTCCACCTCTACGTGGGGCCGGGCGATGACGTGGACGGAAATCAGCTCCCCAACCTTTTCCGCCGCCGCGGCCCCGGCATCGGTGGCGGCTTTGACGGCACCCACGTCCCCCCGGACCATGACGGTGACCAGGCCGCCGCCCACCTGCTCCTTGCCCACCAGCTGGACATTGGCGGATTTCACCATGGCATCCGCCGCTTCAATGGCCCCGACCAGGCCCTTTGTTTCAATCATTCCAAGAGAATTGGTATCCATATTGTTTCGTCCTTTCAGAATTTGGAGTTCAGAGTAATGCTGTCATTGCGAACCAGTGACCGATGTCACTGGTGTGGCAATCCCCCGGTTAGAAGTAAAAGCCCTGATTTTCTGCTTAAAAAGTTTGAAGATCCGGGGGATTGCCACACCAGTCTGCGGACTGGCTCGCAATGACACGACTTTTTCAGCGGTGCTGTTCTATTTCGGAAACCTTGCTACTTCCTCTACCGCCTGGGCGAAGGCCTGGCAGGCGGCGGTGCAGGCGGACTGGGTGCCGGTGAGAAGGCCGCCGCCGAAATTGGTCTGGCTGGGCGGGGCGTACAGGCGGCACAGGCGCACGTCCGCAGCCTTCAGGGCCGCGTCCAGGCCGTAGACGCTTTCCAGAGGCGGGGCAATCAGATAGGCCAGGGCGCTGCCCAGGGGGACCCCGGCCTCCTGGGAAAGGAAGCTGCCCGCGCTGCTGACGGTGTGGGCGAGGTAGCTCACGCCGTTATACTCGGTAAAGCCCAGTTCTTTCAAAGCGCTCAGCGCCGCCTCCATGGCGCTGCGGGCATCCCCCGGGGTGGCGGCACCCAGAATGCCGATGACCTCCCCGGCGTAGGGCTGGCTGGCGTTGGAGGCCCCAGCGTAGAAGCTTCTGGCGTAGCAAACTAGGGCCGAGGCTGCTTTCGTGGCGGCATCCAGGGCAATATAGGTGGCATCATCGCAGTCCGTTGTCAGCATGGCCAGGCATCTTGCGTCGGTGCCCAGGGCATGGGCCAGGCCGGGGGAGACGTTTTGCAGGTAGCGCACCGCCAGAACCTTGACGGGGGTCATCCCACGGCCTCCCCGTAGAGGGCCACACCGGAAGCCTTCTTTTGAAGGATGGTTTCCAGAAGCCCGGCGATGTGGGCCCCGGCCTCCACGGCGGGGGTGCCCTGGGCGTGGATGTTGCTGACCACCGTCCGGCAGGATTCCAGCACGCCCGTCCGGGCCCCGTAGGTGATATAGCAGGACATGCTCTTATCCGTCACCAGCCCCGGACGCTCGCCCACCAGCATACAAACCACCTGGGCGTTTGTAACATCCCCGATGGCATCCCCGGCCCCCACCCGGCAGTACCGGACGAAGACGGTGGGGCCAAAGTCGATGTGCCGGAGTTTCAGCCCCTCCTGAATGGCGGCTAAGCAGTCCGCCGCGTTTTCCACAATGGCGGCGGAGGACAGCCCGTCCCCCACTACCAGCTGCACCTGGGGATTTTGGGGAAGGGAGTGCCGGAGAATGCTTTGGTTTTCTTCATCGAAGCACCGGCCCAGGTCCGGCCGGGTGAGATATTCGTCCTTGCTTTGGCATTTGGTCTGCACGGCTATGAAGCCGTGCTTTGCCGCGTAGTCCTCCGGCACCTGGCTGAAAACCGTGTCCTGGGCCGCAGCGTGGTCTGCCCGGAAGCGGAGCATGGTCAGGGTTTTGTATCGGGCCCCGGCCTTGCCGCAGCCGAGCCGGGCGGGGGTTTTGGCCTTCATGGCCAGAAAACGTGGCCCGTCCGCGGGATTTTCCGTCAGATACAGCTTCCGCAGGTCCAATTTGCTGACATCCGGCACAAAGCCCTCGCTTTCGATGGCATCTGTCTGCTGAGGGCCCGGCTGGGTGGGGCGGTAGTCGCTGCCTTTCACGGCGGGCTCCGCGCCCATGCTGCTTAAAAGCTCCGCAACCAGGGCGGATAGTTCTTCCTTGTTCATGTTTGGGGTTCCTTTCCGAATACCAGAGTCTTTACCACCACCGGGAAGGCGGGGCCTGTGGGGGTGCCCACGTCCAGGTAGCTTCCCGGGGGCAGGCGGACCCGGTCGATGCACAAAATGGGCTGTTTGGTCCTTCCGGCCAGGGCCTGGCCCAGGGCCTTGGCCATATCCTCCTCCAGACAGAGCAGAAGGGGGCCTGCGGGGTACGCCTCGGCAATGGCCTCGGCAAGGCGGACCACCTCCTCATAGCTTGGGGCGGCCAGGCCGGCCATGGCCAGGCACCCGCCCTCCTCCGGGAGAACCGGCGGGGGCGTGCCGGGGGTCCAGTGGAGGACCCGCAGGTTCTGCAGGGGCAGGCCCACATCCCGGCAGAACACGGTGCTGCCTGAGAGCGTGGCGCTGTGGCACCCGGCCCCGATGACGGTGGCCCGGATGGTCTGGGCACCCAGAAGGTACTCGCCCCCGCACAGGGCGCTCTCCCGGATGGCCCGGCCCAGCCGGGGGCCGATGTCCCCGAATTCCAGGGGCGGGAAGTCCCGGGCGATGCAGTCGGCCACCCCGCCGGAGAAGGAGGGGATGACCGCCTCACCGTTCCTTTGCAGGGGTAGGGGGGCGGTCCCTTCCGTGGTCAGGGCTTTCAGCAGCCCCGGCTCCTCCCGCAGACCCGCCGCCGCCTCCAGGGCGTGGGTTAGGAGGGCGGCAAGGGCACGCATTCGGTCTTTCCTCGGGACGCTGCCCACGGGGCAGTCCCAGAGCCCCGCAAGCACCGGGGAGACGTAGGTGACCTTCCCCTCCGGGTCCAGCTTTACCAGCCGCCCGCCTACGTTTAAGCAGCCGGTGGCGGCAATCTCTCCGGCGCGAATCAGGCACAGGTTGGCGGTGCCGCCGCCGATGTCCATGTGCAGGACGGTCTTTCCGGTTTCCCGGCTGCGCTCCACGGCACCGGCCCCCCGGGCGGCCAGGACGCTTTCCAGGTCCGGCCCGGCGGCGGCCACCACGAAGTCCCCGGCCAGGTCCGACAGGGCCCGGGTCACCTGGGCGGCGTTTTCCTTCCGGCTGGTTTCCCCGGTGACAATTACGGCCCCGGTATCCACCTGTTCCCGGGTGATGCCCGCCCGGGCGTATTCGGCGAGCACCAGCTCCCGCAGCTGTTCGCCGTCGATGCGGTCCTGGGACAGAAGGGGGGTAAAGTGGACCGGGCTTTCATAGAGCACGGTTCGGCCGGAAATCACCAGGTCCGGCACGGCGAATTCCGAGGCACGGTTTTCGATTTGCAGCCGGGAGACGATCATCTGGGTGGAGGTGGTGCCCACGTCCAGCCCCACGCTTAAAAGCTCAGAGATTGCCGGTCACCTCCTCCAGAATGCGGCGGACCTGAAAATCCTCCACGGGGACGGGGTTTGTCTTGCAGCAGGGGTCTGAGAGTACTGTCTCCACAATGGCCTTGCTGTCGCCCCAGACCTGCCCCGGGGAGACCCCGGCCTGGGCCAGGGTCTGGGGGAGGCCCAGTTCCCGGCGAAGCCGGATAAGGCCGTTTTTCAGGTTCCGCAGGGCAACCACGTCGGCGCTGCCACCCAGCCCCGCCGCCCGGGCCAGGCGGGCATAGCCGCTGCCCGCCCCCTGGGCGTTGCTGGCGATGACGGCGGGGAGCAAAATGGCGTTGAGCCGCCCGTGGGGCACGTGAAACCGGGCCCCCAGGGCGTGGGACATGGCGTGGCACAGCCCAAGACCCGTATGGGAGAAGGCAATCCCTGCCAGGGTGGAGGCCATGTGCAGCCGCAGGCGGACGGAGGTGTCCCCGGCGTAGGAGGCGGGGAGACAGGCGTAGGCCGTCCGGAAGGCCTCGGCGGCCAGCAGTCCCGGGATGGTTCCGGCCCCCGGGGCGGTGGCGCTCTCCACGGCGTGGGTCAGCACGTCAAAGCCGGTGTCCGCAATCAGGGCCGGGGGCAGCTCCCGCAGAAGGTCGCTGTCCAGAATGGCGAGCTTTGGCCGGAGACGGGGATCCACCAGGGGATATTTGGTCTTGCCGTGGGTCAGCACCGCAAAATCCGTTGCCTCCGAGCCGGAGCCGGAGGTGGTGGGGATGGCGGCTAAGGGGATGTCCCTGCCGCCAAAGTAGGCCATGGCCTTGGCGCAGTCCATGGCGCTGCCGCCGCCCAGGGCAACCAGCAGGTCGGGGGCAAAGGCTTTGAGCCGCGCCGTGCCCTCCGCCGCCAGCTCCACGGTGGGGTCCGGGGAAATATGGTCAAAATATTCCGTCTCCCCGGCACCGGAGGCCTGGGCCACAAGCCTCGCCGTACCGTTTTTCATAAAGAAGGGGTCCGTCACCAGAAACAGCCGTTTGGCCCCCAGCTGCCCCAGAGCGGAAATTGCCCCGGCCCCGGCGACAATTTTAGTTTCCAACGAAAATTCTTCCATCCAAGCACCGCCTTTTCAGAAACAGTATTTCCCATCTGCCCGGAAGTATTCACCGCTTTTGCTTGCATTCTGCTGAGGTGTTTGGTATAATAGGCGTAATTATGGGTTTTTGCGCATTTTTGCGGTTCTGGAAGGAGAAACTATGTATCAGAAGTCTGGCCTGCCGTGGACAAAATACTGGGACTATATCCTTTTGGACATGGTTTCCATGTTCCTGTCCCTGATTGCGGCGTACTATGTCTATATTCCTACGGATTTTAACCTGACGGGGAGCCCGGAATATCTGCTGCTGCTGTTTGGAATGCCGGTGCTGGATTTCCTGGTGATTGTGCTGGGCAGCACCATGAATGAGGTGCAGAAGCGGGGGCTGTTCGCGGAATTCTGCGCCACGGTGAAGAATACCGCCATGGTCTTTGCTATTGAGGCGCTGATTTTCTTCGTGGTGAAAATGGGCGGCTTCTACTCCCGGAAGAATTTCCTTTACTCCTGCTCCATCTATTTCGTGGTGAGCTTTGCCACCCGGTGCCTTTATAAATGGTACTATGTGCGGCATGTGGTGCCCAATTCCGGAAGCTCGCTGCTGATTGTGGCGGCAAAAAAGGACCTGCCTGGGCTTGAAAAGCAGATTCGGGAGGGGCAGTACAGCACCTACCGCCTGGCGGGGGTGATCCTTGCCGACGGGGACCAGGGGGACACGGCACTGAAGGTTGTCTCCGGCTTCGCCCAGGCAGACTCCTGGATTCGGAAAAACTGGGTGGACGAGGTTTTGTTCCTGCTTCCGCCGGAGGCGGAAACCCTGGAGCTTGCCCAGGCGGTGGCCTCCATGGGCATTACGGTCCACCTGAATCTGGGCTTTTTGAGCAGCCTTTTAGGCGGCACCAAGACCGTAGAGGTGCTGGGGGAATACGATGTGCTCACCGCCTTCCGCAACCGCATCGGCTTTGGGGCCGCGGCGTTGAAGCGGCTGACGGATATCGTCGGCGGACTGGTTGGCTGCCTGTTCACCGCCATTCTGACCCTGTTTATCGGCCCTGCCATCTATATTGCTTCTCCGGGGCCTATCTTCTACACCCAGGAGCGGATTGGCCGCAACGGCAAGGTCTTTAAGATGTACAAGTTCCGCAGCATGGTGCCCAACGCGGACGAGGTGAAAAAGCAGTATTTGAAGGAAAACCGGGTTTCCGGCGGCTATATGTTCAAGCTGGACTGGGACCCCCGGATTATCGGCAACAAAATTCTCCCCGACGGCACAAAGAAAACCGGCATCGGTGAGTTCATCCGGAAGACCAGCCTGGATGAATTCCCCCAGTTTTTGAATGTGCTCAAAGGGGATATGAGCCTAGTGGGCACCCGGCCCCCTACAAAGGACGAATGGGCCATCTATGAGGACCACCACCGGGCCAGGATGGCCATGCGGCCCGGCATCACCGGCATGTGGCAGGTGTCCGGCAGAAGCAACATTACGGATTTCGAGGAGATTGTCCGGCTGGACACCAAGTATATCGACCAGTGGTCCCTGGGGCTGGACTTTAAGATTCTGGTGAAGACCGTCCTGGTGGTATTGAAGCACGAGGGGAGCATGTGAGTATGGACGCGAGACGGAAAGCGCAAATCAAGCGGGTTTTGAATGTGTTCTGGCATATCCCCCCCTGCGGGGACATCTATATGTTCCACCATGTGACCCTGCACCCGACGGTGGAGCGGAGTACCTGCAAGCTGGAAACGGATGCCTTTGTGAAATTCCTGGATTCCCACGGCCCCTACGCCCCCTTAGACCAGGTGGCGGGGGACAAGAGCTACGCCCGCCGGGCGGCCATTACCTTTGACGACGGGCTGGAGGACACCTATACCGTGGCCTACCCCATTCTCCGGGAGAGGGACATTCCCTTTACGGTGTTCATCCTGAGCCACACGGTGGGAACGCCCGGGTATTTAAGCCGGGAGCAGCTTCTGGAGCTCTCCAAAGACCCTCTGGTGACCGTCGGGGTTCATGGCTCCCGGCACCGGATTTTGACGGAGTGCACCCCGGAGGAACAGGCGGAGGAAATTTTCGCCAGCAAGCAGCGGCTGGAGGCCCTTTTGGGGAAGAAATGCGATCTGTTTGCCTATTCCCACGGGCAGTACAACGAGAATATTTTGAAGCTCACGGCCTTCGCGGGCTACCGGAAGGCCTTTGCCGTGGCGGGGCGGCCCCTGAACCGGCACTTTGACAAGGGGCCCTATGCCTATCCCAGGGAATCTGTGGAAGAGGACACCCGGCCCATGTTCGGCTTGTAAAGGGGGAAGAACATGCAATCTGTTTTGGCGCTTTTTACCTGCTTCAACCGGAGGGAGAAGACCCGGCAGGCCATCCAAAGCCTGGTATCGGGGAATCCCAATATCCGCTTTACCTTCCTGGTGGTGGATGACGGCAGCACCGACGGCACGGAAAACATGCTGCAAACCGAGCCCTTTGGGGCGGAGGTAAGGGTTTTAAAGGGGGACGGCAGCCTTTTTTATTCCCGGGGCATGGGCCTTGGGATGTCGGCGCTGCTGGAGAGCAAAGAGGAATTTGACTATCTTTTGATGATGAACGACGATGTGGCCTTTTTCCCCGGCTGCATCGAGGCCCTTTCCCGGCAGAGCCGGGAGAAGGGGGATGCCGTCATAGTCGGGGCCACCCGGGACGACGAGGGAAAGCTGAGCTACAGCGGCATCCTCTATGAAAAGGGCATCCGCTACCGGTTTTTGAACCCGGGGGAGGAGACGGAGGCGGACACCATGAACGCCAACTGCGTTCTGATTCCCTATGCCCTGTTCCGGAAAACCGGCACCATGGACCCCCACTACCACCACTCCCTGGGGGATTTCGACTACGGCTTTGCCCTGCGGAAGGCGGGGGGACGGCTGTATGTATCGGAAGACTTTGTGGGCCTTTGCCGGGACAATCCGCCGGAGGGGACCTGGTACAATCGGGAGCTGCCCCGGAGGGAACGGCTCCGCCGGAAGGAAAGCGTCAAGGGTGACCCGGTGGGACCCTGGTTTTATTATCTGAAAAAACATTTTGGCCTGTTGGTTGCGGTGAGGGGCAGCGTAACGCCCTATCTCCGCATTTTGCTGGGCCTGTAACAGGAAGAGTACGGAATGAAGAAAAAGAAACTCAGCCCCTCCGTCAGCACCCACGCGCTGATGCTCATGGGCTATGACCTGCTGATGCTGGCCATTGTATCGGTGCTGCTGCTGGTGTTTTACCCCAGCAGCTACTATCCCATTACCAAGCTGGAGGCCTTTCTCCACTATCTTTTGGCGGCGGCCTGTATGCTGGGCTGTCGGGCCCTGGGGAACTCCTATAATAACGTCTGGCGCTACGGCGGGAACAACCTTTATGTAAACCTTATCTGCTATGATGTGCTGGCAGGGGGCGTGTATTTCCTGCTGCAAAGGCTGCTTCCCCTGCGGGATGTGGAATTTTTGCGGGCGGTGACGCTGTTTGCCCTGAATCTGCTGGGGGATATCCTCATGCGGCAGATTTACCAGTACCTGTACGATGCCAACAGCCGCGGCTCTAAGGCGGCGGACTTTCTGCGGGTGGTGACCCGGAAGATGACCGGCATCCGGGCAGAGCCCCTGGACATGGTCCAGCGGGACAGGCGCATCAATATCGCCATCATCGGCGCGGGCCGGGTGGGCGCGGGGCTGGCCGCGGACCTGGCCAGCAATCCCCAGGCGGCCTACACCGCCAAATTCTTTGTGGACATTGACCGGAACAAAATCGGCCGCTCCATCAACGGCGTGCCGGTGTTTTCCGACGACGAGGCGGACGAGCGGATTTTCCGGGATTACAACATCCAGGAGGTGGTCTTTGCCATCCCCAGCGCCACGGCGGAGCGGAAAAAGGAGCTCTATACCCAGTACCAGAAAACCGGCTGCAAGCTGAAAACCTATGACTACCCCACCACCCAGGCGGTGGGCGGCAAACGGAGCCTCCGGGAATTCGACGCGGAGGAGCTGCTGTTCCGGCAGGCTTCCGAAATCCTCACCGAGGAGACCAAGGCCTACTACCGGGGCAAGACCGTGCTGATTTCCGGCGGCGGCGGCTCCATCGGCAGCGAGCTCAGCCGTCAGATTGCCAAAATCGGTCCCCGGCATCTGGTGATTCTGGATGTGTACGAAAACGGGGCCTACGATATCCAGCAGGAGCTGAAAATCCGTTACCCCAGCCTGAAGCAGTCGGTGGAGATTGTGACCGTTCTGGACCGGGGGCAGCTGGAAAAGGTCTTCGCGGAGTACCGGCCCGACGTGGTGATTCACGCCGCGGCCCACAAGCACGTGCCGCTGATGGAAACCAACTGCTGCGAGGCGGTGAAAAACAACGTCTTTGGCACCAAGAACCTGCTGGACGTGGCGGAAAAATATGGCTGCGCCAAGTTTATTATGGTCAGCACCGACAAGGCGGTGAACCCCACCAACGTCATGGGGGCCACCAAGCGGATGTGCGAAATGGAGGTGCTGAGCCACCAGGGGAACATGAACTGCTCGGCGACCCGGTTTGGAAACGTGCTGGGCAGCAACGGAAGCGTCATTCCCCTCTTTAAACGGCAGATTATGTACGGCGGGCCCGTGACATTGACGGACAAGCGGATTATCCGCTACTTTATGACCATTCCGGAGGCCGCCCAGCTGGTGCTCACCTCCGGGGCCTTTGCCAAGCACGGGGAGCTGTTCGTGCTGGACATGGGCAAGCCCGTGCACATTCTGGAGCTGGCGGAAAACATGATTCGCCTCAGCGGCTTTGAGCCATACCGGGATATCGACATTGTGGAAACCGGCCTGCGCCCCGGGGAGAAGCTCTATGAGGAGCTTTTGGTCAAAACCGAGGAGCTGGACAGAACCGACAACGCCCAGATTTTCGTGGAGCGGGACAAGCCCCTGGACCCGGCGAAAATCGCGGAAAAGCTGGAAATTCTGGCTAAGGCTGCCGCAACCGACGACGACGAAACCTGTCGCCGGGCCTTAAAGCAGACCGTCGAAACCTTCCGGGACCCGGAGGAGGTCAACGCCCGCGCCGCACAGGCCCGGGAAATGCAGGAGGTCCAATAACCCAACCGCCCGTTTTGGGCGGTTGTTTTGTTTGGCTCCCCTGGAAGAGGAGCCAAGGGCTTGTACGAATTCGCCCGGGCTTTTTCATCCCGCCAGTCTGTACCGCACCTCATTCGCCGCCCTGTTCGGGCGGCACCTTCCCCGGAGGGGAAGGTTAAGGAAGCTTCCCCTCCGGGGAAGCTGGCAGGGCGAAGCCCTGACTGATGAGGGGCGGT
>USQL01000044.1 GCA_900556935.1 uncultured Eubacteriales bacterium | reverse complement strand
CCACAAGATTTTCATGGGCCCGGAGGAGAGTATGCAAATTCAGTCCAATCTGGGCAGCGATATCTGCATGGCCTTTGACGAGTGCATCGAAAACCCGTCCCCCCGGGACTATGTCCAGAAAAGCGTAGACAGAACCTATCGCTGGCTGGTTCGCTGCAAGGCGGAAAATGCCCGGCTCAACAGTCTGCCGGATACGGTGAATCCCCACCAGATGCTCTGGGGCATCAACCAGGGCGGCACCTATCCGGACATCCGCATTGACCACATGAAGCGCATTGCGGACCTGGACCTTCCCGGCTATGCCATCGGCGGTCTGGCGGTGGGGGAGACGGCCCAGGAGATGTATGACATCATTGAGGCCGTGGAGCCCTTTATGCCCGCGGACAAGACCCGGTATCTGATGGGTGTGGGAACGCCTACCAACATCATTGAATCCGTGGCCCGGGGCGTGGACTTCTTTGACTGCGTGATGCCTGCCCGGAATGCCCGCCATGCCCGGCTTTTTACCTGGGAGGGGGCCATCAATCTGAAAAACGCCAAGTATCAGCTGGACGACAGCCCCATTGACCCCCAGTGCGACTGCCCGGTCTGCCGCCGCTATTCCAAGGCCTATATCCGGCACCTGTTTGTGTCGGATGAGATGCTGGCCATGCGCCTGTCCGTTATGCATAACCTGTATTTTTACAACAAGCTGATGGAGCGGATTCGGGAAGCTCTGGATGCGGGCACCTTTGCCCAGTTCCGGCAGGAATACTCGGAAAAGCTGGCAAGAAGAATTTGACGGATGGCGCTAAAAGGGCAGACCCTGGGAATTTGATGCGTTCTAAAACAAATCTTAAACATTCCGGTTCTTAATTTTTGGTATCGTCTGTTGAAAAATTTGTGAATCCATGCTATAATTCATCCAGTTTACGCAAGGCCCGCGATATTCAATCCAGGGCCCGGAAGAAAATCAAGGAGGCAACATGGGCATTTTTTCCCAAAAGAATAACAAATCGTGTTGGCCCAAGGTGCTTCCTCTGTTCCTGGCGCTGCTTCTGACCGTGCAGGTGTTTCCGTTTTCCGCTCTGGCGGAGGAAGGCGAGGAGGCAGCCGTTTCCCAGGAGGAGACGACCGCGGACGAGCACTTTTTCCCGGACTACACCCTGGATGATTATGGGGATGTCCTGTACGGTTCCGGCACCATTAAGGATAACGGCTGCAGCGTGTGCTGTATGGCCAGCGTGGCTACATACCTCACCGGCCACCAGTATTACCCGGATGAGCTGGCCAAGTGGTTTGGTTCAAAGGCGGAAAACAATGTAGACAGAATCCGCTATATGGCCAAGGCTCTGCAGCTGCCCATGACGGAGGCGGAGAACTATAATTTTGTCAAGGAAGCTCTTTGGGAGGGCAAGGTTGTCATTCAGCTGATGAACGGTAATTCGCTGTTTACAAACTCCCAGCATTTTATCCTTTTGAAGGGCTTTAACGAAGAGGGCAAGATTATGGTCTATGACCCCTCTAATTCCAACCGCAAGAGCTGGCGACTGTCTGATAAGTTCGAAAATGGCTTTACCACAGACGAAATCTGCTGGGGCTATGATGGCGCGTTTATCTTCAACCCCGCAAAAATGCCGGAGGACCCCTTTATTTACGAGCCCCCTGTGCGTGAGTATGTAGAGCCCAGATACGGCAGCCTGAAGCTGACGGACGACGAAACCAAACTCCTTGCCAGGCTTATCTGGGTCGAGGCCCGGGGCGAGAGCGAGGACGGCCAGCAGGCCATTGCGGAGGTGGTTCTCAACCGTCTGGTCTCCGGCAATTTTGGCTCCTCCATCACCGCAATGATCAACGACGAAAGCCAGTTTGTACCCCACAAGCTGATTGTAACGGCCAAGCCTGGCCAGGCCCAGTACGAGGCCATCGACCGGGCCCTCTATGGCCCCTATGTGCTTCCCAAGGAGGTCCAGTTCTACGGTCGGGTCCGCACCACAGACAGCGTCTGGGGAGAAATCGGCGGCCACATCTTCTGTTATCCCTGGCATTATTTTGATAACTGATTCTAAAAAGCACCGCGTCCGCGGTGCTTTTTAAATTGCATCTTGCGAAAGAAACAAAAACTTTGTACAATAGAAAAAAACGAGAGGAGACCAACGATGGAAACCTGGCTTGAAAGTGTCTATTCCGACGGCTCTGCCGCCTTTGTGTCCAATCCGACTCCCAAGCTTCATGAAACCGTCACCATTCGCCTGCGGATGTATGCCGATGCCCCTGTGGAGCATGTGGTCCTTCGCTCCACGCCCAATGGCGGAGAGCTGAAGGTGGATATGCACCGGGCGGAGGAAAGAAATGGCCTTGTCTATTGGGAGTGCCCCCTGCAGATGATTGAAAAGCGGATGCAGTATCATTTTTACATTGTCTGCAAGGACGTGATCTATTTCTATACCCAGAAGGAGATCACCACCTACCTTCCGGAGCACAGCTATGATTTTGTCCTGTTGACGGACTATGTGCAACCTGCCTGGGTGAAGAACGCGGTATTTTACCAGATTTTTCCGGAGCGGTTCTGCAATGGAGACCCGACGAACGATGTCAAAACCGGGGAATATTCCCAGGATGGCCACCCCAGCATCCATATGGAGCACTGGGAGGATACGCCCCTAAGCTACGAGCAGGGCCACTGTATGGATTTTTACGGCGGCGACCTGCAGGGCATTCAGCAGAAAATCCCCTATCTCAAGGAGCTTGGGGTAACGGCGCTGTACTTAAACCCCATTTTCTACGCCCCCTCCTGCCATAAATACGATTGCCTGGATTATTTCCATGTGGACCCCCATTTCGGCGGAGACCGGGCCCTGGCGGACCTGAGCCGGGCGCTCCACGAAAACGGCATGAAGCTGATTCTGGATATCTCTATCAACCACACGGGCACGGCGCATCGGTGGTTTAATAAGGACGGCCTCTATTTCCCCAAATCCGAGGGCGCGTATAATAACCCCGATTCTGTGGAGCGGGGCTACTATTTCTTCGACAAGGACAACCATTACCACGGCTGGTGGGACTTAGAATCCATGCCAACTTTGAACTACACCTCCGATTCCCTCCGGGATGTCGTCTATCGGGGAGAGCACTCCGTCCTGAAAAAATGGCTCAAGCCCCCATATTCCATTGACGGCTGGCGCTTCGACGTGGCGGATGTCTTCGCCCGGAACGGAGAGATTCAGCTGGCCCACGAGCTCTGGCCGGAGATTCGCAGGAGCATCCGGCAGGAGAACGACCAGGCCTATATCCTTGCGGAGGACTGGGGGGACTGCGCCCAGTACCTGCAAGGCAGCGAATGGGACTCTCCCATGAATTACTACGGCTGCGGCCGGGTTATCCGCTCCTTCTATGGGGAGCCGGACCTGTTTATGTCACGGAATCCTGTTTTGAAGGCGGTCCGCTACCGTATGACGGCCCAGGATTTGGAGCACCGGGTCATGCAGCATCTCGCGAAACTGCCCTTTGCCCTCTGGGAAAATCAGTTTAATTTGTTCGACAGCCACGATACCCCGAGACTGCACAATAACCCCCAGATTTCCTTTGCGGACTTCCGGGGCGCGGTGCTGTTCCAGTTCCTCTTAACCGGCGCGGCCTCCATCTACTATGGGGACGAGGCGAATATCGACGGCACCATCGACTCCAACGAGGGCTGCCGCTACCCCATGCCCTGGCAGAGAAATTTCCGGACAGGGGAGAGCTACCGGCTCTACAGGGCCATGGCCCACCTGAAGAAAGCCCATCCGGCCCTTTGTGGCGGTGGCATGAAGTTCCTCTACGCCCAGGGGGATGTGTTCTCCATCGCCAGATTCTCCGGGGATGACACGGTCGTCGGCGTGATTTCCAAATCCGACCGGGAAGAAACCGTCCGTCTCCCGCTGGCAGCTCTGGGAGCAAAGGCCCCGGCTTCCTCGGAAGACCTGCTGGGCATGCCCCTTACCTGGAAGCCCGGCGACAGCAAATCCATCCTTTTGACCGTCCCGCCCCACGGAAGCCTCCTTTTTTCGTGCGCACGGAAAGTGTGAGATTCGCCCGAAACATTCGCTTTTTACACGAATGTTTCGGGCACTTTTTGTATACATTGCTGATTCACAAAATTTTTAGTAAGCCTACGCTAATTTTTTGAGAGAATTATTCATGCTCAAAATGAGCATATTGCATGAAAATTAGTAATATTTTACAAATGAGACGAAGGTGAGTTGCGAAAAGCTGTGAAATTTGTTATAATCAAACCGCCTATTTCGAAGGGGGAATATGATATGCTGAATGAATCCTATTACCGGAAAACAGATGAGATCATCGCCCATTACGGCAAGGAGCCCAAGGCGCTGATTCCCATTATGCAGGATGTTCAGGCGGAATACCGCTACCTGCCCGGTGAGCTCCTCTCCTACATCGCCAGCCAGATTGGCATAACCGAAACCAAGGCCTACAGCGTGGCCACCTTCTACGAGAACTTTTCGTTTGAAGCCAAGGGTAAATACGTCATTAAGGTATGCGACGGCACGGCCTGCCATGTGCGCCACTCTACCCCTGTACTGGAGGCGCTTTGGAAGGAGCTGGGCCTGAGCAAGAAAAAGCACACCACCGATGACATGATGTTCACGGTGGAAACCGTTTCCTGCCTGGGTGCCTGCGGTCTGGCACCGACGATGATGGTCAACGAACAGGTCCATCCGGCGATGACTCCGGAAAAGGCCCTGGCACTGATTGCGGAATTGAGAGGTAAAGGCTGATGATCCAGAATATTGAAGATCTGTCCCGGGATCGGGAAAAAGCCGTTGCGGAAATGAACGGCTATGACTGCCGTGTGCTGGTCTGTTCCGGTACCGGCTGTATTGCCACCGGCTCCAACAAAATCCATGCCCTTTTGAAGGATCTGATTGCCGATGACCCGGCCATCGACCTGGAATTTGCCCCCCACGACAGCCACGATCGGCCCAATATCGGTGTTAAAAAGACCGGCTGCCAGGGCTTCTGCGAGCTGGGCCCCCTGGTCCGCATCCAGAAGGGGGACAAGGTTGTCCAGTACGTCAAGGTTCAGCCAGACGACTGTAAGGAAATCTATGAACGCACCATTCTCGGCGGCGACGTGATTGAGCGCCTGCTGTACCATAAGGGCGAAAAGAAGTATGTCCAGCCCGACGAGATTCCCTTCATTGCCAAGCAGACCCGGATTGTTCTGGAAAACTGCGGCAAGCTGGATGCGGAGTCTCTGGATGAATACCTGGCTGCCGGTGGCTTTAAGGCCCTGGAAAAGGCAATGTTCCAGATGGACCGGGACCAGGTCATTGACGAAATCGATAAGTCCGGACTCCGCGGCCGTGGCGGCGGCGGCTTCCCCGCGGGCAAGAAGTGGAAGCAGGTGGCCCGCCAGAAGGATCCCATCCGCTATGTGGTCTGCAACGGCGACGAGGGCGACCCCGGTGCCTTTATGGACGGCTCCGTTATGGAGGGTGACCCCTTTAAGCTGATTGAGGGCATGATGATTGCGGCCTACGCGGTCCGCTCCTCCGACGGCTATATCTACGTCCGGGCGGAGTACCCCATGTCCGTCGCCCGTCTGCGCCATGCCATCGCCCTTCTGGAGGAGCGGGGGCTGCTGGGTGACAATATTCTGGGCTCCGATTTCTCCTTCCGGCTGCATATCAACCGGGGCGCGGGCGCGTTCGTCTGCGGCGAGGGCTCGGCGCTGACGGCTTCTATCGAAGGCAATCGCGGTATGCCCCGTGTCAAGCCTCCCAGAACCGTGGAAAAGGGCCTGTGGGAGCGCCCCACCGTGCTGAACAACGTAGAAACCTACGCCAATGTCCCCAAGATTATCCTGCAGGGCGCGGACTGGTATCGCTCCATCGGCACCGCCGGAAGCCCCGGCACCAAGACCTTCTCCTTGACCGGTGCCATTGAAAATACGGGCCTGATTGAAGTCCCCATGGGTTCGACCCTCCGAGAGATTATCTTCGATATCGGCGGCGGCCTGAAAAACGGTTCCACCTTTAAGGCAGTCCAGATTGGCGGCCCCTCCGGCGGCTGTCTGACGGAAAAGCATCTGGACGAGCCGCTGGACTTTGACTCCGTGAAGAAGTTCAATGCTATCGTGGGCTCCGGCGGCATGGTGGTTATGGATGAGCACACCTGTATGGTGGAGGTCGCCCGGTTCTTCATGTCCTTTACCCAGCGGGAGTCCTGCGGCAAGTGCGTTCCCTGCCGGGAGGGTACCAAGCGGATGCTGGAGATTCTGGAAAAGATTGTGGCGGGCAACGGCGAAATGGAGGACCTGGATAAGCTGGAGGAGCTGGCAACCATGGTCAAGACCATGGCCCTGTGCGGCCTTGGAAAGTCCGCGCCTCTGCCGGTTATCTCCACTTTGAATACCTTCCGAGACGAGTACATCGAGCACATCGTGGATAAGAAGTGCCGCGCCAAGGTCTGTACAGCACTGAGGAAATATGTCATCAACCCGGACTTCTGTAAGGGCTGCGGCAAGTGCGCCCGGAACTGCCCGGTGAACGCTATCTCCGGCAAGGTCAAGAACCCGTACCATATCGATCCCACCGTCTGCATCAAGTGCGGCTCCTGTAAGGAAAACTGCGCCTTCGATGCCATCTATGTAGAAGCGTAAGGAGGCAAGCCATGGGAACTATGACGATTAACGGTAAAAAAGTTGAGTTTACCGATGAAAAAAATGTTCTGACCATTATCCGCAAGGCCGGCATCGATATGCCCACCTTGTGCTACCATTCCGAGCTCAGCACCTTCGGTGCCTGCCGCCTGTGTACGGTGGAGAATGACCGGGGCCAGTGCTTTGCCTCCTGCTCCGAGGAGCCCAGGGACGGCATGGTGATCTATACCCATACCGAGCGCCTGCGCCGCCACCGGAAGCTGATTATTGAGCTGCTGCTGGCTGCCCACTGCCGGGACTGCACCACCTGTGTGAAGTCCGGCGAGTGCGTTTTGCAGGATCTGGCCCATAAGATGGGGGTCCGGGAGGTCCGCTTCCAGGATTACAAGGAAATGAAGCCTGTGGACTACAGCTCTCCTGCCATTGTCCGGGACCCCAATAAGTGCATTCTCTGCGGCAACTGCGTCCGGGTGTGCAGCGAAATTCAGGGTGTTGGCGTTCTGGGCTTTGCCCACCGTGGCACTGACGCGGAGGTAACCCCTGCCTTTAATAAAAAGCTGTCTCAGACCCAGTGCGTCAGCTGCGGCCAGTGCCGGGTGTACTGTCCCACGGGAGCCCTGACCATCCGTACCCACCTGGATGAGGTCTACGCCGCTTTGGGTGACCCCAATACCCGGGTCATTGCCCAGATTGCCCCCGCCGTCCGGGTGGCGGTTGGCGACGCGTTTGGCCTGCCCAACGGCGAAAACGCCATGGGCAAGGTGGTTGCATCCCTGCACGCCATGGGCTTTGACGAGGTATTCGACACCAGCTATTCTGCGGACCTGACGGTTATGGAGGAGTCCGCTGAATTCCTGGACCGGGTGCAAAACGGCGGAAAGCTGCCGCTGCTTACTTCCTGCTGCCCCGCCTGGGTGAAGTTCGTGGACAACGAATTCCCGGAGATGAAAGAAAATGTCTCCACCTGCCGCTCCCCCCAGGGCATGTTCTCCGCGGTTATCAAGGAGTACTACCGTGACCCTGCCCATGCGGCCGGGAAGAAGACCTTTGTGGTCTCCATTATGCCCTGCACCGCCAAGAAGATGGAGGCCGTCCGCCCCAACTCCTATACCCATGGGGAGCGGGATACGGACGTGGTCCTGACCACTACCGAGCTGACCCGGATGATTAAAAACTTTGGCATTGCCTTTGATAAGATTGAGCCCGAGGCCTGCGACATGCCCTTTGGCCTGTCCTCCGGCGGCGGTGTCATTTTCGGCGTCACCGGCGGCGTTACCGAAGCCGTGCTGCGCCGCCTGGCTGCGGACCATGACCCGGCAACCCTGAGCGCCATTGCCGCTTCCGGCATCCGTGGCGACGAGGGCATCAAGGAAGCCACCATTCCCTATAGCGGCATGGATGTAAAAATCTGCGTGGTCTCCGGTCTGGCCAATGCCCGGAAGGTGATGGAACAGGTGGAGTCCGGGGAAAAGGAATATCACCTCATTGAGGTGATGGCCTGCCGCCGCGGCTGCATCATGGGTGGCGGACAGCCCATCCCCGCCGGCCCCAGACACAAGGCTGCCCGTGCCAAGGGCCTGTACAAGGCCGATAAGGATCGCATCATCCGCAAGTCCGACGAGAATCCCCTGATGGACGTATTCTACAACGGATACTTTAAGGACAAGGCCCACGAGTTACTGCACAATCACGAATAAAAACTTGCCCCCTCCCGTGAAAAGCGGGAGGGGGCAAAAATAGTTACCAGTCCGGTGTGAGCCGGGACTTTAAGGGGCAGTTGCGGAAGATTTCATGGGTGATGGCCTTGTATTCCAATACATCCGTTGTTTTGCGCAGGCGTTTTCCCGGCTTTTCCGCATTGTCAAACCGGCACAGAAGATAGCGCCAGTTTTCCTTTAACCGGAACATGGCGTTCCGGGAGCCTCCGAAAACCTCGGTATAAGCCTCCAGAAGTTCGTCGAAAAAGGCCTCCAGGGCGGGGGCAGTTGTGCCCCCTGGGCTCAGCATCCCCGGGTCTCCAATCAGTCCCCGGCCCAGCATCACCCGGTCCACAGCCGGAAAGCGCCGGGAAAAGAGAGCGATGTCCTCCGAAGAGCAGAGGTTTCCATTGTAGCAGACGGGATTTTTGCTATGTGTCAGCGCCTCCTGAAAGGCTTCCATACGGACGGTCCCCTTGTAAAAGTCCTTCCGCACCCGGGGATGGACAATCAGCAGGGAGACCGGGTATCGGTTGTAGATTTCCAGGAGTCGGGAAAATTCCTCCGGGTCTTCTACACCCAGCCGGGTTTTCAGGGAGATGGGCAGGGGGGCCGCAGCGTAAATCCGCTCCAGAAACCGGTCCAGACTGTCCGGGTCCCGCAAAAGCCCGGAGCCCTTTCCCTTGGAAAAAACCGTTCCCGAGGGGCAGCCTAGATTTAAGTTTACTTCCTTGTAGCCCCGGTCCAGGCACTGCTGGGCGGCCCAGAGAAAATCCTCCGGGTTCTTCCCCAGAATCTGGGGTACCGCCAGAAATTTCTCCGTGTCCGCAAAGGGCAGCTCCCGGGCCTCCCGGGGTGTCAGGCTGCGGTGGACGGTGGGGGAGAAGAAGGGCATATAGTATTTGTCAATTCCTGGAAAGTACCTGTGGTGCAGGTGCCGGTAGACGCTATCCGTCAGCCCCTCCATGGGGGCAAAGTAAAATTCCATAATATACCTCAAAAAATAGAGGCTGCCAGAAAGCAGCCTGTCATTGCGAACCGGCGCGCGCACTGGTGTGGCAATCCCCCGGATCTTCAAATAAACGGGAGACGACCATACCAGTGACTCGCTCACCGGTTCACAGAGACAAGCTTTTCTAACAGCCTCTGAATCTTTAGATTTCCATAATCACAGGCAGAATCATGGGATTTCGCTTGGTGGTCTTGAAGAGATAGCCGCTGATGTCGTTCTTAATGGCGGACTTGATGGCGGACCAATCTCGCACCCGCTTGCGCTGGCAGCGGTCGATGGCATCCATGGCCACCTGACGCAGCTCATCCATCAGCTCCTCGGACTCCTTGACATAGATGAAGCCCCGGGTGATGATATCCGGGCCGGAGACCACGCTGCCGTCCTGACTGCTCAGATTGACGCAGACCACAATCATGCCGTCCTGGGCCAGATGCTTCCGGTCCCGCAGAACCACGCTGCCCACATCGCCCACGCCGGTGCCGTCTACGAAGACCTTCCCCGCGGGAACGGTGCCGTTTACCTTGCAGGATTTGCCGGTGAACTCAAACACAGTTCCGATTTCACCAATGTGAATGTTCCGGGGATTCATGCCCATGGACTGTGCCAGCTTGGCGTGAATCTGCAGGTGCCGCTGCTCGCCGTGGAGGGGCAGGAAGAACCGGGGCTTTACCAGGGCATGGACGATTTTCAGCTCCTCCTGGCAGGCGTGGCCGGATACGTGCAGGCCCTCGCTCTTTTCGTACACCACGTCGGCACCCTTGCGGTAGAGCTCGTTGATAATCCGGGAAATGGCCTTTTCGTTGCCGGGGATGGCGGAGGCGGAAATAATGATCCGGTCTCCGGAGGTGATGTCCACCTGCTTGTGGGTGGAGAAGGCCATCCGATACAGGGCGGACATATTTTCGCCCTGGGAACCGGTGGAGACAATCACCAGCTTGTTTTTCGGGATGCTCTTAATGGTATTCAGGTCCACAATTGTGCCCTGCTTGACCTTCAGATAGCCCAGCTCCTGGGCAACCTTCAGCATATTTTCCATGCTCCGCCCGGTGACGGCCACCTTCCGGCCATAGCGCTGGGCGGTGGAAATCACGCTCTGAATGCGGTGCATGTTGGAAGCGAAGGTGGTGATGATAATCCGCTGGTCGCAGTTGCGGAATTGCCGGTCCAGGCTCTCGGCAACCACGTTTTCGCTGGGGGTATAGCCCGCCCGCTCCACATTGGTGGAGTCGGCCAGCAGGGCAAGAACCCCCTGGTTGCCCAGCTCGCCCAGACGGGCCAGGTCCATCATGCCGTCGGCGGAGGTGGGGTCAATTTTAAAATCGCCGGTCATCACCACGGTGCCCACGGGGGTCTTGATGGCAAAGGCCACCGCGTCGGCAATGGAGTGGTTGACGTGGATGAATTCCACGCTGAAGCAGCCTGCCTTGACAACGTCTCCGGGCTTGTGGGTGACGAGCTTGACGGTATCCGCCAGATGGTGCTCTTCCAGCTTTAGCTTAATCAGGCCATTGGTCATGGCGGTGCCATGGATGGGGCAGTTGACCTGCTTCATGCAGTAGGGGATGGAACCGATGTGGTCCTCGTGGCCGTGGGTGATGAACATGCCCCGCAGCTTCTTCTGGTTGGCCACCAGATAGGAAAAGTCGGGAATCACCAGGTCTACGCCGTACATGTCCTCCTCCGGGAAGCCCACGCCGCAGTCCACCACAATCATGTCTCTGCCGTATTCCAGAACGGTAATGTTTTTACCGATTTCGTCCAATCCACCCAGGGGGATAATTTTCAGTTTTTCAGCCAATTTGTGTAATAGCTCCTTTCAAAATACGTAAAAATGGTAAAATTACATAGCAAACAAAGCAGCCGCGCCGGGAAAAGAAGGCCCTGAAAACGCCGTTTTTCACCGGGAAACGCCCGCGTATATTCCAAAAAGATCAGCCCCACGCCGCAAAAACGGCAATTATGCCTTGAACGTCTGTCGCCTGCGCGCCCGGAGGCATACGCGAAGGGTTCAAGGGAAAGGGGCTTCCTCTGGCGGCACATCCGTGCCTGTCTCTTTTGTCTGCCGGGTCTGCCTACCCGCGCAATTCG
Source organism: uncultured Eubacteriales bacterium (assembly GCA_900556935.1). Taxonomy (GTDB): domain Bacteria; phylum Bacillota; class Clostridia; order Oscillospirales; family Oscillospiraceae; genus Faecousia. The sequence continues at coordinate 6,976 of USQL01000044.1, read as the reverse complement.
CAATATAGTATAGCACAACTTTCCCCAAAAGTATACATTTATTTTTCGTAAACATTTTGAGGACGAAAAAGCGCAGAAAAACAGTTGCCATTGGCAACTTGTTTTGATATAATAATAAAACCTATCACCGCACACGGAAAGGAGCCCGGATATGGGAAAAAAGCTGGAGCATTTGCTCAGGCCTGGGAAGGGCGTTTACTTTATCATCCTCTTTGGCTTCTGTGGCCTTTCGTTCTTAACGGGCCGCACCTGGCTGGGTGTGGGAGAGTTGGTGGTGGCACTGCTGACACTGACGTTCTATCTGGTGGAGCGGCAATACCGCAAGCGCGCGCTGCAGCAGTTCCTGCAGTCCGACCCGGATTCCCTGGAGAGCGTCTGCAAGGGGGATGGCCCGCTTCCGTCCCTGATGGTGCAGATGGATGACCGGACGGTGGTTTGGGAGAACTACCGTTTTTCCCAGCTTTCCGGCGGCCTGAAGGCCCTGTCGGATGAGAGACTGGAAAATGTACTCCCCGGTGTCACCCTGGATTTCCTGACCGCCGGTAAAAATGAGGCACCCCAGGATGTGACCTTGGGCCAGTGCCGCTACAGAGTATACGGCAGCCTTCTTCGCACAGCCGGAAGCCGACTGGCTGTGCTGTATCTCAGCGATTTGACGGAAATGTACCAGGTGCGGGACGAGTATATCCGCTCCCGCCCTGTGATTGCCATTATCCTCATTGATAATTACGAGGAAATGACCCAGAACCTGACGGAGAGCGCCATTTCCAAGCTCAACGCCAACCTGAACGACACCATTACCCAGTGGACCGAGGATTACCGGGGCCTTCTGCGCCGCCTGGAGCGGAACCGGTTCCTGTTTATCTTTGAGAAGCGGGATTTGGACCGGGCCAAGGCGGATAAGTTCTCCCTTCTGGAAAAGATTCATAAGGTCGCCAGCCCTTCCGGACTGGCCGCCTCCATTTCCATCGGTCTGGGTGTGGATGGCGCGGACTTTGAGGAGGGCTACAGCTTTGCGGCTCTGAGCATTGAAATGGCCCTGAGCCGGGGCGGTGACCAGGCGGTGATCAAGGACCGATTTAATTTCGATTTCTACGGAGGCCGCAGCAAGGAGACGGAGTACCGCAGCAAGGTCCGGTCCCGGGTGACGGCCAACTCCATGATGGAGCTGATTGCCCAGAGCGACCATGTGTTTATCATGGGACACCGTAGTGCGGATTTGGATTCCCTGGGTGCGGCGGTCGGCATCAACTGCCTGTGCCGGAAGAAGGGGAAGAAGGCCAGCATTGTCATCGATTTGGAAAACAACGCCTGTCCCAGACTTTTGGAGGAGCTGCGCAACGTGCCGGAATACCGGGATGTGTTCCTCTCCGGCCAGGATGCGCTGCTTGCCTGTGACAACAAGAGCATCCTGATTGTGGTGGATACCAACCGCCCGGACCAGGTGGAGTTCAAACCCCTCCTGGAGGCCATTTCTAAGGTCTGCGTGGTGGACCACCACCGGCGGGCGGCGGATTATATTAACCCCGTGGTTGTCAACCTCCACGAGACCTACGCCTCTTCGGCATCTGAGCTGGTGACGGAGCTGGTGACCTATGCCGTGGAGAGCCGGGACGTTTTGCCCATCGAGGCCAAGAGCCTGATGGCAGGTATCTGCCTGGATACCAAGTTCTTTAACGTCCGTACCGGCGAACGCACCTTTGAGGCCGCGGCGGTCCTGCGCCGTCTGGGGGCCGACACAACGGAAGTAAAGTTATTGTTGCAGAACGACTTCCATGATACGCTGGAAAAGTATCAGATTATCAAGGAAGCCAAGCTCTACCGGGACGATTTGGCCATTGCCGCTCTGGATGTGCCGACCAACCGGATTCTGGCTGCTCAGGCAGCGGACGAGCTATTAAACATTTCCGGCATCACCGCCTCCTTCGTGCTCTATCCCGACGGAGACGTTACGATCATTTCTGCCCGCAGCATCGGCACGGCCAACGTGCAGATGATTCTGGAACCCCTGGGGGGCGGCGGCAACGCGGCCACCGCGGGCGCGCAGATGCAGGGCGTTACCGTAAAGGATGCATTGGATAAACTGATTGCGTCGATTGACGCTTTCTATGAAGAATAAGGAGAATTGGAAAAATGAAAGTTATTTTGTTGCAGGATGTTCGTGGAAAGGGCAAGAAGGGCCAGATGCTGGAGGTTTCCGACGGCTACGCCCGGAACTATATGCTGCCCAGAAAAATCGCCATCGAGGCGACCGCCGATGCGGTGAACACCATGCGTATGAACGATAAGGCCACCCAGGAGCGCATTGCCAAGGAAAAGGCCGAGGCCATGGAAACCGCCAAGAAGCTGCGGGAGATGACCGTCACCGTTATGGCCAAGGGCGGCGGCAACGGCCGTCTCTTCGGCTCCATCACCAACCAGGAAATTGCCGATGCTTTGAAGGCAAAAACCGGCATCAATCTGGATAAGCGGAAGATTGTCATTGCCGATGCCATCAAGAATGTGGGCACCTATACCGTGACCTGCAAGCTGGGCTATGAGATTACCGCCCCTCTGACTGTAAAAATCGAGGAAGCGTAATCCTATTAAATAATTTCACTTGCGCGAAGGAGAGAAACTATGGATGAAGAATTGATGGCCAAACAGCAGCCCCAGTCGTTGGAGGCGGAGCAGGCCGTATTGGGCTCCATTCTCATCGATAGCCGGTGCGTGACGGAGGTCATCGGGATTCTGAAGCCGGAGGATTTTTACCAGGAACAGAACCGGGAGATCTATGAAACGGTCTATACCATGTTCAATTTCTCCGAGACCATCGACCCCGTTACCATTTTGGATAAGCTGAAGGAGCTGGGCTACTATCACGATAACTCTCGGGAGTACGTGATGCAGCTCATGGAAATCACCCCGACCGCCGCAAATGTGGTCAGATATGCCAATATCGTCCAGGAAAAGGCAATGCTTCGCGGCCTGGGCCAGGCGGCGGGAGATATCTCCCAGATGGTCTATGAGCAGATGGGCACTGCCGGGGAGATCCTGGAATCAGCGGAGAAAAAAATCTATGCCCTTCGAAAGGGCGAGCGGGGCGACAGCCTGGAGCACATCGGCACCACCCTGCACAAGGTTTTTGACCACCTGGATGAGCTTTCCCAGTCGGATTCCGCCATTGCCGGTATGTCCACGGGTCTTAAGGACCTGGACAGCAAGATTAACGGTCTGAACAAGTCGGACCTATTGCTGATTGCTGCCCGTCCTGCCATGGGTAAATCCGCGTTTGCCCTGAATATCGGGGTCAATGTTGCTCATTCCTACAAGAAAACCGTGGCCATTTTCAATTTGGAAATGTCACGGGAGCAGCTGGCAATGCGACTTTTGGCCAACAAGAGCTATGTGGAGCTGCAAAAGCTGGCAACCGGCAAGCTCAGTGACGAGGAGTGGACCAAGCTCTGCATGGCCTCCGACGAGCTCAGCCGTATGGATATCCGAATTGACGACAACCCCACGGTGACCGTTGCGGACATCAACGCAAAGTGCCGCCGCCTGGATAACTTAGGCCTGGTGATTATCGACTACCTGCAGCTGATGCAGGGCTCCGGCTACGGAAAAAACAGCGAAAACCGTGTGGTCGTGGTGGGCGAAATCTCCCGTTCCCTGAAAATCATGGCTAAGGAGCTGAATGTTCCCGTGATTTGCCTGAGCCAGCTGTCCCGTGCGGTGGAAAGCCGGACGGACAAGCGGCCCATTCTGTCGGATCTTCGGGAATCCGGCGCTATCGAGCAGGACGCGGACTCCGTGATGTTCCTCTACCGGGACGAGTACTATAATCCAAACACCGAGGATAAGGGCGTTGCCGAGTGCATCGTGGCGAAAAACCGTCACGGTGAGACCGGCGCGGTCAAGCTCCAGTGGGTGGGCCAGTATCAGTCCTTCGCGGACCGGGAGTGGAAGCATGCTGAGTAAACTGCGGGCCTTCCTGAAAGAATACCGCCTTTTATCCCCCGGGGACAGGGTGACGGTGGCGCTCTCCGGCGGGGCGGACTCTGTGGCGCTCCTGTTTTCACTGTACCTTTTAAAGGAGGAGCTGGACATCACCCTGGAGGCGGCCCATTTTAACCACCATCTCCGGGGGGAGGAGTCGGACCGGGACGAAGCGTTCTGCCGGGATTTCTGTGGGCGCTACGACATTCCCATTCATGTCTCCGGGGCGCGGGTGTCACCCGGAAAGAAGGGCCTGGAGGCTGCCGCCAGAGAGGCACGGTATGCCTTCCTCCGGGGACTCCCGGGAAAGGTGGCCACGGCCCACACCGCTGACGACAACGCCGAAACGGTGCTGCTCCGCCTGCTTCGGGGCACCGGGCTCAAAGGCCTGGGGGCCATCGCCCCTGTCAGCGGAAATGTAATCCGCCCGATGCTCTCCGTCACCCGCCGGGATGTGGATGCCTTTCTGAAGGAATACCATCTTCCTCATGTGGAGGATAGCTCCAATGGGGAAAACGCCTTTTTGAGAAACCGAATCCGGCACCGGGTGATGCCGCTGCTCTATGGGGAAAACCCCAGAATCGGGGAGAACCTTTCGGCTTTGGCCCTGACCCTTCGCCAGGATGAGGCCTTTTTGCAGTCGCTGCTTCCGGAGAAAATGCCCCCCGTATCTCAATTGCAGACCATGGCCGCCCCGCTTCGGCGGCGGCTGTTGGAGCGCTTTTTGAAGGAAAATGGGGTGAAGGAGCCGGAACAGGTCCATATTTTGCAATTGGAAACCCTGGTGTTTCACTGGAACCCCTCGGCATCTATGCGGTTTCCCGGCGGGGTGACCGTTGCCCGGGAATATGACAGCCTGGTAAGGCGAGAGCAGGGAAGGTCCCTTTCTACCCACCGCCTGAGCTGCCCGGGACGCACGGAAATTCCGGAACTGGGGGCAGCTGTGGTGTGCAGCTTTGCCCAGGACCTTTCGGAAACGGCAGACGGCTTTCTGGTGCAGCCCCGGGGGGCACTCTACTTGCGCGGCCGAAAAGAGGGGGATAGCATCACCCTTTCCGGCGGCACAAAGACGCTTAAAAAATTGTATATCGACCGCAAGATTCCCGCTGCCCAGCGCCCGCTTGTACCGGTACTGGCGGATGAAGAGGGCGTTCTGGCGGTTTTCGGCCTGGGGGTCCATGAGGGCCGCAGGGCCTTGGCGCTTCCCGCTGTGCGGGTGCGGCTGAGTCAAAACAACCAAGAGGAAACAAACGGAGGTTCGGAGTATGGAAAATGATATTTTAAAGGTTCTTTTCACTGAGGAGCAGATTCGCGCGCGCATTCAGGAACTGGGGGAGGAGCTCACCAGAGACTATCAGGACAAGGACCCGGTGATTGTCGGCGTGCTCAAAGGCGTTGTTGTCTTTTACGCGGACATGATTCGGCAGATTAAAGTCCCCTGCCAGATGGACTTCATGTGGATTTCCTCCTATGCGGGCACCACCTCTACAGGAACAATGGAGGTCAAGCGGGACATTTCCAGCGATATCCAGGGCCGCCATGTGCTGATTCTGGAGGATATCTACGATACCGGCAATTCTCTGGACTTTACCTATCGGCATCTGCTTTCCAAGAACCCCGCTTCCTTAAAAATCTGCACCTTCCTGGACAAGCCCGAGCGCCGGAAGCCCGGCATCACCCTGAAGCCGGACTATGTGGGCTACCGGGTGCCCAACGAATTTGTGGTGGGCTATGGCCTGGACTACAACGAACATTACCGGAACCTTCCGTATATCGGCGTTTTGAAGCCGGAAGTATACGGCGTATAACGGAAAAATAAGGAGTTTCTGAATTTGAATTATAAAAAATTAATCCCCACGGTGCTGTATCTGGCGGTGCTGTTTCTGGTCCTCTCCTGGGCCAGCGGGCTGATGACCTCAACCGTCAGCGCGGTGCCCTATTCCCAGGTCGTGGACCTGTTGGAGCAGGAGCAGGTCAAAAGCTTTGTCATTCGGGACAATTCCATTACCCTGGAGCTTAATACCCCTGTGGGCGGCAAGACGGAGTTAAAGGCGAACCTTGCGGACCGAGACCTGTTTTTCCGGGAAAACGGGGACCTGATTCGGGAGCAGACCGAGAAGGGTGTGCTGCTGAGCTATGATGTGGCCCCAGACAAGGGCTTCTCTGCCTATGATTTCATTCTCCCACTGCTGATTGTCGGCGCGGTGCTGCTGGTGCTGTGGACGGTACTCATGGGCCGGATGAACGGCAGCAATCCCATGGCGAATTTCGGTAAGGCGCGGACGGTGCTTGGGGTGCCGGACGGCAAAAAGGTCACCTTTGCGGATGTGGCCGGTGCGGACGAGGAAAAGGAGGAGCTGCAGGAGATTGTAGACTTCCTTCGAAACCCCGGAAAGTTTACCGAAATCGGTGCCCGCATTCCCCATGGCATCCTTCTGGTGGGCCCTCCGGGTACCGGCAAGACCCTGCTTGCCCGTGCGGTAGCGGGGGAGGCGGGGGTCCAGTTCCTGTCCATTTCCGGCTCTGATTTTGTTGAAATGTACGTGGGTGTCGGTGCCAGCCGTGTCCGGGATCTGTTCGAACAGGCCAAGAAGCTGGCCCCGGCCATTGTGTTCATTGATGAAATCGACGCGGTGGGCCGCAAGCGGGGCACCGGCCTGGGCGGCGGCCATGATGAAAAGGAGCAGACTTTGAACCAGCTCCTGGTTGAGATGGACGGCTTCGGCCACACCGAGGGCATCATCGTCCTGGCGGCCACCAACCGTCCGGACATTCTGGACCCGGCGCTGCTGCGGCCCGGCCGGTTTGACCGGCAGATTCAGGTCAACCGACCCGATGTGAAGGGCCGGGAGGAGATTCTGAAGGTCCATGCCAAGGACAAGAAGCTGGACGATACCGTCAGCCTGCGGACAGTTGCCCGGGCAACCTCCGGCTTTACCGGCGCGGACCTGAGCAACCTATTAAACGAGGCGGCCATTATGGCGGCCCGCGGGGACCGGCT
>USQL01000043.1 GCA_900556935.1 uncultured Eubacteriales bacterium | reverse complement strand
GGGGGATTGCCACACCAGTGCGCGCACTGGTTCGCAATGACAGATTGTTTTCTAATCCCCACCTTCCGAAATGGGCGGATGATGACATTTTCTGCCGTTATCCGCGCGTTCCCGAAGAATGCCACAACGAGAAAAGGAGAACTACAATGAAAGTCCGAATCGGTATAGATGTAGGCGGCACCTTTACGGATGCCGTCGCGATTGACAACGATACCTACGAGCTCATCGGAACCGTGAAGGTTCCCACCACCCATTCCGCCAAGGAGGGCGTGGCAGCGGGTATTGTACAGGTGCTGCACCGGGTAATGCAGGAGCACAACATTGCCCCGGAGGACGTGGTGTTCATCGCCCACGGCACCACCCAGGCCACCAACGCGCTGCTGGAGGGCGACGTTGCCAACGTTGGCATCATCACCATTGGCTCCGGCCTGCAGGGCGCAAAGAGCAAATCCGATACCGTCATGGGTCAGATTGAGCTGGCCGACGGAAAGTTCCTGCCCAGCGAAAACGAATATGTGGATGCCTCCAAGGATGTGGACGCGGCTATTCGGGCGGCGGTGGAGCGCCTGAAGGCCCAGGGGGCCGGCTCCTTTGTGGCCGCGGAGGCCTTCAGCGTGGATGACCCGACCAACGAGAATCTGGCAGTGCGCATCTGCGCGGAGGAAAACCTCCCCGCAACCGCGACCAACGATATTTCCAAGCTCTACGGCCTGCGCATCCGGACCCGTACCGCCGTCATCAATGCCTCCATTATGCCGAAAATGCTGGAAGCCGCCACCATGACGGACGACAGCATCAAGTCCGCCGGTATCAAGAGCCCCCTGATGGTCATGCGCTGCGACGGCGGTGTTATGACCGTGGATGAGGTGCGCAGCCGCCCCATCCTGACCATTCTGTCCGGCCCCGCCGCCGGTGTGGCCGGCGCGCTGATGTATGAAAAGCTCACCGACGGCATCTTCTTTGAGGTCGGCGGTACCTCCACGGATATCTCCTGCGTCAAGGACGGCAAGGTCATGATTCAGTACGCCGAGGTTGGCGGCCACAAGACCTACTTGAACTCCCTGGATGTTCGGACCGTAGGCATCGGCGGCGGCTCCATGGTGCAGATTAAGGACGGCAAGGCCGTCTCCACCGGTCCCAGAAGCGCCCACATCGCCGCGCTGGACTACGAGGTCTATACGGACCCGGATAAGATTGTGCAGCCCCGGCTGGTGACCGTCCGACCCATGCCCACAGACCCGGAGTACGCCTGCATCGAGTGCGCGAACGGTGTCCGGGTGGCGCTGACCATGTCCGGTGCCGCCAATATCGCGGGCTATGTCAAAGAAGGCGACTACGCCTACGGCAACCGGGAGGCCGCCGTCAAGGCGTGGAAGCCCCTGGCCGACAACATGGGCATTTCCGTTGAGGAGGCCGCCCGGAAGGTGCTGGCCTTTGCCGCGGAGAAGAACAGCAGGGTTGCTTCCCAGCTGATGAAGGACTACAAGATGGATCCCCGAACCACCTGCTTTGTAGGCGGCGGCGGCGGCGCCTCCACCGTGGTACCCCATCTGGCGGAGACCATGGGGCAGAAGTGCCGGATTGCCCGGAACGCCCCGGTGATTTCCACCATCGGCGTGGCCCTGGCCATGGTCCGGGATATGGTGGAGCGCTCCATCAGCAACCCCACCGACGCGGACATCATCAGTGTCCGCCGGGAGGCGGAGCAGAAGGCCATCCGCAACGGTGCCGCCCCCGGCACCGTGGAGGTGACCGTGGAGATTGATACCCAGCGCCATGTGGTCCGGGCCATTGCCGTGGGCACCACAGAGCTGCGGAGTAAGGATTTGACCAAGAAGCTGCTGAGCAAGGAAGAGCTTTTGAAGGTTGTCGGAGAAAACCTGTCCGTAGACCCTGCCCAGCTTCGGGTTGCGGCGGAGAACGGCTTTGTCTACGCCATCACCACAGACCATGTGGAGAAGAAGCTGTTTGGCCTGCTGAAAAAGGTGACCCATCCCCTGCGTCTGGTTGACGAGGAGGGTGTCATCCGGCTGCAGAAGAACAACGCCATGGTCCGTCAGTCCAGCATTGCGGGCTGGAAGAAGGACGCGGCCTACCTGCTGGAGGAGCTGACGGAATACAACGACGGCGGCACCAACCTGCCCAATTTCTACATCGTTTTGAACAAGAAGGTCATTGACCTGTCCGGTATGAGCGCCGCGGACCAGATTTATTCCCTGGCAGAGGTAGAGCTGGCGGGCTACGAGGAGCAGATGCCCCTGATCCTGGCCGCAACCAACCGTACCGATACCTAACGCCTATGCCGGACTACACACTGCCCTTCCCCGGGCGGGAGCTTGCGGAGCAGGAGCTGTCCTACGACCCCTGCTATGAAAAAATCCCCCCGGAGGACCGGCCAAAAATCGTAGAGGCCGCCTGGAGCAAGGGCGAGGCCGCCGCCAGGCGGATTTTCGAAAAATTCGGCGGAGAGCGGGATTTTCGAAAAATCGCTGAAAAAAGCGGGCTGAAGGTCTGCCCCAAGGATACGGATTATGTTGTGGGCAGGCAGCGGTATTTCAGCGACTACCTGTCCGGAACAAACGAAATCAATCTGTACCTGAAATCCGTCGCCCTTTGGGCTGAGCAGAACCGCATGTCCCCGGAGGACGCGCAAAATGTGATTCTCAGCCATGAATACTATCACTTTCTGGAATGCAACGAAATTGGCCTGACCAGCCGGGAATACAGCGTGCCCATGCTGCGTCTGGGCAGACTGAAAATCGGCAGCACCGGAATCCGGGCCCTGTCCGAAATCGGTGCCCACGCCTTTGCCAGAACCTATTATGAACAACTACAGCAGGAGGAGAACGGGAATGAAAGAACTACAGTATGATGTGGTGGTCATCGGCGGCGGCCCCGCCGGAACCGTCGCGGCCATTGCCAGCGCCCGGGGCGGTGCCCGGACGCTTCTCGTGGAGCAGAACGGCTACCTGGGCGGCGCGCTGACCGCCTGCGGAACGGCCCCCCAGATGACCTTCCACGCGGGAAATGTGCAGGTGGTCCGGGGCATCCCCCAGGAGATGGTCGAGGAAATGATGCGCCGGGGCTTCTCCACCGGCCATATTCCGGATGCTGTGGGCTTCTGCTCCTCCACCACCGCCTTTGACCCGGAGGGTCTGAAAATCGTCTGGGAGGACATGTGCCTGGAGGCCGGGGTGACGCTGATGTACCACACGGTGTTCACCCAGTGCGAAATGGAGGGGGACAAAATCGCCGCCGTGGTGGTCTTTACCAAGGGCGGGTACTACCGGATTCAGGCAACCACCTTTGTGGATGCCTCCGCGGACGCGGATGTGGCCACCAGCGCCGGGGTTACCAGCTGCTATGGCCGGGAGACGGACCATCTGGCCCAGCCCATGACGCTGAATTTCCACGTCTACGGCGTGGACCGGGACAAGGTCTGCGACTATGTGCTGGACAATCTGAACGATATGTTCCGGCTGACCCCTCACAATCTCCGGGAATTAAAGCACTACGATATCTCTGGCGCGTTCAGCAAGATTCAGGCGGCCAAGGACGCGGGGGAATTCCATATCGATCGGGATACGGTTCTGTGCTTCGAGACCAACACCCCGGGGGAATACTGCGTCAATATGACCCGGGTCTCCAAGCTCAGCGCGGTGGACCCCTTCGACCTGACGAAGGCCGAGATTGAGGGCCGGAAGCAGGTCCAGGAGGTCTACCACTTCCTGCGCAAATACATTCCCGGCTTTGAAAACTGCCATTTGGCCTTCTCCGGCCCCAACATCGGCATCCGGGAGAGCCGGAAGGTGGACGGCCTATACAAGCTCACCGAGGACGATTTGGTATCCAACGTCATGTTCCCGGATGCCATCGCCATGGGCGGCTATCCCATCGATGTCCATTCCCCCGACGGGGGCAACACCGTGCACCGGTTCCTGAAGCCCGGCAGCTGGTATTCCATCCCCTATCGCAGCCTGGTTGTGGCCAGCCCCAGCAACCTGATTGTTTCCGGAAGATGCCTCAGCGCCACCCACGTGGCCTGCTCGGCGGTCCGGGTGACCCCGGTGCTCATGGGCATCGCCCAGGCCGCCGGTACCGCCGCGGCCCAGACCATCCGCACCGGCAAAAACGCCAACGCCCTGGATACGGACCTGCTGCGGGCAACCCTCAGGGAAAACGGCGCGTTTTTGGAGGAGTATCATCAATAACATGAAGCAAGGGGCTGTTAAATGCTGGAGACAAATCTGGGTATGCCCTATATTTTCGCCATTTTCATCGCCTACTCCCGCCGCTTTACAGAGGCGCTTACCAAACGCACGCTGCCCCTTCCTTCCGGGAACACATCGCGGAATGGAACCGGCAGCGGGCTCAGGGATAACCCCCCTCCTACAGCCGGAAGCCCCTGGAAGACGCAAGGATCGTCTTCCAGGGGCTCTTTTCGTCAGAAGGGCGAATCAGACCTTCTCCGCGGTTCCGTAATAGGCGTTCAGGTACATCTGCTTGATTTCCCGCATCAGGGGGTAGCGGGGGTTGGCACCGGTGCACTGGTCGTCGAAGGCCTGCTCCACCATGGCATCCAGGCGGTTCAGGAAGTCCTGCTCGTCGATGCCATAGTCCCGGATGGTCTTTTTGATGCCCACCCGCTCCTTGAGCGCGTCAATGGCGCGAATCAGGTTTTCCAGCTTCTCCTCGTCGGTGCTGCCGCCCAGCTTCAGGTAGTCCGCCACCTCGGCGTAGCGGGCCAGGGTGTGGGGATGGTCATACTGGGGGAAGGTGCCCATCTTGACAGGGACCTCGGCGGCATTGAACCGCAGAACCTCATCAATCATCAGCGCGTTGGCGACACCGTGGGGCAGATGATGGAAGGCACCCAGCTTGTGGGCCATGGAGTGGCACACCCCCAGGAAGGCGTTGGCAAAGGCCATACCGGCCATGCAGGCGGCGTGGGCCATATTCTCTCTGGCCCGGGGCTCCCTGGGGCCGTTGTCGTAGGCCTTGGGCAGATTCTCGAAAATCAGCTTCAGGCTGCGCAGGGCCAGGCCGTCGGTATAGTCGGTCGCCATGACGGAGGCATAGGCCTCCAGGGCGTGGGTGACGGCATCGATGCCGGAGGCAGCCGTCAGGCCCCGGGGGGCGTTCATCATCATGTCCGCGTCCACAATGGACATTTTGGGCAGCAGCTCGTAGTCCGCCAGGGGGTATTTGACACCGCTGCGCTCATCAGTAATGACGGCGAAGGGGGTCACCTCAGAGCCCGTACCGGCGGAGGTGGGGATGGCTACAAAATAGGCCTTGATGCCCATCTTGGGGAAGGTATACACACGCTTGCGGATGTCGCAGAAGCGCATAGCCATATCCTGGAAGTCCGCCTCCGGATGCTCGTACAGCACCCACATAATCTTGCCGGCATCCATGGCGGAGCCGCCGCCGATGGCCAGAATCAGGTCCGGCTGGAAGGCCGCCATCTGGGCAGCGCCCTCCCGGGCACAGGCCAGGGTGGGGTCGGGGGCCACATTGTAGAAGGTGGTGTGGCTGATGCCCATTTCATCCAGCTTCTGCTCGATGGGCTTGGTATAGCCGTTGTTGTACAGGAAGGAATCGGTGACGATGAATGCCTTCTTGTGCTCCTTCAACTCAGCCAGAGCCACCGGCAGGCAGCCCTTCTTGAAATAAACCTTCTCAGGCGCGCGGAACCACAGCATATTCTCCCTCCGAACGGCAACGGTTTTGATATTCAACAGGTGCTTAATGCCCACATTCTCCGAAACGGAGTTGCCGCCCCAGCTTCCGCAGCCCAGAGTCAGAGAGGGGGCCAGCTTGAAATTGTACAGGTCGCCGATGCCGCCCTGGGAAGAGGGGGTGTTGACCAGAATCCGGCATGCCTTCATGGCGTGGGCAAAGGCATCCAGCTTCTCCTTATGATTGACCTCGTCCAGATAGATGGTGGCGGTGTGGCCGTAGCCGCCGTCCCGGACCAGGGTGTCCGCCTTGTTCAGGGCATCCGCGAAGTCCGCCGCCCGATACATGGCCAGCACCGGGGACAGCTTTTCATGGGCAAAGGCCTCGCTGAGGTCGGTGGATTCCACCTCACCAATCAAAATCTTGGTGGTCTCCGGCACCTCTACCCCGGCCATGGCGGCAATCCGGGCCGCGGGCTGGCCGACAATTTTGGCGTTCAGGGAGCCGTTTATGAGAATGGTCTCCCGGACCTTCTGAGCTTCCTCCTCCGTCAGGAGATGGCAGCCCCGGCGGACAAACTCCGCTTTCACTTCCTCGTAGACCCCGTCCAGCACCACCACGCTCTGCTCGGAGGCGCAGATCATGCCGTTGTCGAAGGTCTTGGAGTGAATCACAGAGGAGACCGCCAGCAGAATATCCGCGGTGTCGTCAATGACCGCGGGGGTATTGCCGGGGCCCACACCCAGGGCGGGCTTTCCGGAGGAATAGGCCGCCTTGACCATGCCCGGGCCGCCGGTGGCCAGAATCAGGTCCGACTCCCGCATGAGCTGGTTGGTCAGCTCCAGGCTGGGCCCGTCAATCCAGCCGATGATATCCTCGGGGGCACCCGCCGCCACAGCGGCCTCCAGCACCACCCGGGCCGCGGCGATGGTACACTCCTTCGCTCTGGGGTGGGGGCTGATGATAATACCGTTCCGGGTTTTCAGGCAGAGCAGCGTCTTGAAAATAGCTGTGGAGGTGGGGTTGGTGGTGGGAATCACCGCGGCAATCACGCCGATGGGCTCCGCAATCCGCTGAATGCCATAGGCGGCATCCTCCTCCACGACCCCGCAGGTCTTGGCATCCTTATAGGCATTGTAGATGTATTCCGAAGCAAAGTGGTTCTTAATCACCTTGTCCTCCACCACACCCATGCCGGTCTCCTCTACGGCCAATTTTGCCAGAGGAATCCGCAGCTGGTTGGCAGCGGTGGCCGCAGCCAGAAAAATTCTGTCCACCTGCTCCTGGGTGTACTCAGCAAACTTTCTCTGCGCCGCCCGGCATCTGGAAAGAGCATCCGTCAATTCCTGGGCATTGGTAACGGGTACGTATTGTTTTTCCATAGCAAACCATCCTTTACTCATAATCAGTATTTATCTACCGATATTTGTTTATCGATAATATAATACAGATATTGGAAAATGTCAAGTACCAATTTATACGTGGGGCGGAATCCGCAAGCAATACCGCGGCCTGCCTCGTTTCCGAAAGCAGGCCGCGGTTTCTTATTTCTTATGCGCAACCGATGGTCTCCGCAAGGATGGCGTTTCGGGGTGCCCGGTTCAAAGGACCTCCCTCCCGCTCCGCCCCCGCGTAGAGGAAAACATCGCTCTGTCTGGCCAGCCAAGAGGTTCTCCCCCCGCTTACCCCGATAACACTGCAGCCGTTGTTTTTGACGGCGAGCACTGTCGCCTTCATCTCCGCGGTTTCTCCGCTATTGGAAATAAAAATCACCACATCGCCGGGAACCAGCTGTCCGCAGGAACCGTGGACCGCCTCCGTACCGTGCAAAAAGTAGGCAGGTGTTCCGGTAGAAGACATCAAAGAGGCCAGATACTGCGCAATATGGGCAGGCTTCCCAATTCCTGAAATATGCAGCCGTCCGCCCTTTGCCTTTGCCTGCAGAATCAGCGCCGCGGCCCGATCCAAGGATGCCCGGTCCAGCTCCCGCAGCACAAATTCCGTATTTTCCCGCACGGAGACAACGAATTTTTCATAATCCACACACTGCTGCTGCGTCATACGCCCACCTCCAGTGCGGAAAGCTCCGGTTTCCACGGCAAGAAAGCTTTCACCCTGTCAAGCCCCGGCAAAGACGGCATGGCTCCCATGGCTGAGACCGTCAAGGCGGCAGTGTGATTCGCAAACCGGAGTGCTTCCTCCGGTTCCATCCCGGCACAGATTGCTGTGCAAAAAGCCCCCACAAAGTGCGCTCCGGGGCGTTTTTATATCTTGGTCAGGTGGCTTTTTGCGTTCCAGGTCAAACGTAACGAGTCATCCCTCGTTGCGAAACAACAACGTAATAAGCAACGTAACAGCATTCGCCTACAGCTTAACTGTAGGAAATAATTTCGTAAATCTCTGGCCGCAGAGCGTTTAAAACTTAACAGAATTGTGCATATCACCTTTTAACACAATATACACTCGTATATTTTTGTGCTTATTGTACATACCGCAGAGCACTGTTTTGTATAGATAACCACTTTACGAAACATTGTTTCTCTAATAGAATGCTGGTGTAAAGAGAAGGGGTTGCCTATGAGAGTTACTTTAGAAGAAATCGCAAAGCTTGCCGGTGTATCCAAAGCAACGGTATCACGGGTCCTCAATGACGTGCCTGACGGCGTGGGCAGCGAGACCCGGGAGCGGGTGTGGGAAATGATCAAAAAGACAAATTACAGCACCGATCGTTCCACACTGTCCGCCAGAAATATGAAGTCCTGCACCATTGCCACCGTCGTTCCGGATATCGCCAACCCTTTCTTTGCGGACATTGCCAAAGCCATAGAAAGCCGGGCGCGGGAAAAGGGCTATTCGACCACCATTTCCAATACGGAGTTTTCAGAGCAAAACGAGGCGAACGTCATTAAGAATCTGGTCTCCAAAAAAGTGGACGGCATCATCCTGGTAACGTCGGTTTATCGGGCAAGGGCTGAGCATCTACTGCCGGAGAAATACGGCATTCCCATGGTTTTGCTGGACAGAAAGCTGATGGGCAAAAAGAATTGGTATGGCGTATACTCAAACAATGAAATGGCTTCCTTCCAATGCTGTGAAATGCTGATCAAAAACGGCTCTGATCAGATCGCGTACCTCAGCGGCCCTTTGGACATGTCCACCTCCCAAGAGCGTATGAACGGCTACAAGCTGGCACTGCGGCAGTACGGCTGCAAGCAGGACCCCGCTCTGATCAAATACGGGGATTACACCGTTGAGAGCGGCTACAATGCCATTGTAGAGCTGGAGCGGAGCGGCCGTCGTTACAATGCGGTTCTGGCAGGAAACGATTTGATGGCGCTGGGTGCGATCAACGCCTTCCGGGAATTTTCCATAAGGATCCCGGAGGATGTGGAGCTTATCGGATTTGACAACATCATGTTCTCCCGATACTTTGATCCGCCGCTGTCAACGGTACAGCAGCCCACGGTAGAAATGGGCCGTCGGGCCACAGACATGCTGCTGCAAATGATCGACGGAGAACCGGTGAAGGAAAACATCGTCATTGATGCCAAAATCGTTACCAGAAAATCAACCAAAGAGAGGGGAATATTGTGAAGAATATACTTGTTGTAGGAAGTTCAAATATGGACCTGGTCCTTCGGGTCCGGGAGATGCCCCAAAAAGGAGAAACCGTCACGACAAAAAGCATGAAGAAGATCCCCGGCGGGAAAGGTGCGAATCAGGCCTGCGCCGTCGGAAAGCTGGGCGGCAGCTGTGTTTTTCTCAGTGCGGTGGGAGAAGACGACTCCGGCGAACAGCTGTCCCGGAGTCTGATAGCGGCCAATGTAGATGTGCGTCATTTTCTCCGCTCCGATACAGAACCGACAGGAACGGCTGTCATCTCCGTCAATGATGAAGGGGAAAACAGCATCATGATCGTCCCGGGTGCCAACAAACTGTGCAACGAAGCCTACTTCCGGCAGCATCATGCCTTGATAGATGATGCCGACATTCTTGTGACGCAGCTCGAAACACCCCAAGAAGACGTTTACCGGCTGATCGATTATTGCAAGCAAGCAGGAAAGCTTGTGTTTTTAAATCCGGCGCCCGCCCCCGACCATATACCGGAGGCTGTACTGCAAGGGCTTGACTTCATCACTCCCAACGAAACAGAGCTGGAAAAGCTGACCGGCATGCCAACCAAAACCATTCCGCAAATCGAATCGGCCGCGGAAGAGCTGCTGCGCCGCGGAGTCAGAAATGTGATCGTGACCCTGGGTGCCAAGGGTGCGCTGCTTTATAACAGAGAGGAAAAAAAGCTGTATCCAACTTTTCCTGCAGTGCCGGTGGATACCACAGCGGCAGGAGATACCTTTAACGCCGGAGTCGTTGTGGGACTGGCCGAAGGCAAAACCCTCAGCGAGGCCATTTATCTCGGAAACGCCGCCGCCTCCATATCCACCACAAGAAAAGGCGCGCAGACATCCATCCCCACCAGAGAAGAGGCGGACAGACTGATAAGCGCCCGCTGACCCAACATTCGGAATCTTGTGCGGCGAGGCTGAACACCGCTGTACAGAAAATAAAATAACATCGTTTGGAGGAACTACAATGAAAATCGCTTACACCGCATGGACCTGGCTGCAGGACGAGCACAACAACTGGGAGCCCATGAGCCAGCGACCCAAGAGAGATTTCGAGCAGTCTCTGCGAGACCTGCACGACTGTGGCTACAAGTACCTGGAAGACTTCAACGTTGTTGAAGGCATCTACCGGGACGATGTTGACGAGCTGAAGGCGCTGCTGAAGAAGTATGAAATTGAGTTCGTCAATCTCTATTGCTATTTTACCCATGACTTTGAGAGTGATCTGGAGGTTTTTAAGAGATGCCTGACCTTCATGAACAAGATGGACATCCGGATGATGAACATCGAGCCGCCTCGCAAGGCCCCCGGCCAGGTGGTCACCTCCGAGGAAATCATTGCCCTTGCTGAAAAGTGCAACATCGTTGGCAAGCTCTGCGCGGATGCCGGCGTAGGTCTGTATCTGCACCCCCATTGGGGCACCTACATTGAAACCGAAAACCAGATCGATCTGCTGCTGGAGCACACCAACAGAGACTACCTCAACCTCTGCCTGGATACCGCGCATACCACCCTGTGCGGCATGAATCCGGCGAAGCTGTTTGACAAGTACCTGGGAATGGGCGTTGTAAAATACATCCATATGAAGGACATCAACGGCGACCCCGATTCCTATCCGGAGTATCCCCCCAGACGGTTCCGTGCCCTGGGCTACGGCATCGTTGACTTCCCGGCAGTACAGAAGGTTCTGCAGAAGCACGGCTACGACGGCGTTCTGTGCGTGGAGCTGGACTTTAACCGGGTCAACAATTACGATTCCGCCAAGCGCTCCAGACAGTATATCCACGACGTCCTGGGATATTGATCCCCAAGGCTTACTGCTGGCTTAGGAGGAATGACTGTGAAAAAAGACCGGATCTTAAATCCTGAAATCACGGCGGAGGTCGCCGCTCTGGGGCACACGGAATACCTGTGCATCGCGGACTGCGGCCTGCCCATCCCCAAAGGCGTCAAAGTGATCGACATTTCCGTAACTGCCGGTATCCCGAGCTTTTTGGATGTTTTACGCACTGTCGCGGAGGAACTTGTTGTCGAGTCTATTGTTGTCGCCAAAGAAATTGACGAGAAAAACCCGAAAATCCTGGCGGATATGTGCAGCATTCTGGGGGAAATGCCGGTTGAAAAGATCCCCCACGAGGAACTGAAACGGAGAGTCGCATCCGCGAAGTGCGTGATCCGTACTGGCGAAACCTCTTCTTATGCCAATGTCCTGCTTGTAGGCGGCGTTAATTTCTGACCTTACAAGTCAAAAACCAACAGACGATCTATCCCCAAGGATAGCAATGAAAAAGGAGAAAGAAATGAAACTTCAAAAGATTATTTGCTTGTTGCTGGCCATTCTGATGGCAAGCGTTCTGGTCGCTTGCGGCGCCAAGCCGAGTGCATCCCAGGAATCCTCTTCCGCCGTGACCGCTGATGGGACCAAGGCTCTGAAGGTCGGCTTTAGTCTTCCGTCCATGTCCTTCCCCTTCTATGCCCGTATGTACGAGCAAATCGAAAGCGAGGCAAAGGAACGGAATTGGGAACTGTCCTTTGTTGACGGCAACCTGGACGCAACCACACAGCTCAACGGTCTGCAGGATATGATCAACAACGATATTGATGTTCTTGTTTTCGCCACCTGGTGGATCGATGCCATGACCGACATTATGAGCCAGTGCGAGAAAAAGGGCATTCCCGTATTCGTAATGGACAACATGGTGATCCCCGCCGGCAGCGAAAAGGCCATCACCCTGACCACCGGTACCGACAACTACAATGCCGGAATGGTCGGCGGCATTTGGTATGCCAATGAGCTGAACAAGCAGGGAAAAACCAGCCTGAACATGGTCGCTATTTCCTCGCAGTCCGAACAGATGGTAAAACGGTATACGGGCTTTGTGGACGGCCTGTCTAAGAACGGCATTGACGTCCATCTGCTGAACACCTATGACGGCGGCAAACGGGAAACCGCAATGACCATGGCCGAGGACGCGCTGACCGCGCTGCCGGAGCTGGAGCTCATCTACGGGGCCAGTGCCCAGGATTCTCTGGGTGCCTACGACGCGACCATCGGTGCCAACCGCACCAACGTGTTGGTGATCGGCCTGGACGGCGAGGATGAGGAGATCCAGGCTGTGGATAAGGGCCAGAACTACATCGCGTCTATTACCCAGGACCCCAAGGGCCAGGCCAAGCTCATTGCCGCCAACATCGACAAGTGGCTGGCAGGGGAGACCTTCGACCAGATCCAGGAGACACCCGCCGGTATTTACTGTGCGGAGGGTCAGTTTACCGGTGAAGAGATCCTTGCACTAGGCAAGAATTGATCAACGAAGGCCGTGCCTGGTGATCCGCGGAAGCCCCAAGCTTCCGCCGGATCACCGGGTACGGACACAGAAAGGAGACCAGTACAATGAGCCAAACACAAGAAGTGTTGCGGTTAGAAAAAATAAACAAGAGTTTCCCCGGTGTAAAGGCTCTTTCGGATGTTGATTTTTCGTTGCAAAAGGGCGAAGTTCATGCCTTGATGGGCGAGAACGGTGCTGGTAAATCCACCCTTATGAAAATACTTTCCGGTGCTTACAAACGCGACAGTGGAAATATTTACATTAATGGTGAACGGGTCGAGATACTGAACCCGAAGCATTCCCAAATGCTTGGCATCGCGATTATCTATCAGGAGCTGAATCTGATCAAGCGCGTTACTGTAGCGGAAAATATTTTCTTAGGGAGATACCCCCAAAAAGCAGGGGTCATTCAGTGGAAGCAGATGTTTGCTGACGCCCAGGCACTGTTTGACAGCTTTGATATTGACTTGGACGCAAGTGCCGGACTGAGCAGCCTCAGCCTTGCGCAGCAGCAGCTGGTGGAGATCATCAAGGCTGTAAGCATCGACGCAAAGGTGGTCATTATGGACGAGCCCACCTCCTCCTTGACAACAAGAGAAACAGAGGTGCTCTTCCGGATTATTGAGGCGCTGAAGGCCCGGGGAATCGCGGTGGTATTTATCACCCACAGACTCGATGAGGTCTTTACGATCTGCGACCGTATCTCTGTTTTGCGGGACGGCTGCTACATCGGAACACGCAACATCAAAGACATCACCAAATCGGAAATGATCGCCATGATGATCGGCCGGGAGCTGAACCAGCAATATCCGGCCCACACCGCAACCATCGGTGAAGAGGTCCTCCGGGTCGAAAACCTGAGCGACGGTCATAAGTATGTGAAGGGCGTGTCCTTTCAAGCCAGGGCTGGAGAAATACTGGGCTTTGCCGGCCTGGTAGGTGCCGGACGGACGGAAACAATGCGTCTGATTTTCGGAGTAGATAAAAAATCCGGCGGAAAGATCTTCATTGACGGCAAGGAGGTCCAAATCAAGTCTCCGGTTGATGCCATCGCCAACGGAATTGGCTTTGTAACGGAAAACAGAAAGGAAGAAGGCCTGCTGCTGAATCAGTCTGTTCAGGTAAACAATTCGTTGGTTGCCTACAAGCGGATCCTGCGGATGAATTTCTGCTTTGATTTCAAACGGGAACGCCAATTTGCGGAGGAATACATTCAGGCTCTGCGGATCGCGACACCCTCCCCCAGGCAGAAGGTCATGTATCTGAGCGGCGGCAATCAGCAAAAGGTCGTTCTTTCCAAATGGCTGATGAACGACCCCAGGATCATTATTTTTGATGAGCCCACAAGAGGCATCGACGTTGGCGCCAAACGTGAGATCTATGAGATCATCAATGAATTGGCAACCAAGGGAAATGTGATCATCGTTGTCTCCTCCGATTTGGAAGAGATCATGGGTATCAGTGACAGAATTCTTGTTATGCATGAAGGCGTGATCTCTGGAGAGGTTCAGAGAGAGGACTTCTCTCAGCATCTGATCACAGAGTACGCGGTAGGAGGAAGATAAAGTGAAAACCAAAAATCCTGAGAGATTGGGCGTATTAAACCGCTCTGTCAATGTTATTAGCAACATGGGCGCATGGCTCTTGATCCTCGTTGTCGGCATCATTCTTTCTCTGACAACAGATACCTTCCTGACCTGGGATAATCTGATCAATGTCTTGAGACAGACCTGCGTTGTATCCCTGGTGGCCCTGGGTGCCTCCTTTGTTGTACTGGGCGGAGAAATCGACCTGAGTACCGGTATGGCTTCTACCTTTGCGGGCTGTAATGCGGCCCTGATGGTCACGCAGCTGGGCCTTCCCACTCCTGTTGCCATCCTGATCGCTGTAGCCATCGGATGCGTTGTCGGAACCCTTACCGGCTGCGTCGTTACATATCTGAAGATCCCCGCCTTTATCGGCAGCTTGGGCATTCAGTATGTGATCCAGGGTGCACTGCTGATCGTCACCAAGAGTATGCCCATTATCGGCCTGCCTGAGGACTTCCTGTTCCTTGGCCGCGGATACCTGTGGGGTGTCGTTCCGGTTCCTGTTATCATCATGCTGCTGTTCTTTGCGGTAGGTGCCTTCGTGCTGAAGTACACCGCCTTTGGACGAAGCGTCATCAGCGTCGGCGAGAATCCGGAAGCCGCAAAGCTTTCCGGTCTGAATGTCCAGCGTACAAAGGTCCTGATTTTCACCATCTGCGGTTTCTGCGCCGCCTGTGCAGGCATTGTTCAGGCTGCACGGATGTCCTCCGGTCAGCCCAGCTCCGGTGGTGACCTGTCGCTGCAGGCTCTGGCCGCTGTATACATCGGCGGAACATTCAAGGGCAGCATGATGAACACGCTTGCCGGTGCTCTGGCATGGGGCTTTGTGAACAACGGTCTGAATCTGTTGAAGGTCAGCGCCTATTGGCAGAAGGTGGCCCTGGGCTTCATCATTGTCGTAGCTGTTCTGTTTGACATCATCCGCGCCAGACTGGCCGCGAAGCAGAAGTAACATGGATCATACCGCCCTGATTAAAAGCGGTTTATTAAAAATCATATGGAGGTAACGTCATGAAAGCGAAAGGTGTATTTGTCGAAGAATATATGAAGCTGGCCCTCATGGACTATGATGTTCCGGAGGTGTCTCACGGAATGGTTCGGGTCAAGGCCAAGTCCTGCGGCGTGTGCTGCTGGGATTCCTGGCTGTACCGTGGTGTGAATGCCCCCGGTCCCTATCCCTATGTGATCGGACACGAAGGTGTCGGCATCGTTGAGGAAATCGGTGAAGGCGTCACCACCTTCAAGCCCGGCGATAAGGTGTTCTGTGCGGCCGGTGGAAACGAAATGATGTGTGAGTATTTTACCGTTCCGGAAGACTGCCTGGTAAAGCTGCCCGATGACACCGAAGATTGGGCTGGCGCAGTCATTGAACCGACCTGCTGCGTTGTAAATCTGCTGCATAAAACCGCCATCGCCCCCGGCGACCATGTGGTCCTGGTTGGCGCAGGCTATATGGGACTTCTGACGCTGATGGGCATCATGCGTTCCACGCCCGCCGGTCGGGTCACTGTCTTTGAGCTCCGTCAGGACCGCCGTGAAATGGCGAAGGCCTATGGCCCTGCAGAGGTGTTGGACCCGGAGAGCGAAGAGGGCAAGCGGGTGATCGAAGAGATCAAGGCCAAAGGCGGCGCGGATGTCTGCATCGACTTTGGCGCCAGCGAATCCGGCTTCCTGCTGGCAGACTCCATGACCAAGGAGGCAGGCAAACTGACCATCGGCAGCTTCCACCGCGGCCCCGTGACCTTCGACGGGACCAAATGGCACCTGGGCGGTCTGACGGTGCTGAACCTCTCCCCCATGAGCAATGCCCACTACCGTGAGATGATCCCGAGAACCTATGAGCTGGTGAAGCGGGGGATCTATGAGCCCCAGAAGCTCATGACCCATACCGCCTACTACAAGGATATGGACGCCATGGAAAACCTCTTCCAGAGAGCTGTTGATAAGAAGGACGGCTATATGAAGGGTGCGGTCCTGTTCGATTGACCGATAGATAAAGATCAAGCAGGATGACTGCTTTATGCGGTTATCCTGCTTGGCGACATCCCAGAAAAAGGAGTGAACAATATGACAGGGTTTCCCAGAACCAATGTTGGCGGCGTATCCGTTTCCAAAATGATCATTGGCTGCAATTGGATCACAGGCTACAGCCACCGCGGGCCTGCCAGCGACCATATGATCGCCGAGGCAAATAAAAACATTGAGCACGCCACCGGAATATTTACCGCTTTTTTGAAACACGACATTGACACGGTCTTGGGCCTTTTCGGAGAAGACAAGGGCCTTGAAAAGGTAGTCAAGCTCGCCGAGGACCGTACCGGCAAGAAAATGATCATTATGGATGAGCCCATCCTGAACATGGAAAATACGCCCATGGCACGTCATGAGGCGGAGCTGGCGATCAAACGCTGCGCCGAGAGAGGGGCGACTTTCTGCCTGCCGCTTCATTCCTGCACAGAACAGCTTGTGAATAAGAATACCCAGACGCTGGACCGTTTGCCGGATTATCTGTCCATGATCCGTGATGCTGGGCTGATCCCCGGGCTCTCCTCTCATATGCCTGAGGTCATTCAATATACGGATAAGAATAACTACGACGTAGAAACCTATATCCAGATTTACAACTGCATGGGATTTCTGATGCAGGTAGAAATCGAAAGCATCGCAAAAATCATCCAAAACGCCAAAAAGCCCGTTCTGACCATCAAGCCCTGTGCGGCAGGACGTACCACACCGTTTGTGGGGCTGAATTTTGTACTCAATACCATTCGGCAGCAGGATATGGTATGTATTGGCTGCCATACCCCCGAAGAGGTCGAAGAGGACGTGGAGTATGCCCTGGCAGCTATGGAGCGCAGAGCGCCCCGAATCGCCAGCAGATGCAGCCCCCTCCAGACAGATGTGGTCAGCGGCGTCATTCAGAGCCAAAAGTAACACGGCAGGAGGTACTGACCCTTTATGCGAATATCCCTGAAGGATCGCCCAGTGTTCCTGAAAATCCTGATGACACTGGTGGCGAATTTGGTGATTGGATTTGCCATGGGACTGATGCACACCATGAATGTTGGAGCGGACCCCATCACTGTGCTTATTGGCGGCCTGGCCCGGTTCTGCTCTATCTCGGAAGGAATGGCGGCAACGATTTTGAATGGGTGCTTTTTCCTGTTCGTATTCCTGTTGAACCGGGATGACATTCGGTGCGCCACGGTCATTTCCATTTTCACCTTGGGCACCTTTATGGATCTGGCCCTGTTTTGCATTCATAAATTCATCCCGCAGGATCTTTCCTACTGGGTCTGCGTGGTGATTTCCGCAGTTTCCTCCGCTGCCATGGGGGCATCCATCGGCTTTTACCTTTTCCTACAAATAGGCGCCTCCCCCACGGACGGCGTGATGAGATGGGTCCACAAAACCTTCCGACTTCCGTATCGATACTGTACCTGGAGCTTTTACGGCGTCGCCATGATCGTTGGCTATCTGCTGGGAGGCAAGGTCGGGATCGGTACGATCCTTTCTCTGTATTTTGTCGGCAAAAGCTGCGATGCCATGAACGCGCTGCTGACTGGAATCGACAAGCCCGAAGCAAAGCCGATACCCACGACGGTCCAAAAATAAAAAAGTCCTTAAAAACAGCAGAATGCAAAGGGCCCATTGCAAAATGAGCCCCAAAGGAAAAACCACATCGCCATCCCGAAAAAATGGGGCGGAGGGTTTTGATTTTGTTATTGATGCCCTCCATTTTGCCCGAGGAGATCGGCAGCGAGGCATGGGCGATAATTCCTTCGAAGTGCGAATCCAGCAGCTTGGCGAACCAACGGAAGTGGCTGTTATCCGTGGCGTTACAGGTATCAATGATTGCGGTTATCTTCTCAGCCATACGAATTTCGCAATCACATTTGTAGGCATCGATCAGCATTTCCTTGACCAGGTCCGCGGTAAACAGCAGACGGTTAGACCTCAGCAGCACCTCATATCGCTCCTGATTACCGCCCTTCGGGGCCACGGAGTGAACCGGGAACAGCGTACCGGCAGAACGTACGATCATCAAGTACCGCTCATAGTTTGTCTGATTAACAGCTTGCAACACCGCTTCGTGAAGCTATTTGAAAGAATCTTCCTCAATTTCTATCTTGAATTCTCTTGTTTCAAAATCACGTCCTGACAGCAAGCTAACAAGGTCTGCCAGACGGCCACGCTTAAATTTATAGGTAAATGCTCACGCAGAATATCGTTGTAGGTTGTCTTATATATGGGATTGCTTTTGGTTGCTGCCCACTTGATTGCGCCAAACTCCGGCAAGGCTGCAAATGCAGTATCGTTATTTTTAATATCCTTCAAGTCTTCAGGAGATTCAAGTAAGTGGCAGAAATAGTCGATTGTCTTTCGGGTAATGTTACCGCCATAGGTTTCATTAGACGAAATCTTTGACATGGCAAAGTCTGCCTGAGAAAGCACAACACCCTTAGAGTTGATACGAATGAAAAATTCCGTGACACTGTCGATATCCAGGTCTTCTGCCAGAGTAATGACACCCAGTATAATTATTAACGCTGTAACGTGCCATACATTGTCCCTCACTTCAATCTATATCTCTTACCCGCGCCTCTGCCGATGATCTCAATCAATCCATTCTCGTTCATCTGACGGGAAAGCAGATAGGCTCTCGTCTTTTTGACGTTCAGCAGTTCCTGCAGATCTTCGTCGG
>USQL01000042.1 GCA_900556935.1 uncultured Eubacteriales bacterium | reverse complement strand
CCTTTCCTCTCCGTAGATCCTCTTTTCTACCTCTCTTCTTTCTATTCCTTTTGCAAGGAAATCCCCCGCTGTTCAAAGCAGCGGGGGATTTCTCATGTTGTTGAAAAACCCCTTGTGGGCTTTTCCGACAAAGGGTTGTTTCCACCAAGTATTACATTTTCATGGCAACAAAGGACATGCTTCGAGCGTACCATAGCTTTGAGCTGGCAATGGAAGCCTGTTTATACGACCTTTCCCATGTGTGGATTCATACGCGCAATCGTGAGAATGGGTTCGTGCTGAATATGGAATTTGTCTGCGATACCATAAGCTGAAAATTCTACCCGAAAACGTGCAGGAGGCGACCAGAGAGCAGGAAATTCTCAACATGAAATCACGGCTGCACGACCAGATGAACATGGGTGTTTCCGCCATACGGCAGCTGCTGCGTCAAAATGTCACCTCCGAAGAAAACACCTCCGCCATCGTGCAATTTCGCCGTGCCATTGTGGCAGACGGAGTTGATTACCTCAGCATCAGCTTCTGCCTGGAAGACGGCCAGGAATGGTATTTCTCCTGCAACATGAGTGAAAATGTCATAAACGGTCTTTGGTGACCAAAAAGATTGTGGAAACTATTCCAGACGGATGCTGCTTCCGGAGTCGGATTTCACAACCTCTAAGTGGGTGGGGATATTGCTTTCCAGCAGCTGCACATGGCTGATAATGCCAATCATGCCGCTGGACCGGCGGACGCTTTCCAGAACGTCCATGGCATCATGGATGGAATTGTCATCCAGCGTGCCGAAGCCTTCGTCGATAAACAGGGCCTCAATCTGCACGCCGCCCTTCTGGGCCACGGTGGACATGCCAATGGACAGGGCCAGGGACACCAGGAATTTTTCACCGCCGGAGAGCATGGCCACACCGCGGCCGTCGGTCTCCGGGCTGCGGTTGTCATAGACCTTTAATTCCAGCCCCCGCTTATTGCCCTTGCCCTTCTCATCCGAGCGATACAGGTGATACCGGCCCCCGTGGACCTTGGCAAGCATCCGATTGGCCTCCGCAATGACCTGGTTGAAAAGGATTGCCAGCACATACCGCTGCAGGCCGATGCCCGAGTCTCCCCGAAGCTTTTTGGCAAAATTCAGGTCGTCCTCCGCCTGTCGATAGTTGGCATCGAAATGGGCCTGCATTTTGGCAAGCTTCTTCCGCTTCCCGGTCAGGCGCTCCATCTCTTTGGCCAGATTGGCCTCAATGGTTGTAAAGCGCTTCTCCGTTTCGGTAATCTCCGCCTGTCGGGCCTTGAATTGGCTTTCATCCGGTTCAACCAAGCCGGACAATTTCTGAAGGTTTTCTTTCAGACTCTCCTCTGTGGTTTTCAGGCTGCCCTCGTATTTGGAGACAATTTTTTGTAAAGCACTGCGTTCCGCTTCCGTGCGGAGGTCCGCTTTTGCACTTTTTACGTCAACATATCCTTTTTCTTTCAATGCCGCAAAGAGTTTTTTCCTTGCGGAAATCCAGTCCTTTTCCGCATTTTTGCACTCGACTTCCGCAGTCTGGATATTGGCATCAAGGGTATTCAGCAGTTCTGTCTGCTTTTCCGCATCTTTTTTCAGTTCTTCCGTTTTTTCCCGGAAGGTCTGAATATCTTTTTCCAATTGCTGAATGGTCTTCTCCAGCGCCTCCAAGGTTGGGATACCCTCAATCAGCTGAGACTTGGCAGCGTTCCAGACCGCATTAGCCTCACTAAAAGCCTGGCCTGTTTTCGAAAGGTCTTGGTCCGCTTTTTTCTTCTCATTCTCCGCAGCCTTCCGCTCCTCTTCCATCTTTTCCCAGGATTTCTTTGCGCTCTGGGTCGCCTTTTCCGCCTTATCTACCTCTGCTTTACTGACACTGTTGGAAGCTTTTTGCGCAGGATTCGGATGGCACAGGCTGCCACAGATCGGGCAGGGAGCATTCTCTTTCAGCTCAGATGCCAGCTCTCCATAAATTCCTGCATAATAACGGTTCCGCAGGTCCCGTTCCGTATCCTCTGCTTTATTATAGCGGGAAAGTGCGGTTTGGGCCTCTTGGATGGCAAATTGCAGAGTTTCCTCCGTCTTTTGAAGCGCTTTCTTTTGAACGTTCATCTTCGTTTCCGTCTGTTCCGCAGTCTTCTGTAAGGCTTCCAGCTTTGCATAGGTCTCCCGCTTGGATGCGTACTCGCCCGATCTTTTCTGCTTTTCCGACACAGCAGATGCATTCTCGTGGTCTGACAATGCCTTTTGAGCTTCCTTATTTTTCTTTTCCAAATCTAGGCGCTTCGCCAAGACCTTCTGATAAGCCATTTCCCGCTGATCATAGGTCTTTTTCGACTGTTCCTCTTCTTGAATTTCCTGGCGCAGTCCCTCGGCAGCCCGAGCGCGCTCGATCTCTTCCCGTTTTTCCCGGATCTCTTCTTCCTGCTTCTGTAACGTCCGGTACTTCTGTTCCAATTCGTGAAGCGGCTTAAAATTTGCTGCCAGTTCAATATCCTTGTTCAGCAGCTTCTGCCGCTCCTCGGCATCGAAGTCTTCCCGGTCCTTCCGGTTTTCTTCCCTCCGGGCCGCCAGTTCTGTAAGTCTGGTTTCCAGTTCGGCAAGATTTTCCAGCTTTTCCTCCTCCAGAGAGCGCTGAATCTCGCTTTTCTCCCCGTCCAGCTGTATTTTCCGCTGGGACGCGTTCTCAAAGAATTTCTGGGCATAGGCATCCCACCGCTGGGCATCAAAGATTTTTTCCAGAATGGCTTCCTTGTCCTCGGAGGAGGCCGTCAAAAAGCGCTCAAACTGACCCTGGGGCAGCAGCACCACCTGGCGGAACTGCTCCTTACTCAGCCCAATCAGCTCCTCCGACTTTTTGTTCAGAGCGTCCTTTTTGGGATTCTCAAAAAAGGGCAGCAAAATGCCGTGCTCGTCAATTTCCCCAGCGGAATACTCCTCCGAGAAATTCTTCCGTTTGGGCACCAGCTTTCGGGTAAATTCGTAGATTTTTCCCCGGACCGAAAAGGTAAAGCTGACAACCGTCGGCGTATCTCTGCCCGCCTGGTTGCAGCGCCACTCCTCTAAATCGTTCCGGCCCACCTTGCTTTTGCTGTCGTCTCCGCTGCTGCCGCCGTAGAGGGCGAAGGTCATGGCATCAAAAATCGTGGTTTTTCCGCTGCCCGTAGGGCCCTTGATTAAAAACATTCCCTTTTGGGACAGCTTTTCAAAATCCACCGTCTGCATCCCTACATAGGGCCCAAAGGCCTGCATTTTCAGTCTCAGGGGTTTCATGCCAAATCCTCCTCTGCCGCGGCCACCGCATTTTGGAACAGTTCCAAAAAGTGCTCCGTGGCCTCCTGGTTCATTTCCTCCCTGCAGAAGGACCGGAACACCTCCTGCGGATCCGATTCCAGCTGTTCCAGCTGCTCCATGGTCATGGTAATACTGGTATTGTCCCCATCGTAGGCCTTTCCCGCAATCACCAGGGCGTTGGGATACTGTTCCCTCAGCCGGGAGAGCATTTCCAGTCCCACGGCGCTGTCCGTCACATTGAGCCTCACATAGCCGTTTTTCGTTTCCTCCGGATATTCTCCCGCCAGAAGGGTCTCGTAGGGTCCTTCCAGCGTGGTCCACCGGTGCAGCGGGGTCAGGGGCACGATTTCCCGCTCCATGGTCTTCGTATCCAGCAGGGTGACGCTTTTCTCCTGACGCTCCTCCTTGCCGAAGGAATAGGCCATGGGGGTGCCGCTGTAGCGGACAAAGGCATTGACATTCTGGGGCTTGTGGATGTGCCCCAGGGCCACATAGTCAAATCCGTCAAACACGCTGGCGGGCACCTGGGCCGCCGTTCCAATCACCGCCGCCTGGTCGCTGGTAGAGGTTTCGGCATCGGTGATAAAGGCATGGGCCAGGACAATGTGCTTTTTCCCCGGGGTGAATCGTTCCCGCATGTGGTCCAGCGCCACCCGATAGGCATCGGGCAGGCTCTGAATTTTCTCCCGCTCCTCCGGATAAAGGCTTTTCACCTTCTCCTCCGTAATCCAGGGCAGCAGGAATACCTCCGCCTCCGGGAAGGAAACGACCTTAGGCACCCGCTGGGCAGCCCCCAGCACATGCAGCCCCGCCCTGTCCAAAAGGCTTCCGCAGCTTGCCAGCCGCTCGGGGCCATCGTGGTTCCCGGCAATCACTAAAACCGGCACCCCCAACTCCCGGCATAGCCTGTCCATAGCATCGTCATACAGCCCAATGGCCGCGGCCGAAGCCACTGCCCGGTCATACACGTCCCCCGCCAGAAGCACCGCATCCACATGCCGCTTTTCCACAATCTGGCAGATTGCATCAATAAAGGCCCTCTGGTCCTCCAATAGCTCCCGCTCCCCACCGGCAGCACCCAGGTGCCAGTCGGAGGTGTGTAAAAATAACATTGCATCACGTTCTTTCTATATCGTTGTACTTAGAGAATTTCCCATACGGAATTTCATTTTTGCCCTGTAATGGCTTCATTATAGCCGACACCGGAAGGAAAAACAATAAGCCGCCTGCATCCTGTTCCGGAAAAACTCCGGTATGCCAAAATCCCCCGCTGCGCTTGGCAGTGGGGGATTTTGTTTACATTCCGGGAAACAGCTTGACGATGGCCAGGCGGGCGGCCTCCTGTTCGGCGCGCTTTTTGCTTCTGCCGTCGCCACGACCCACCTCGGCGCCGTTCAGGGCCACAGCCACTTCAAAGTGCTTGTCGTGGTCCGGGCCGGTTTCAGCAAGGAGGTGGTAGGTGAGCACCTGATTTTTCTTCTGCTGCACCAGCTCCTGGAGCTTGGTCTTGTAGTCCATATTGTGCAGCTGACTCACAGGGACCTCTACCAGGATAAAGGTCTTGACGATATGCAGCGACGCTTCCAGGCCGCCATCCAAAAAGCAGGCGGCAATCACCGACTCCACGGCATCCGCCAGGATGGACTCCCTGGTCCGTCCGCCCCCCTGCTCCTCGCCGTGGCCCAGCAGCAGATGGTCCCCCAGGTGAATCTTCTCTGCCACACCTGCCAGGGTCTTCTCGCAGACCATATCCGCCCGCATCCGGGTCAGCTCTCCTTCGGGGCGGTCCGGGAAATTGCGGTATAAGTACTCCGCCACCAGCATTCCCAGAATGCTGTCTCCCAAAAATTCCAGCCGCTCGTTGCTCAGGAGGCTGTTGTGCCAGCGCTCATTGGCGTAGGAGGAATGGGTCAACGCGTTTTGCAGCAGGGAAATATTGTGAAAATGATATCCGATTTCTTCTTCCAGGTCCTTAATCATCCGTTTGCTCCTTTGATTTTGCCAGCAGAGCCAGAGCCTGCTCCAGTTCCGGGGTAATGTCGTTCTGTGCCGCGTCCATGGCCTGCTTGATGGCATTGCGGAATGCCAGCCGGTCCGAAGCGCCGTGGGCCTTGATCACCGGCTTTTTAATGCCAAGCAGCTGGGTTCCGCCGATTTCGTGATAGTCCAACAGCTTCATCATCTGCTTGACCCCGGAGGAGCACAGCAGATAGCCGAGCTTGGAAAATACATTTTTCTTGAAAACCTTCTTCATCAGGCTCCCCATAAACATGGCAGTGCCCTCGATGGATTTCAGCAGCACATTGCCAGAGAAGCCGTCGCAGACCACCACGTCCACCGCACCCAGGGGCACATCTCTGGCCTCCACATTGCCGACAAAATTTAACAGTCCCTTTTGGGATGCCTCCGTCAGCAGGGCGTAGGCATCCTTTTGAAGTTGGGTGCCCTTAGAGTCCTCGGTGCCGATGTTCAGAAGTCCCACCTTGGGATTTTCCACCCTAAGCTTCTTTTTGGCGTAGGCAGAGCCCACCAGGCCGAACTGCAGCAAAAACTCCGGGGTGCACTCGGCGTTGGCACCGCAGTCCACAATCACCGTATTGCCGCCTGCCTTGTTGGGCATAGAAGGTGCCATAGAGGCTCTGCGAATGCCCTTGACCCGCTTGACAATCAGGGTTGCCCCGGTGAGCAGAGCCCCGGTAGAGCCCGCGGAGACAAAGGCATCTCCCTGACCCTCCGCCAGCATCCGAAGACCGATGACCATAGAGGAATTTTTCCGCTTGTGAATCACCGTACCGGGGTCGTCATGCATATCCACAACATCCTCTGCCCCCGCAATCTCCATACCCTCCGGCAAATTGTTGATTCCGGCCTTGCGCATAATCTCCAGAATTTCCTCGCTTTTGCCAACCAGGGTAATCTGGGCTCCAAAATCCTTGGCCGCATCCAGCGCGCCCAGTACAGCCGCCTCCGGGGCCAGATCGCCGCCCATGGCATCCAGAATAACCTTCAATGTTCTCCCTCACTCTCTCTATGGTTATTGTTCCTTAAAACCCCTGTTCCAGGAGCCCGTCAAGCACCTGCAGGGAGCGCTGGGAAATAGCCAGATTCTTTTCGGCCTTTTTCTTCACCCGGTACTCCAAAGGGGAAATAATGCTGAAATTAATGTTCATCGGTTGGAAATTTTCAATACTTCCGTCGCTGATGTACAAGCCCAGGGCACCAATGGCCGTGGTCTTGGGGAATTCCACCGGCTGCCTTCCCTGCACCTTGGCAGCCATAGCCACCGCCGCCAGGAAACCGGAGGCCGTAGACTCCACATACCCCTCCACGCCGGTCATCTGCCCGGCAAAGGCCACCAGGGGGTTCCGCCGATCCGCGTAAAACCGGTCCAATAGCTTGGGGCTTTGGAGGAAGGTATTCTGGTGCATCACCCCGTAGCGGACGAACTCCGCGTTCTGCAGGGCGGGAATCATAGAAAATACCCGCTTCTGCTCTCCAAATTTCAGATGGGTCTGGAAGCCCACCAGGTTATACACGCTCTTGGCGGCGTTATCCTGCCGCAGCTGCAGCACGGCATAGGGCTCTGCTCCGGTTTTGGGGTCCGTCAGACCAACGGGCTTCATGGGGCCAAAGCGCAGGGTATCCATGCCCCGGCGGGCCATAACCTCCACGGGCATGCAGCCTTCGAAGACCCGCTTGTCCTCAAAGCCGTGGACCTCCGCCTCCTGGGCAGAAATCAGCTCCTTCACAAAGGCCTCGTACTGCTGCTTATCCATGGCACAGTTCACATAGTCCGGAGTGCCCCGGTCATACCGGGACTGCCACCAGGCCAGGCTCATATCCACCGACTCCGCCGTTACCAGCGGGGCGGCGGCATCGAAAAAGTGGAGATACTCCGTGCCAAAATATTCCCCGATGGCCTTGGAAAGACTGTCCGAGGTCAGAGGCCCCGTAGCGATGATCACCGGGCCCTCCGGCACCTGGGTGACCTCTTCGGAAACCACCGTAATCCTCGGTTCACTCCGAATCTTATCGGTGACCATCTGGGAAAAACCCTTCCGGTCCACGGCCAGGCATCCGCCGGCCTCCACCCGGGTGGCCTCCGCGCACTCCAAAATCAGGCTGCCGCAGCGCCGCAGCTCCTCCTTGAGAAGGCCCACGGCATTTTCAAGCCTATCCCCCCGCATGGAATTGGAGCACACCAGCTCCGCAAAATCCGCGCTGTGGTGGGCAGGGCTCATTTTCTGGGGCTTCATCTCGCAGAGCGTTACGGAAATGCCCCGCTTTGCCAGCTGCCAGGCCGCTTCGCAGCCCGCAAGGCCCGCTCCGATTACCTTCACTTCCATCAGGCGTTCTCCTTCTTTTTCCCGGCGGGCTTTTTCGCGGCGGTCTTCTTGGCCGCAGGCTTCTTGACGGTGGGCTTTTTTTCCGTCGTCTTCTTAGCGGCCGTTTTCTTGGCCGCGGGTTTCTCGGCGGCCTCCACCTGCTCCTGGGGCTCCTCCGGATGCTCCGGGTCGCCCGCGGGCTTCTTTTTATAGTAGCCCCGCTGGTCCTCCGGAAGGAACCGGGAGCATTTTTCGTTGATGCAGAAGGGCTTCATCCGGCCCTTGCCAGACTTTTTAAACATGGTCTGGCCGCACTCCGGGCAGTCCTCCGCCGTGGGCACGTCCCAGGTCATAAAGCCGCACTCCGCCCCTTTTTCGCAGGCGTAGTAGGCATAGCCCCGCTTGGACTTCCGTTTCAGCAGACCGCTGCCGCACTTGGGGCACCGGCCCGGCATCCGCTCGACCAACGGCTTGGCGTTTTTGCACTCCGGGAACCCGGGGCAGGCCAGGAACTTGCCAAACCGGCCCATTTTGATGACCATTTTCCGGCCGCAGAGCTCGCAGACCTCGTCGGTCTCCTCCTCCGGCACCTTCAGGCGGACCCCCTCCAGCGCAGTCTCCGCGTCCTTCATCTCTTTTTCAAAATCCTGGTAGAAATCCGCCAGCAGCTCTTTCCAGTTCTGCTTCCCGGCCTCTACCGCATCCAGCTTGTTTTCCATATTGGCGGTAAAGCCAACGTCCACAATATCCTGGAACCGCTCCTTCATCAGGCCCGTAACCACCTCGCCCAGGGCCGTTGGAACAAGACGCTTGTCCTGCTTGACAACATAGTCCCGGTCCTCAATGGTGGAGATGGTAGCGGCATAGGTGGAAGGACGGCCCACACCCTGCTCCTCCATAGCCTTGACCAGGGTGGCCTCGGTATATCGGGCGGGGGGCTGGGTAAAGTGCTGCTGCTTGTCCATGGCCGTGGCCTGGGCCTGCTCGCCCTGACTCAGGTCCGGCAGGGGCGAACCCAATGCCTCCCCGTCGTCATCCCGGCCCTCTTCATACACAGCAATAAAGCCGGGGAAGCGCAGACTCTGGTGGGTGGACCGGAAGGTATGTCCGGCACAGGCCGTATCGATGGACACGGTATCATACAAAGCGTTTGCCATCTGGCTTGCCAGGAACCGGCTCCAAATCAGCTTGTACAGCCGATACTGGTCCGGCGTCAGGCTGCTCCGCACCCGCTCGGGGTCCAGCTCCACATGGGTGGGCCGGATGGCCTCGTGGGCATCCTGGGCATCCGCCTTGGTTTTATAAACATGGAACTTTCCATAGTAGTATTCTTTTCCGTACCGCACGGAGATAAAGTCCGCGGCGGCGGCCATGGCCTCGTCGCTGAGCCGCAGGGAGTCGGTACGCATATAGGTGATGAGACCCAGGGTCCCTTCCCCTTCTACGTCCACGCCCTCATAGAGCTGCTGGGCGATCATCATGGTCTTCTTGGGGGTCATGTTCAGCTTCCGGGAAGCCTCCTGCTGCAAGGTCGATGTGGTAAAGGGAGGCGCGGCAGAGCGCTTCTTCTCCGCCTTTTTCACATTGGTGACGGTAAAGGGCTTACCGGTAATATCGTCAATCACCGCCTGGGTCTCCGCCTCGTTCTGAAGCTCCCGCTTCTTCTCCTCGCCATAGTAGTGGGCGACGAAGGAGCCGGGCTTTTGCAGCCGGTTCAGGGTCACGTCCAAGGTCCAGTACTCCTTGGGCTCAAAGGCGCGGATCTCCTCCTCCCGGTCCACCACCATTCGGGTGGCAACCGACTGAACCCGTCCGGCGGAAAGGCCTCTGCGGACCTTTTTCCACAGCAGCGGGGACAGCTCATAGCCCACAATCCGGTCCAGAATCCGGCGGGCCTGCTGGGCATCCACCAGGTCATAGTCGATATCCCGGGGGTGCTGAATGGAGTCCTTGACCACCTTCTGGGTGATTTCGTGGAAGGTAACCCGGTGGGCCTTGCCCTCCGGCAGCTTTAGAAGCTCCTTTAGGTGCCAGGAAATGGCCTCTC
The DNA here is from genome assembly GCA_900556935.1 of uncultured Eubacteriales bacterium. Taxonomy (GTDB): domain Bacteria; phylum Bacillota; class Clostridia; order Oscillospirales; family Oscillospiraceae; genus Faecousia. The sequence goes on along the minus strand of USQL01000042.1, from coordinate 9,286 downwards.
CCTCCCGGTCAGGGTCCGTTGCAAGATAGACGGTATCCGCCTGAGCGGCGGCGGCCTTCAGCTCTTTTATAAGGGCTTCCTTTCCCCGGACGGGAATATACTCCGGCGTAAACCCATGCTCCAGGTCTACGCCCATTTTGCTCTTGGGCAGGTCCCGCAGATGGCCCATGCTGGCCTTTACCACATAATTGGGTCCCAGGTACTTGCCGATGGTTTTTGCCTTAGAAGGCGACTCAACGATCACCAGATTGTTGGATTTGCCCATGAAATACTTCCTTTTCCTTGTTTTCTCCCGGGTTATCCCCGGCGGGATACCCGTTTTCCGGGGTGGCTGAGAATGCGTTTTTTGATCTCCAGAATGGTCAGGATTCCCAATACCTCTCCGGAGGGCCGCCCCACCCGGGCGATGACATCATCCACAGCGGTCACTCCCTCCCCGATGGCAGACAAAACTGCCTGCTCCTTGGGCGAGAGACCCGCAAGCGCATCATTTTGTTCACTATACGGCGAAGGACCGCCGTTGTCAATGGCTTTTTCCGTTAAATTTTTTGAAACCGGCGGCTTTTGGGGCACTTCCGCCCGTTTGGGTTTTTCCAGCGGAACCCCGGGACGAAGTTTTCCACCATACAGCCCTTCGTATTCCGCCATCACATCCTGGCCCGAGCTCACCGCGATGGCCCCGTTCCGCAAAAGCCGGTTGGAGCCCCGGAAGGACTCCATGTCCACATTCCCGGGAACGGCAAATACATCCCGCCCCTGGTCCAGGGCCCGGGCAGCCGTCAGCAGCGCGCCGCTGCGCTCCGGGGCCTCCACCACCACAACGCCGCAGCTCAGGCCGCTGATAATCCGGTTCCGCCTGGGAAAGTTCTGTTTCAGCGGCGGTGTTCCGGGGATAAACTCCGACAGGATGCACCCCAAGCGCTCCGTCTGGGCAAAGAGCTCCCGGTTTCGCTTGGGATAGATGATATCCACGCCGCAGCCCAGAACCCCGACCACCGGGTATCCCGCGTCCAGTGCCCCTGCCATGGCGCAGCCGTCAATCCCGTCGGCTAGCCCCGATACCAAAAGCCCGCCGCTCTGGGCAATTTCCCGGCCAAAGCGTCCGGCGGTCTGGTTGCCATAGAGCGAGGACCGCCGGGTTCCCACCACGGCCACCACCGGCACCTCGTCCCAGTTTGGAAGGGTTCCTTTATAATACAATACCACCGGCGGGTCAAAAATCTCCCGAAGCCGGTTTGGATAGGCCCTGTCCTCCATGGTAAGAATTTTAATATCCAGCCTGGCACACTGGGCAAGGCACTCTTCCGCCTGGGAAAGGTCCTTGTCGCACAGCGCTTCCAGAACGTTTTCCGTCAGGCCCTGGATATCCGCCTGCTGAATCTTCTCTTTTTCCGCGTAAAACAAGTCCTCCGGGTGGCCAAAATGCTGCAAAAGAGACTTTTTGACCCCGTCCTTCACTTCCGTTTTCCGGGAAAGCCACAGCCAGTACAGCAGCATTCCGGTCCCCTCCTCTCTACATAACCTTGTCCATCTGCCACATTACGGCAGCAGCCGCCACGGCGGCGTTCAGGGACTCACAGTGGGGGTTCATGGGGATGATCAAAGCCTCGTCTGCCCCCTCCAGTACTTCCTTCCGGACCCCCTGGCCCTCGCTGCCGATGACCACCGCCATCTCCCCCACCCTGGCCCGGCGAATATCCCGGGCAGCGGGGTTCAGCGCTGTCACCGCGATGGGTATTTTTTCCGCCCGCAGAGAAGCGGCAGCCTGTTCCCAGGTGGTGACGACCACCGGTCGGCGGAACACCGCGCCCATGCTGGAGCGGACCACCTTGTGGCTATAGGGGTCGGCACAGCCCTCCAGCAGGGCTACCGGCACATTCCAGGCATCCGCCGTCCGCAAAATCGTTCCCACATTGCCGGGGTCCTGGATGCCGTCCAGCAAGAGCATCCCTTTTTCCGGGCGGAAGGGCGTTTCCTCCGGCAGGCGGCACAAAAACACGGCCCCCTGGGGGGTCTCCATGGGGGAGATGGCCTCCATGACCTCCTTGCTCACCCGAATCACCCGGGTTCCCTCCGGCACCCGGGCCTCCACGCCGTCGGACAGGAACACCGTATCCAGACCTTTGCAGTATTGCGCCGCCTCCTGCAGAAGCTTCGTCCCGTCGGAGACAAAGAGCCCCGCCTCCACGCGGGCCTTTCGGGAGGTCAGAAACTTCCGCACCTGCTGCACCAGGGGATTTTTTCGGGAGGTAATTCTCTCTTCCATCACAGATTCTGCACCTTTTCCAGCGCCACGTTGTCCCCCAGCACCACCAGGGTATCACCCGGGCAGACGGCATAGTCCGCGCTGGGGGAGACGTTGGTCTTCCCGCCGTTTTCCACCGCGATAATATTCACACCCAGCTTCGCCCGGATATTCAGCTCCCGCAGGGTCTTGCCCACCCAGGAGCCGGGCGCGGGCACATCCAGGATGCCAAAATCCTCGGAAAGCTCGATATAATCCAGCACATTGTGGCTGTTAAGCGACCGGGCAAGCCTCTGGGCGGACTCCTGCTCCGGAATCAGCACCCGGTCCACCCCCAGCTTTTCCAGCACCTTCCGGTGGGTCTCGTCGTGGGCCTTGCAGACCACGTAGGGTACCCCCAGTTCCTTCAAATTCATAGTAATGAGGACCGAGGCCGCCAGATTATCGCCGATGGCAATAATGGCGCAGTCCAGATTCCGGACCCCCAAGGCCTTTAATACCTCTTTGTCCTGGGCATCTCCCACCACCGCGTGGGTCACATCCTGGGAAATCTGCTGCACAAAGTCCCCCCGGATATCCAGGGCCAGCACCTCCGCCCCCAGCTTGCACAGCTGCCGGGCCAGCGAGGACCCAAAGCGGCCCAGGCCAATCACAACATAGGATTTCATAACGTTCCTCCTTATCCGATAAGCAGGCTCGTCTGGGCATAGCGGAACCGCTCGGTAACCCGGTCTCCGGACAGGAAGCCCAGGCTGATGGTCAGCACGCCTACACGGCCAAAATACATGTACAAAATAATCAGGCACTGCGCCGGAACGCTCAGGCTCCCCGTAGTCCCCGCCGTAAGCCCCACCGTGGCCAGGGCGGACACGGTCTCATACAGGGCGTTGGTAAAGCCCACCGGAGAGGTGGCGCAGATGAAAACCGCTCCAAAAAAGGAGAGCAGCACCATGGCCGTGGCAATGGTCATGGCATCCATGACCTGGCTGTCCGGAATGGTCCTGCGGAACGCGCAGACCGTTCCCCTGCCCCGGAGTCTTGCCCACAGGAACAGCGCCAGCACCACAAAGGTCACGGTTTTCAGGCCGCCCGCCGTGGAGCCGGAGGAGCCGCCAATGAGCATGAACAGTATGGACACGGCCTTGCCCCCCTCGGTGAGCTTTGCCTGGTCAATGGCGGCAAAGCCCGCAGTCCTGAGGGTAATGGACTGAAACAGCCCGCCCAGAAGCTTCTGCCACACAGGCATCCCACCCAGAGTCTGGGGGTTGTTCCACTCCAGCAGGCAGGTCAGCGCCCAGCCCGCCAGCAGCAGCACCAGGGTGGTGGCGAGCACCAGTCGGCAGTAGACACTGCACTTTCTAAAGGGCTTCCGCTCCACCAGCTCCTCCCATACGATGAAGCCCAGGCCGCCGACAATCACCAGCGCCCCCAGGGTCAGCAGCACCACCGGGTCATTCTGGAACTGACCCAGGCTGGCCCCGGGCTCCAGGAAACCGAAAATATCGAATCCCGCGTTGCAGAAGGCGGACACGGAATGAAAAACGCCCAGCCACAGGCTCTTCCCCAGCCCAAACCGGGGAAGAAAATGGGCCGTCAGAATCAGCGCTCCCAGCCCCTCTACACTGAGGCTTCCCAAAAGCACCGTCTTTTGCAGCCGCACCACCCCGTTCATATCGTTAAGGCTCAGGGCCTGGGCCATGAGCATCCGCTGCTTGAGGCCGATGCGCCTGCGCAGCAGGAAAATAAACAATGTCGCCATGGACATAAACCCCAGGCCGCCGATTTCAATCAGGCACAGCAGCACCCCCTGGCCAAAGCCGGACCACTGGGTCCAGGTATCGAAGGGGGTCAGGCCCGTCACACAGGTGGCCGAGGTGGCCGTAAACAGGGCCGGCAAAAGTGGGCAGCTCTGCCCATCCCGGGAGGCGATGGGCCGGGTCAACAGAAAGGTGCCCAGCGCGATTATCAAAACAAAGCTCAGTGCGATAATCTGCATTGGGCTCAGGGGTTTTCTTCGCCGTTTCCTGATCCAAATCAGGACCCGATTTCGTAAAAGCATTGCTGCTGCCTCCTTTTGGCCATAAAAAGACATTCTATCCATGCTTTATTATAACAGGCTTTTCCCCGTTTGCAAGGTTTTTTCCTTCCGCACCAAGGCACAGAAGGTTTTCCCCGGTGCAAAAAGCAGAACCGGGTGCCCCGCGGGCTCTTTCCGCAGGGTACCCGGTATTGTTGGATTTCCCTTTTACCACAGCGTATCCTTGGCATCCGGATAGCCGAAGACCTCTTTTAGCTCCGCATAGGCAGGGGTAAAGCTGCCGTCTTCCTCGTAGCGCCAGGGGTAGCCGTACTCGTTTCCGTCATAGGAGGTGACGCAGTCCGGATGCATCTCGTCAAAGCGGTCCAACTCCTCCTGGGAGGCCTTGGGCTTTACATAGACAAAGCATTCCAGCGGCAGCTCGTCCAGGGGGGACAGGTCCTCCACCTTGGTATAGCTGAGGTTCAGCCGTTTCAGGCTTTCGCACTGGGCAAGGGGCGTGATGTCCTCCAAAAGGCCACAGTTGGAAAGCTCCAAAAATTCCAGCTTCTTGCAGCTTTCAAAGGGGGTCAGGTCCTTGATGATGGAGCCGGAGACAATGATGGCTTTCAGGTTCGGCATGTCCGCCACCCAGCTCCAATCGGACAGAGCCTCGTTGTGGCCGAAGTCGATAAACTCCACGTCCTCGCAGTATTTCAGCTGTTTCACCGTGCTGTTGAATACATTGTATACATACCGGAGTACCGTCCGGTCCGTCAGGCAGCTGCCCGACTTGGCAAAGTAAATCCGCCAGACGATTTTGGTCTGCCCCCGGTAGTCGTCTCTCACCTGGGCCAGGACCTCGTTGCTGAACCGGCAGCTTTCCAAAAGCATATATTTGCAGTCCTTCAGAATATCCAGCGCCTGCCGCAGCTCCGGCTCCCGGTCATCTCCCAGGCGTTTGTTTTTGAATTCAATCCGCTCGTCGTCCGTGGAAACCTGCTGGCCGAACAGCTGGAAGCTGTAGCGGAAATGGGCCTCGGGGGCGGCCATCTGCAGCCGGTGAACCTCTTCCAGGGTCAGTTCACACCGGCCCGTCTCATCCATCAGCTCCACGGTCTGAAGCCCCGGCAGCATGGGCAGAATCCGCTCCACCTCGGGAAGCTCCTGGCTTTGCAGCCCGGAAAGGTCCAGTTCCGTCACCTGATCCGAAAAGCTCTGCTCTCCGATGGTAAAATCGCAGACAAAGGCCGTCTGCTCATAGGTGTCCCGCAGCTGGTTAAGCTCCGGGGCCGTCAGGACGGGGTTTTGCAGATACACCCAGCGGAGGCCGGGCAGGTATTGCAGGTTCTCCATCAACGTTTCAAAAGCGGCATCCTCCGGCTCCAGCGTCAGCTCCTCGGAATCCGCGGGCACCGTCCTGCTTCCGAAGGAGACGGTATAGGTGACCACCACCTCCGGATGCCGGGCTTTGTAATCTTCAATTGCCCCATAGCAGGTGCTTCCCGTCAGGTCCAGCTCCCGAAGCCCGGAGTAGTCTTCCAGTTCCCCGATGTTATCCTCCGTCACCACCCGGGTAAGCCTTTCCACAGGGGCGGCGGTTGCCACGGTGGTCTCCGCGGGAGCCGTCTTTCCGCAGCCGGACAGCAGCAGCAGCGCCAGCACCAGCCCTGTCTTCCAGATTTTCATTTCCGCTCATCCTTCCAAAACAATACTTTTTCCGATTATACCATGGTGCAAAAGAAAACACAAGCCGGAGGCTTTTTGGGTAGCGTTCCCAAAATATGTGCGAACAAATCATCCAATTATTGACATTCAAAAATGGGCTATGTATAATGAAAACAGCAATTTTAAAGGAGGAATCCTGTTATGGAAAAAGCAAAGGTATATTTTAGCCGCACCATCACCCCGGAAAACGTGGTCCGGCTTTATGAGCTTCTGGGAATAGAGCTGCCCGGCAAGGTTGCCGTCAAGGTTCACTCCGGTGAGAAGGGCAACCAGAACTTCCTGCGGCCCGAATTCATGAAGCCCATGATTGATGCCGTGGGCGGCACCATCGTGGAGTGCAACACCGCCTATGACGGTGCCCGGAACACCACGGACAAGCACCTGAAACTCCTGGAGTACCACGGCTGGAGTCACTATTTCCATGTGGACCTGATGGATGCCGAAGGTCCTGACCTGGAGCTGCCCATCCCGGGCGGCAAGCAGATTCAGAAGAACTTCGTCGGCAAAAACCTGGCCGGTTACGATTCCATGCTAGTGCTGTCCCACTTTAAGGGCCATCCCATGGGCGGCTTTGGCGGCGCATTAAAGCAGCTGTCCATCGGCTGCGCCTCCAGCGCCGGAAAGGCCTACATCCACTCCGCCGGTAAGACCACGGACCAGTATACCCTGTGGGACCACGTTGCCCCCCAGGATGATTTCCTGGAAAGCATGGCCGATGCCGCCAGCAGCGTTGTGAACCATTTCAAGGGCAGCATGGCCTTTGTCAGCATCATGTGCAACATGAGCGTGGACTGCGACTGCTGCGCCGTTGCGGAAGACCCCTGCATGAAGGATATCGGCATTCTCTCCTCCCTGGACCCCGTGGCTCTGGACCAGGCCTGCATTGACCTGGTAAATGCCTCCAACGACCCCGGCCGGGACCACCTGCTGGAGCGGATCAACACCCGCCACGGCACCCACACCATCGATGCCGCCGCAGCCCTGGGCTTCGGCACCCAGGATTATGAGCTGGTGTGCGTAGACTGACTCAAAAATACAAACGCAGGGCCTTTCGGGCGTGTGCTGATAAGACAGTAATTTGAGAAAATTACGAAATTGGCAGCTGTGAAACGGGATTGGACAAAACAGGCGGCACCCAACCGAAGCTGCGTGCCGCCTGTTTTTACATCTAGGGGTTGAGAATCACCTGTTTTTGCGCTGTAAAGCAAGGATAACGAAAAGGGTGGAAAAGCTTATGTCTTGGTGGTATCATTACTTTGATATTTGCATTCAACAGCGAGAAGGACCGCCCATGAGATTGCGCAGAGACAAGTAACAGTTTCCGTAAAATTCGAATGGAGGTTGCTTAATATGGAAATCAGAGAATATAAAACTTACAACGAATCAGAGATTCTGCGCTTATACACGAGTGTTGGCTGGACGGCCTACACCGATCAGCCGGAGGTACTGCGTAAAGGCTTTGAAAGCTCTATGCTGACCCTTGCCGCTTATGAGGGTGATCAGCTTCTTGGTATCATTCGCACTGTGGGCGATGGTTATACCATCGTGTTTGTGCAAGACATATTGGTATTTCCGGAGCATCAGCGAAAAGGTTTCGGCTCTGCACTCTTACAAGCCATTCTGAGCCGATACAGCCATGTTCGCCAGATTCAGTTGGCAACAGACAACACACCGAAAACCATTGCTTTTTACAAGTCGATGGGGTTCTATGAATTTTCCGAAATCGGTTGCTGCGGATTTATGAAAGGTTAATGTGCGGTATCAAAGACTGGTGTGAGGATCAGTGCAGGTTTGTTGTGCTGCTTTATAAGACAACTTGTTTTGATGGCGAATTACATTCCAGCTCCGAAGGCCGGTGCTGGTGGGAAGATATTGCCAATCTGCCAAATCTCAAGTTGTCTTTGGATATGCGTGATATGCTCCGGGTTTTCATAGGAAGCCGGAATCTCTATCTGCTCGGTAAGAACAACCATTTCTCTATTTCTCCTGTCAAAGCCGTCATCCCAAAATGATTTTTCTAAGTCTTTCTAAATCGTCCTCATCCGGATGGGAAAGCGCACGGTCAAAGTTTTCAATCAACACATCAATATTTGCCGGATGCTCCGACTGTGCCTTCATTTTCATATAGCGATCCCGTACAGACTGCGGCATTTTACCCTGACACATATATTCTCCGACCACAGTATTGCTTGGGTCAACAGACTGCTTAACGTGATCGAGGATCTTCTGGAAATATGCCACACTGCCACCGAAGCCCGCCGTTCCGAAAAGGAAAACCTTTTTGCCTCTCAGCTTTGACAGCAGTTCCAAGGTAGCATTATCCGCGTTGCCTTTATCCGTCCAGAATCCGATATAGAGTATTTCAGAGTGCAGTTCTTGCGTTTCAGGCACACCGTAATAATCACAGTTTTCTGCCGGAAGCACTGCGCGAATTGTCTCGGCAAGTATTTTCGTGTTACCGGTCAAGCTGCTGAATATGATCGAATATCTTCCCTTATCCATAGCAAAAGCCTCCTGTCTTATCAAAGCGGCATCGGTGTCCGGGCGATCAGAATGACCGCCAGAATCGCGCCCACAAATGCAGCAGCCCCTATGACCGCCAATACCTTTTTGCTGAGTTTCTTCTTCGCTGCCTTGCCAATCAGCGCGGCGCCAGCTATGCAGACAGCCGCAGCCACAAGTGCAATGCCCAGCGTTTCCCATAGCCAAGAAAGTTCATGTAGGATTTTCATGCGATCATCATCTCCTGTTCGTTAAACTGGAAGTTATCGATTTCTTTGTGCGCTATATCTAACGGACAGCACAATGCTTACTGATGCGGTAATGACCTTTGCAAATACGGCGCTCCACCAAATCATGATTTGACCGCCAAACACCGGCGGCAGCATCAGCATCAACACCAGCATGATGATGGGTTCGATAAATGTCAGAACATAGGACAGCACACTTTTTTCGGTTGCGTAGAAAGCCGCCGTGGAAACTCGTGTGATGGCGTCAAACGGAACCGACACAAGGAAGATCGGCATGACCTTTATGACCCCTGCGTTTACCTCGGCAGATGAACCGAACAGTAGTCCAATCTTTCCACGGAGCAGGTAAATCAGAATCGCACTGATTACCGCCAAAACCATGGAAAATTCATACGCCAGCGTTTTGGTTTGTTTGAGCGATTTTTCTTCGCCTGCTCCGTAGAACTGACTCATGAGCGGCTGGCTACCATCACCGACACCCTGCAAAAGAAGATAAACAATGCAGATGATATAGGAGATACAGGCATAGGTGGCGATAGCCTCCTG
>USQL01000041.1 GCA_900556935.1 uncultured Eubacteriales bacterium | reverse complement strand
CGGCAATACCGCAAGGGGTCCCCTCCACATCCGCCTGCGGGCACCTTCGGAAGCCTGAGAAGGCTAGGAGCTTGCCCATCAGGGTATACGTTCATCTATCATGCTGAATTCCGTCAGCTTTCGGGCCGATGTGGGCATCGGCCCCTACGGGGTAAAACGCACATGCTCAGGCTTTGACAGTCTCCGATTCATGAAACGACTTTTTAGAGAGGATTGCCTATGGAATTCCTAACAAACTCCCCGGAGGAAACGGAAAAGCTCGGGGAAAAGCTGGCGAAACAATTAAAGCCCGGGACGGTTCTTGCCTACCGGGGGGACCTGGGGGCGGGGAAGACCGCCTTTACCCGGGGGCTTGCCCGGGGGTTGGGCTATACGGAGCCCGTGACCAGCCCCACCTATACCATCGTCAACGAGTATCTGGGCGGGAGAATACCCCTGTTTCACTTTGATATGTACCGCCTTTCCTCTGCCGATGACCTTTTTGACATCGGCTGGGAGGACTATCTGGAGCGGGGCGGGGTGTGTGCCGTGGAATGGAGCGAAAATGTGCCCGAGGCCATGGAAGGGGCCGTAGAGGTCTCCATCGAAAAGACCGGGGAGGATTCCCGGAAGATTACCATTGCGGGAGGTACGGGGTATGAAAATCTTAGCCTTTGAGACCTCCGCCAAGGCGGCCTCCGCGGCTCTGACGGAAAACGGGAAGCTTCTGGCGGAGAGCTACCAGAATACGGGCATGACCCACAGCCAGACCCTGATGGTCATGGCCCAGGACCTTTTGAAACAGTGCGGCCTGACTGCCCGGGACGTGGATGCCGTGGCGGTAGCCAATGGCCCCGGGTCCTTTACCGGGGTGCGCATCGGCGTGGCGGCGGCCAAGGGCTTTGCCTGGGGCCGGGAAATCCCCTGCGTAGGGGTGAGCACCCTGGAAGCCATGGCCCTTACCCTGGGGGCCTGGCAGGGCTACGTTTGCCCGGTGATGGATGCCCGGCGGAGCCAGGTGTACAACGCCCTGTTCCATGTTTCCGGGGGAAAATTGGAGCGGATCCGGGAGGACCGAGCCATTTCCCTTGCTGACCTGGGCGAGGAGCTAAAAAATTTGGAAGAACCCATTTTTCTTGTTGGAGATGGGAGCAATCTGTGCTATAATACATTGTTGGAAACCGTGACCGGCTTGGTCCTGCCCCCGGAACACCGGATGCACCAGCGCGCCGGCGGCGTTGCCCTGGCGGCGGAAGCGCTCTTGGCGGCGGGCGGCACCTTCTCCGGCGCGGAGCTGGTGCCCAACTACCTGCGCCTGAGCCAGGCGGAACGGGAACGGCTGGAAAAGCTGAAATAAAAGAAATAAAGGAGCTCGAATGTTATGGCAGAAGTACACGTATTGGATCATCCCCTTATCCAGCACAAGCTGGCCATCCTGCGCAGCAAGGACACCCCGGTGAAGGAATTCCGGGAGCTAGTGGGCGAAATCGCCGGCCTGATGTGCTACGAGGCCACCCGGAAGCTGCCCCTGAGGGAAGTTGAAGTAGAGACTCCTGTGGCTACCGCCAAGTGCCGTATGCTCTCCGGCAAAAAGCTGGCCATTGTCCCCGTTCTGCGGGCGGGCCTGGGCATGGTGGACCAGATGGTGGCCCTGATTCCCTCCGCCAAAATCGGCCACATCGGCCTGTACCGGGACCCCGAGACCCACAAGCCGGTGGAATACTACTGCAAGCTGCCGGAGGACATTGCCAACCGTCAGGTCTTCGTGGTGGACCCCATGCTGGCCACCGGCGGCAGTGCCGTGGCTGCCATTGACTTTTTGAAGCAGCACGGCTGCAAGAACATCATTATGATGAACATCATCGGCGCTCCCGAGGGTGTGAAGGCCGTCCAGGAGGCCCACCCCGATGTGGAAATTTATCTGGCTGCCCTGGACGAAAAGCTCAACGAGCACGCCTACATCGTCCCCGGCCTGGGCGACGCGGGCGACCGGATTTTCGGCACCAAGTAAGCCTTGCAAAAACAGAGCACCCGCAGTTCACTGTAAAGTGTCTGCGGGTGTTTTTTGTCTTTCGGAAACAACGTAGGCAGAAAAACAGGCGGAATGCGAACAAGGCAGGAGGATTCGCTTAGTTCCAGATTCCAAAGGCACCGGTCAGTGCCAGCAGCGCAAAGACCGCCCAGCCGAAAAACGCCGCCAGAATCTGCTGATTGATTAATTTCCCGCGGATGGATTCCTCCGGCATGGCGCTGGCTGCCAGGCTTCCTCCGGTGGAGAAGGGGGAGAGCGCCGTGACCAGTCCGCCCAGCGCGGCGCTGGAGACCAGCAGGGAGATGTTTCCCCCTCCGGCATCCGCGACGGAAAGAGCAACGGGTACCAGCATCGGAATGACCACGGTGACTCCGCCTGTAAAAAAGCTGAGGAAGCCGCCAGTCAGGATGAATCCAAGGCTGACGATGCCCTGGGAAACACCGCCGTCCAGGGCATTCAGCACCATATCCATGGCACCGGCATCGGAAGCCACGCCCAGCAGAACATTGATGCCGCATACGGTGAGAATCACACTCCAGGGCACACAGTGCGTCAGGATTTTTTTGCTGTCACCAAGCCGGAGCAGTCCGCAGAGAATGGCACCGCAGACGCACAGCATCTGCAAATCCAGATGTTCCGCAAGATAGGCGGCAACAGGGTTGGGCCACACCGTCTGGACCAGCGAGGGAATTGCCAGCAGGGCAAGCTCCGCAAGCATCAGGGCGACGGTCAGCCTTTGCTGACGGGTCAGGGCCTTGGGCGGCTCCATTTCCATACGCTTCGCCCGGAAGCTTCCGGTAACCAGATAGAGCACCGCCAGGCACAGCGCGCCGCCCAGGAAAAAATTCAGGCACACCTTCATGCTCAGGCCGACGGCCTGGGCGGCGTAGTCCGTTTCGGAGATCAGGCCGCACAGGATGGCCCCCGCGCTGGACCAGGGCACACAGCCCCCGGCTCCCGCCCCCCAGACAATCAGCGCGGACATCACAATGGGCGCAATGCCGGTCTGGGCGGAGATGGCAAAGCAGACCGGTGCCATAAGGGATACCACCACCGGCGCGGCCGCCCCAAAGCAGGAGGCCGCAAAGCATACGATATAGAGGAGAAAGGGGAGCAGCACGGTATGGTGCCGGAATCGGAAGATGATCCTTCCAGCCATGGCTTCCAGGGCTCCGTTTTCAGAGGCATATCCATAGAACAGGCTGACGGACATCAGCAGGAACATGATTTTAACGGAAAAATGTCCGATCAGCTTCGATGCGGGCAAATCCATAAGGAAGGTTCCAATCACATAGGCCAGCGCAATGGCATAAAGCCCCGTATTGAGGCCGGTTTTCCTGCCCAGGAAAATAGAAAGGAACACCGCGGCCAGACACAGAAAAACAATTGTCTCATTCATAAGCGTTACCTACACAGTTTATTTACCGGACCAGCTTGTCTGAATTATATCGAAATTCGTCAAAACAAACAATTAGCAAATGCCACAAAATGCAATATTCGGCCAAAAAATACAATGGAGCATAAACGCACGGTTTTTGCTCCATTGTATTTTTTACAAAGCCGGTCAGAGGATCTGGCTGTTGGTATAAAGCTCTTTCCCGGCGTAGACGGTTGCCTGTGCCAGAATCTCGGCACCATATTCGTCCCCGGCCTTGATGCATTCCAGAAGCGCTCTCTGCTGGCGCAGCACGGAAGACCGTCCCCCTGTCTGCAGAAGCCGCTCGGTGGAGGTCTGGTGCTTCCGCATCAGAGAGCGGACCTCCACAACGGTTTTATACAGAAATGTATTTTTGGACGCTTTTGCAAGAATTAAATGGAATTGCAGACTCAAATCCCGCATTCCGGGGGCCTGTGCATAGTTTTGATTGTTCTTTTCATGGAGCCGTTCCATGGTCTGCAGCACATCCTCCAGGGCGGAAAGCAGGTCCTGGTCCCGCTCATGCGCCGCGAGTCTGGCGGCCATTCCCTCCAGCATGCAGTCAAAAATCAGCAGGTCCTCCCGCTCCTTCCGGCTGAATTGCTTTGCGTTGGCACCGCGCTTTTCCGACGCGAGAATCCCCTCGGTGCGCAGCTTCTGCAAGGCGGCGCGAACCGGTGTTCTGCTCACATCCAAGGCCTCGGACACCCCGATTTCCGTCAAATGGGCGTTGGGCGCAATGTAGCCATTGGCAACGCAGTCTCGCAAAATATTGTATACTTTATCGTAAGCAGGCTTGGTCGTTGCATATTGTGCCTTGATTTCTTCGGGAAAATACAGCATGAAAAGCACCTCCGGTATTCTTTTTGAAATTATACCAGAATTTCCAGGCAAAGTAAATACAATCTGCGAAAAATGATATCCATTGTAGAAAATACAATGTTCACAAAAAGTCTAAAAAAGAAAATCATTGTTTTTTTCGTCCAAAAGTCCGGTTTGTGCAAGCCTCCAAACTTGCCAAAAATGTATACATTCCACTTGACAATTCCAAGGAGGGGGACAATAATGAAGCCAGAAACGCCGCTGCCCGAATCCAGAAAATGACAACCGGGCCAGCCTTCGGCAGCGGTGCGGGGACTATCCGAATCTGAAATTTCATCAAAGGAGAGAGCATTATGAGCAAGCAGAAGACCACCTATACGCCTCTGGCGTGGCGCTACGGCATTACAAACGGCTTTTCAACCCTGCTGACCACCATGGCCACCACCTATTGGGCAATCTTCCTGACGGGGTCCGTCGGCATGAGCAACGCCATGATGGGCAGCATCCTGACCGTCAGCTCCCTGGCGGACCTGATTTCTCTTCCCATTTGCGGCATTGTCCTGCAGAAGGCCCGTGTAGCAAAGGGAAAATACGGTCTGTTCCGCCCCTGGCTGATGATTGGCGGCGTTCTGGCGGCGCTGTTCCGGTGGCTGACCTTTATGGATATCGGCCTGACAGGAACCGCCCAGGCCCTGTGGTTCGGCATCAGCTATGTGCTCTGCTACATCTTCTTCAATATGGCCTATTCCGCCTTTACCGGCATTCTGCCGCTGATGGCCAAGGGCGCGGACCGGGTCGCCTTCGCCTCCGCCCGGGTTACCTGCAACTCCGTGGGCAAGTTCCTGTTCTCCATCTCCTCCGTTACACTGGTCTCCCTGTTCGGCCAGGGGAATGACACGCTGGGCTACTGCCTGCTGGCGGCGCTGATTGCCGTCCTTGCGGCCATCGGCTTTGGTCAGCTCTTCTTCGCCGCCAAGGATTACGACAAGCTGGAGGAGCACCCGGGCACCGTCGGCGGCAAGAAGGACAAATACGATGTCTCCATGTGGGAAATGATCAAGTGCACCGTAACCGGTCCTTTCGTTCTGTATCTGCTCGGCGCAATCTGCAAGGGCTCCATGTTTTTCGTCATCACCGGCCTTGCCCCCTACTACTACTCCTACGTTGTCGGCGACAAGTCCATGCTGACCCTGTTTATGTCCGCGTCCACCTTCCTGATGATTATCAGCTCCTACCTGACCCCCTATGTCAGCAAGCTGTTCAAGGGCTCCCGGAATACATACGTTGTGGGCATTGCCGTCTACGGTGCCTGCCTGGCGCTGGCATTCTTCAGCGGCGCGAACGCGGTTGTTTTTACCGTCTTCATGAGCATCGGCTACGTGGGATACGCCGTGGCCCATGCCTCTGAGGTGGCCTTCTACAGCAATATTGTGGACTACACCAAGTGGAAGCACAACCGGGACCTGCGGCCGTTTATGATGACCCTGTTCTCCCTGACTCCCAAGGTTGCGACCACCGTGGGCTCCGCGGTTCTGGGCTTCGGCCTGACGGCCATCGGCTTTGACAAGGCCAACGTAACCGCCGCCGCGGCCAATGGTGTACGGGTGCTGCTGTCCGGGCTGCCCGCGCTGCTGGCAGTTGGCTGCGTGGTGTTCTGTATGCTCTGCCCCATGTCCGAAAAGCGCGTCGCGCAGATTCAGGCGGACATCGAGGCGCGGGAGGCCGCGGAAAGCAAGTAATCCCCGGGAACACGCAGGGGCCGGCGTTCATTCGCCGCCCCGTAGATAACAAGAAATACAAGGAGGCATAACCATGAAAAAGATTCCCTTTTCGGAAGAGGAACTGAAGGAAGTTGGCAGATATTATGTCGCCGGCCGGACCGACGGAGGAAAGGTCAAGCTGAATACCCCTGTCTCCCCGCTGGAAAACATGATGGCGTTTTTGAACAATGAGACCCCCTGCTGGATGCCGGACGGGGATATCATTACCGTCAACCCCGAGATTATCCCGGATAATGTGGCACGTGCCTTCGTGCAGGAGGAAAATCCCACGGATAAAAAGGGCGGCCCCGATATGTTCGGCGTGGAATGGATTTATGACCCCCGGGCAGGCGGCTCCATGGTCCGCCCCGGTACGCCCTTGCTGTCCGATGTCAACGACTGGAAGGAGGTAATCCGGTTCCCGGATGTGGATTCCTGGGACTGGGAGGGCTCTGCCAGGCGCAATGAAGGCTATGTCGCCGGGAACGACCCCATCTGGACGGTTCAGTTCAGCGGCCTGTTTGAGCGCCTGATCTCCTTCATGGATTTTGAATACGCGGCCATGGCTCTGATTGACGAGGACCAGGAGGACGCGGTCAAGGCGCTGTTCCAGGCGCTGACCGATACCTACATCAAGATTCTGGACCACTGCATCGATGCCTACCATATCAACGGCTACCTGTTCCATGACGACTGGGGCTCCCAGCGCTCCCCCTTCTTCTCCAAAAACACCTGGCTGGAAATGATTGCGCCCTATGTCAAGCAGCTGGTTGACCACTGCCATGCCAGAAACGTGATTTTCGAGCTGCATTCCTGCGGCTGCACAGAGACCATGATTGACGTGATCAGCTCCATTGGCATTGATATGTGGCGGCCCCAGCCGATGAATAACATCAAGAAGATGTACGACGAATACGGCGACAAAATCAAGCTGGGCATCCGGGCTCCCCTGTTCCCCGCCGGCACCCCCGCGGAGGTGGAGATTCAGGCGGCCAAAGATATGCTTGCGCTCTTCAATACGCCCGGAAAATTCGTCTTCACCAACAACTTTATGGAAAGCGACGTCTTCCGCAGAGCCCTTTATGAGGAAAGCCGGAAAATGTACCTTCAGCAGCCCTGAAAGCCGGTACGTTCCGGAGTCGGCAAGGCAGTGCCGCGTCACCGGAACTCCTAGCCCCCGGGGGGGAAAAGCCTCCCCCCAAAAAAACATCGCAAAAAAATGTCATTGCACACCCGCGCGGTGTGCAATGACATTTTGCGTTTTAAATTCATGCGGAACGTCCGTATCAGAAAATGGTGCCCGCCGCGTTGACGATTTTTTCGATTTCCGCCTCCGTATGGACGCAGGACAGGAACATGGCCTCGAACTGGCTGGGGGCGGCGTAGATGCCGTTTTGGAGGAGGCCCAGGTACCACTTCTTGAATTTCTCCAGGTCGGAGGATTTGGCACCGGCGTAGCCGGTGACGGGGCTTTCCGTAAAGAAGACCGTGGCGATGGAGCCAACCCGGTTGATCTGGGCGGGAACGGATTTGAGCTTTTCCTGTAGGCCTTCCTGAAGCATAGCGCCGAGAGACTCCAGCTTTCGGTAGATTTCCGGGTGGGTATTCAGGATTTTCAGCTGGGTCAGGCCCGCGGCCATGGCCACGGGGTTACCGGACAGGGTGCCCGCCTGATACACGGGGCCCAGCGGGGCCACCAGCTCCAGAAGCTTCCGGCTGCCGCCGTAGGCACCCACGGGCATACCGCCGCCGATGATTTTGCCATAGGTCACCAGGTCCGCTTTCACCCCGAAATACTGCTGCGCGCCGCCGGGGGCCAGACGGAAGCCGGTGATCACCTCGTCAAAAATCAGAAGCGCCCCGAATTCGTCGCAGAGCGCCCGCAGTCCCTGCAAAAAGCCCGGCTGAGGGGGCACCACGCCCATATTGGCGGCCACGGGCTCCACGATAATCGCCGCGACCTCCTCGGGGTTTGCCTCCAGAAGCGCCCGGACGCTGGGAAGGTTATTGTAGTCCGCGGTCAGGGTGTCCCCGGCCATCTCCTTGGGCACACCCGCGGAATCCGGGGCACCCCCTGTGAGGGCACCGGAGCCCGCCTTGACCAGCATGGAATCGGAATGACCGTGATAGCACCCGGCAAACTTAATAATCTTGCTGCGGCCCGTAGCGCCTCTGGCAAGGCGCAGGGCGGACATGACTGCCTCGGTACCGGAATTGACCATGCGGACCATTTCCACCCCGGTCATCCGGCACACAAGCTTTGCCATCTCCACCTCAATGGCGGTGGGGGCACCGAAGCTCAGGCCCCTGGAGATGGACTCCCGGACGGCCTCTTCCACATGGGGCTCGCAGTGGCCCAGAATCAGGGGGCCCCAGGAGCAGATGAGGTCAATGTATTCGTTTCCGTCCACGTCCCACACGTGGCTGCCCAGGCCCTTTTCCAGGAACCGGGGATAGGTGCCCACGGACCGGCAGGCCCGGACCGGGGAATTGACCCCGCCGGGCATGACCAGCTGGGCCTGCTCAAAAAGAAGTTCCGAACGGGTCATTTATCCCAGCTCCCCTTCCCGCATGGCCTTCGCCAGCTCCTTGGCAAAGTAGGTGATGAGGATGTCCGCGCCGGCCCGGTAGATGGACAGGGCGCTTTCGCACATCACCCGGTGCTCGTCGATGAGTCCCGCCTTGCCCGCGGCCTTAATCATGGCGTATTCGCCGCTGACGGAGTAGGCGGCCATGGGCAGGTCAAAGGCATCGGAGCACTCCCGGATGATATCCAGGTAGCTCAGGGCGGGCTTGACCATCAGGATATCCGCGCCCTCCTCCACATCCAGAGCGCATTCCTTCATGGCTTCCTTCCGGTTGTGGGGGTCCATCTGGTAGCCCCGGCGGTCACCGAAGGCGGGGGCGGAACCGGCGGCATCCCGGAAGGGGCCGTAGAACGCGGAGGCGTATTTGGCGGAATAGGACATAATGGGGGTGTTTACAAAGCCGTGTTCATCCAGGGTCTCCCGGATGGCGGCAATGCGGCCGTCCATCATATCCGAGGGGGCCACCATATCCGCGCCGGCCTGGACGTGGGACAGGGCGGTTTTGGCCAGGACCTCCAATGTCTTGTCATTGTCCACGGTGTGGTCACACAGAATACCGCAGTGGCCGTGGTCGGTGTACTCGCACATGCAAACGTCGGTGATGATGTACACCTGGGGGAACTTGGCCTTGATGGCCCGGATGCCCTGCTGCACAACGCCGTTGGGGTCCCAGGCGGAGGAGCCGATGGCATCCTTATGGGCGGGGATGCCGAAGAGCAGCACCCGGCTGACACCGAAGGACAGGCACTCCTCAATTTCTTCGCAAACCCGGTCCGGGGAGTAGCGGAACTGGCCATCCAGAGAGGGGATGGGCTCCTTGATGTTCTCCCCCTCTACGATAAAGAGGGGATAGATCAGGCTCTCCGGGGACACCCGGGTTTCCCGCACCATGCGGCGCAGATTGTCGCAGGAGCGAAGCCTGCGGGGACGAATGGTAAGATTCATAGCTTAACGCACTTCCTTTATACATTCCACAAGGGATTCCATGGTGGCCTCCTGAGAGACCAGGGTGGCAATCCCGTATTTTTTTGCTTCCGCCTCTGTCTGGCGGCCAATGCAGATGCCCAGGACGTTTTTGAGGTCCCGGTCCGGCAGGCTTTCCACAAAGCCCCGGACGGTAGAGGCGCTGGTAAAGGTCACCAGCAGCCGCTCATCCAAAAGCCCATCCAGCTTCTCCGGGTCCGGGTTGGCATAGACCGTGTCGTAGCAGGGCACATCGTCAAAGGGGATGCCCTTCTGGGTTAGAAGGTCCGGCACGGCGGCGCTTCCCTTGCTTGCCCGGCACAGCAGCACGGGGCCGGAAACGGTTTCCAGGGCCCGGGCCAGATGCTGGGAATCATAGGTCTCCGGTACGATATCCGCCCGAACACCGTGCTTTTCCAGGGCCTGGGCGGTCTTGGGGCCGATGGCGGCCAGGGCCAGTCCCGCCAATGCCCGGGCATCCTTTCCGGCGCTGAGGAGCCGGTCAAAGAAAATCTGAGGCCCCGCGGGGCTGGTAAACACCAGGCAGCGATACCGGGAAAGCTTTTCGATGGCGATGTCCAGCTCCACGGCAGGGTCTCTCGGCACCGTGCGGATGCAGGGATAGTCAATGACCTCCGCCCCCAGGGCCCGGAGCTTGCCAATCAGGGTGCCGCTGCGCTCCTCAGGCCGGGTGACCACGATTTTCTGACCTTTCAGGGGCAGGCTGTCAAACCAGTCGAACCGGTCGGACAGAGAACAGACCTTGCCCACCACGATAATGGCGGGGCTTTTGATTTTTGCCTTCTCCGCGTCCCGGGGCAGGTTTTCCAGAGTGGAGATGACCTTCCGCTGCCCCGGCAGGGTGCCCCGCTCAATGACGGCGGCGGGCATCCCCGGCTCCATCCCGGCCCCCAAAAGGCCCTGGCAGATTTTCGGCAGGGAGGTAACGCTCATAAGGAACACCAGGGTGCCCCCGGTGCGCCGCAGGGCATCGAAATCGATGTGCAGCTCCGCCCCCGCCCGGGCGTGGCCGGTGACGATGTGCAGGGAGGAGCAGAAGTCCCGATGGGTCACCGGGATGCCCGCGTAGGCGGGGACCGACAGGGCGGAGGTCACCCCGGGCACCACCTGGAAGGGGATGCCCTGCTCCTCCAACAGCTCCAGCTCCTCGCCGCCCCGGCCGAAGAGGAAGGGATCGCCGCCTTTGAGGCGGACCACCCGTTTGCCCTCCTGGGCCTTGCGCAGGAGAATCAAATTGATTTCATCCTGGGGCACCAAATGGTGGCTGGACTCCTTGCCCACGTCGATGGCCTCCGCGTCCTTGGGAATCAGGGACAGAATCGCCGGGCTCACCAGCCGGTCAAACACCACCACCTGGGCGTTTTCCAGGGCCTGACGGCCCTTCTGGGTCAAAAGGCCCGGGTCTCCGGGGCCCGCGCCCACCAAAATTACACTGCCCGTCATAGGCTTTCTCCTTTCAGTTCCCGAGCCAAAGCCCGGCCCAATTCCTCCGCCCGCGCCTTGGGGCCCTGGGTACGGCCCTTGCGGATAACGGTTTCATCCGGGCTCACATAAAGACCGGTGATTTGAATATTGTCCCCCTCCACCTGGGCATAGGCCGCCACAGGAGAGGTGCAGCCCCCATCCAGCTCCCGGACAAAGGCCCGCTCCGCCAGGGCGCAACAGGCGCTGTCCGCATCGTGGAAGGAGGAGAGAACGGAGGTGTCCACCCCGGCCCGGGTCTGCACCGCCAGAATGGCCTGACCCGCCGCCGGGAGAATTTCCTCGGTGGTAAAATACCGGGCAATCCGGTTTTCCAGGTCCAGCCGCTTTAGCCCCGCCGCCGCCAGCACCAGGGCGCAGTACTGCCCCTCGTCCAGCTTGCGAAGACGGGTCTGGACGTTGCCCCGGACGGGCTGAATATTAAATCCGGGGTAGAGCTTTTGCAATTGCAATTGCCGTCTGCGGGAGGAGCAGCCGATGGGCTTCCGGGGATCCATTTCACAAGCGCCTTCCGGCAGCACCAGAACATCCCTGGGGTCTGCCCGCTTGGAAAAGGCCACCAAGGGCAAATCCTCCGGGGTTTCCATAGGCATGTCCTTCAGAGAGTGGACGGTAAAGTCCACACGCCCCTCCCGCAGGGCCAGGTCCAGCTCCTTGACGAACAGGCCCTTGCCCCCAATCTGGTCCAGGGTTCTGTCCAGAATCTTATCCCCGGTGGTCTTCATGGTGACGAGCTCCAGCTCCGCCTGGGGATTGGCCGCCTGGACGGCCTCCATGACCATCCGGCTTTGAACGACGGCCAGCTTGCTCTCCCGGCTGCCAAAACGAATCTTCATTCCAGTTCCTCCAATACTTTCCGAATCTCCCGAGCGGCCCGGGCGGTCCGGTGATGGTCCTTGCCTGTGGAGACCACACCGGCTACCAGATTCTCCCCGGTGCAGATGGCGGGGAAATAGAAGCCGCACTCCGCCTCGCAGTCCGCAACGGAAATGGGAATCCCCAGAGCCTGGGCCTCCTGCCACACGGCGTGGTTCACTTCCCGGTTGTCCGTAGCGGCAACCGCCAGGACGGCCCCCCGCAGGTCACCGGTAACATAGGTTCTGGGCAGATAGGTAAGCCCCTGGGCGCTGCACTTTAGCTCCGGGGCAACGACGGTAATCTCACAGCCAAACAGCCGCAAGGTGGCAATCCGCCGGGAGGCGATGGTGCCGCCGCCGATTAAAACCACCTTTTTCCCCGTCAAATCGATAAACAGAGGGAAGCGCGGGTGGCTTCCCGCGGCGGTCTGCCGCTTCTGCCACTGGGCAAAGCGGGTAAGCTCCTGCCGGGCAATTTCCTCCATGGCGGAAAGCTCCTCCGGGGTGCCCGGGCCGCCGGTGCCCAAGGCATCCGTATCGTAAAGCTTTAGGATTTCGGCGCAAGCCGGGTCAATATCCCGGGGCACCGCCAGGTCCATGGCAATTTTTGGGGGATTTTGCAGGCTCGCCAGCTGGTCTTTGGTCAGAGTATAGTGGGGGCTGGTGGTGGCGGAGACCAGGGCATCCGCCCCTTCCAGGGCGGAAAGCCGCTCCTCATAGGGCACGGTGCCGCAGCCGCAGGGGACAATGGTCTCCCCGTGGCGATAGGTCCGCAGGGTCACCCGGACATTGGCACCGGCGGAATGGAGAATCTCCGCCGCCAGGCGGCCCATCTGGCCGTTGCCGATGACCAGAATCCGCTTGTTTTGAAGGCCCCCCAGCTCTTTTTCCAGAATCTCCCGGCACCGGGTGCCCATGGAGGGAACGCCCCGTTCCAGGTGAATTTCCGTCTTGGCCCGCTTTCCGGCGGTGACGGCGTGGCGGAACAGAGCGGCCAGGGTGGGGTCCAAGGTGTTCTGCTGCTGGCTCAGCTCCATGGCGATGCGAACCTGGGTGATAATCTGGTCCTCGCCCAGAATCTGGGAGTGCAGGCCGCAGGCCACCTGCATCAGGTGCTGGGCCGCGTCCTCCCCCATGCGGGTGGTAAAGAAGGGCTCCAGGGCCTGCTCCGGGGCCCCCGCGCACCGGCACAGCAGCCGCCAGGGGCTCATCTCCGGGCTGCCGCTGAGGTAGAGCTCGGTCCGGTTGCAGGTGGACAGCAGCACACAGCCCTCTACCCCCGGCTGGGCGCGGAGCTTCATGAGCATTTCCAGAACCTGCTCCTTGGAAAAGGCCAGGGTCTCCCGCAGGGCGACTCCCGCCCCGTGGCAGTCGAGACCGGACATGCTGATGCTCATTTCCGGTCCTCCTTTACGATGACCAGGGAGAAATAGCCGGTGGTCTTGTCCAGTGCCCGGAAATCCGGGTAGACCTGCTCGTTTTCCATGCTGCAGTTTTCCACCATGGCAGAATTTCCCAGCATGTTCTTTTCCTCCAGGGTTTTCTTCAAATCCAGAATGGCGGAGCCCGCCTTCATAAAGACCTTGTTGGCGGGAACGTCCAGCAGGTCCTTCGCGTCGTGGGAGGCGGGAATCACCAGCAGGGGCTCGTCCCCCTGACACAGGGAGATATTCAGCCGGGCCGCCGCGGCGCAGAAGGAGGGCACCCCGGGGACGACCTCTACGGCGTAGCCCCGGGCCCGGACGATCTCGTGAATATACATGTATGTAGAATAGACGGTGGCATCCCCCAGGGTGATGAAGGCTACCTGCTTGCCGTCCTCAATGTAGTCGATAATCCTCTGGGCGGCATCGGCGTAAGCCTTGGCAAGCACCTGCTTGTCTCGGGTCATGGGGGTGGAGACCAGAATGGGGGTCTTGCCATTTAAGTGGTCCTTTACAATATTCAGGGCGGTCTTGTCGGCCTTGCCGGTATCCGGGGCCAGAATCACGTCCGCCTGTTCCAGAACCTTGGCCGCCTTCAGGGTCAGCAGCTCCGGGTCTCCCGGACCCACGCCCACACCCCAGAGCTTGCCCACGGCGCGAAGGCTTTCCACTGCCGTGGCACAGTGCTGGGTAAACAGCTGCCGGATGGCGGGGCACTCCCCCAGGCCCTGCAGAACGCACCGGACGGCGTAGCCCGCATCTTCCAGCTCCCGCTTCCAGGAGTCGTCGTCCCCGGCCATATCGTTCCGGGCGTGGTCTCCGGCCACCAGCATAAAGGGGGCCAGGGTCAGCTTTTTGATTTCCGGATGCTGAGCAAGCTGCTTTTTGACCCGGTCCAGGGTGGGATAGCCCTCCACCGTGCCCACGAAAATCCGGGGGCACCGGTCCTGGAGATTCTGCTCCAGCTGGCCATAGGCGGAATTGGCAAAATGAGGGGTGCCGTGGCCCATGAGAACCAGGGCCTCGTCCGCCTGGGGCGCGGGCAGCCAGCCCAGCAGGGCATCCGCCACGGCCTCATAGTCCTCCTGCTTGTCCAGCAGCGGTTCCCCCACAGCGATATGTAACCGATTCCGGTAGGGGTCCAGCTGGCGCAGCAGCTTTTCGTATTCCTCCCCGTGCATCACATGGGTGGGCTGCACGGCGATGTGGGTATAGCCCTCCCCCTCCAGGCGGGCCATGGCCTGGGACACATTGTCAAGCTCCAGGCCGTCCCGGGTCCGGAGTTTTTTGAGAATCATAGAGCTGGTAAACGCCCGGCGGACCTCCCAGCCGGGGAAGGCCTGGGAAATGGCGTTTTCCGTGGCGGCAATGGTCTTTTCCAGAGTATCGTAATAGGAAGTGCCAAAGGAAACCACTAGGATTGCTTTTTTCATGTTTTGTCCTTTCTTCTGCGGCGGACGAAAATCGGGCAGCCCTGACGGGCAGCCCGATAACGGAACATCTCTGCTCAATCATCCAAGGGCCGAACACCGCAGCCTTGTTTTTGAAATCGAGGGCAGCCGCCCTCCCGGCACAAGCAGGTTTCCTGGCTCCAGTTCATCGCTTCGCGGCCTTCTCGGAATTTCCAATGGCGTATCGCTTCGCTCTTCTGATACAGTGACGGGTTCGCTTCGGCCTTGCACCGAATTCCCTTTATCCCCGCAGGGGACTTGTGCCCTTGGGAAAGTTCCCATTTTTCTGGAATTTCCCTATAATAAAATACTCCATTTTTCCCTCTGTGTCAATGTCAGCTTTCCATTTGCTTCCCCAAAAAGCCCGCCACCGTCCGGGCCAAATCCTGGTCCCCCGGCCCCAGGGGCATATCCCCCTCGCCTAAGAGCAGCAGGACGCTGCCCATCAAATCCCCCTGGGACAAAATCGGTGCCGCCGCCCCCAGATGGTACTTCTCCTCCCCCTGGGAGGCGGGGATAGGGCTGTCCCCATTCCTGTATAGATAGTTCTTCCGCTGCTCCATGAGCTTTTCCAGCTCCGGAGAGTTGGGCTTGTCCATCAGCTCCTTCCGGGGCGCTCCATGCAGCGCGATAATCCCATCCCGGTCCGCAATGGCCGCGATATGCCCCGTCACCGCGGAAATGGACTCGCACATCTGGGACGCAAACTCCTGCAAATCCCCCATGGGCGAATACTTCCTGAAAATCACCCCGCCGTCCTTCTCCGTATAGATTTCCAGGGGGTCGCCCTCCCGGATTCTCAGGGTTCTGCGGATTTCCTTCGGGATGACGATTCTCCCCAAATCGTCCACCCGGCGTACAATGCCTGTTGCTTTCATATCTTCTTCTCCTTTGAAGCGCAAAAGCGCTGGTTTTTCCGGTAGAAGTATTTGCAGGAAAAGGGGAATTATGTATGATGGGGGGCAAAGGATGATTGGTGCGTTGGCTGTTTTGTCGTGGACAACGCAATGGAATTATGGTAGAATGGTGATAAATCCGATTCGCGTTGAAAAGCTGTCAGAATAGAAGCGATTGTTGCGGAAATTGCAATAATCACCATTTTAATTGCATCATTTGTGGGGAATTCGAAATGTAAATGAAAGGGAGGAATCGCTATGGCAGACGCAGAACGGCGCCTAGCCGCAAAACAGTTTGCGGCGGATTGGAACGGCCGTGGAGATGAAAAGCAGGAAACACAGGCCTTTTGGATGGCCCTGCTGCAAAAAGTCTATGGTGTTGCAGAGCCAGAAAAGTACATTAGCTTTGAAAAGACCGTCAATGTGGATGATGCCAAAACCGGCAAAACAACCACGAAGTTTATTGATGGCTATATTGGCACGACCCGCGTCCTGGTTGAGCAAAAGGGTATTAAGATAGACCTGGATAAGGGAGAAACACAATCTGACGGTTCTTTGCTTTCCCCTTATCAGCAGGCGCGGCGCTACGGGGGGTATTTGCCCGCCAACCAGCAGCCCCGCTGGATTGTGGTATGTAATTTCAAAGAATTTCGGATTCATGACATGAACCGCCCCAATGATACACCGGAAATTTTACTGCTTTCTGATTTAGAGCAGGAATATAACAGACTAAATTTCCTGGTTGACACCGGAAATGAACACATTCGAAAAGAAATGGAAATTTCTCTGCAAGCCGGTGAGCTTGTGGGGATTCTGTACGATGCGCTTTTGAAGCAATATGTTGACCCAGATTCAGAAAAAACTCTAAAAAGCCTGAATGCTCTGTGTGTCCGGCTCGTGTTCTGCCTGTATGCAGAGGATGCGGGCATTTTCGGAAAAAAGGGAATGTTTCATGACTATTTGCTATCCCACCGTACAGAAGATCGTCGTGCGCTTATTAACCTGTTTCGTGTGCTTGACCAAAAGCCGGAGCAGCGCGACCCCTATTTGGACGCGGATTTGGCAGCGTTTCCCTACGTGAACGGTGGACTCTTTGCCAACGAGGATATTGAGATTCCCCGGCTTGGGGATGCGATCGTGGATTTGCTGCTGAACCGAGCCAGCGAAAATTTTGACTGGTCTGCCATCAGTCCCACGATTTTCGGTGCTGTTTTTGAAAGCACATTGAATCCGCAGACCCGCCGTTCCGGAGGCATGCACTATACCAGCATTGAAAATATACACAAGGTTATAGACCCGCTGTTTTTGAACGGGCTGAAAGAGGAGCTTGCGGAAATTGAAGCCATCACCGTTGAACGTACCCGCAGTGCAAAGCTCCACGCTTTTCAGAAAAAGCTGGCAGGGCTTACATTCCTCGACCCGGCCTGTGGCAGTGGAAACTTCCTGACGGAGACCTATTTGTCCCTGCGCCGTCTGGAAAATGAAGTGATTTCCCTTTTGCACAAGGGGCAGATTGTTTTGGATATGGACAACCCGATTCAGGTTTCCATCAGTCAGTTTTACGGCATAGAAATCAATGACTTTGCCGTAACCGTCGCCAAAACCGCCCTATGGATTGCGGAAAGCCAGATGATGAAAGAGACAGAGAATGTCGTCCATATGGCGCTGGACTTTCTGCCTTTGAAAACCAATGCCTACATTGTGGAAGGCAATGCCCTGCGGATAAATTGGGAAGATGTTGTACCAAAAACGCGGTTGAGCTATATCATGGGAAATCCGCCGTTTGTGGGCTATTCATTACAGACTAAATCTCAAAAAGAAGATATTCTATCTATATACACAAATGGAACCGGAGTCCCATATAAAGCTGCTGGAAAGATTGATTATGTTTCTGGTTGGTATTTTAAGGCAGCCCAATTTATACAGGGAACAGCAATCAGAGCGGCTTTTGTTTCTACTAATTCTATTACGCAAGGGGAACAAGTAGCAGGCGTTTGGAAACCATTGTATGACAGATTTGGTATTCATATTGATTTTGGCTATCGAACCTTCCGGTGGGATAGCGAGGCGAGCCTAAAAGCCCATGTTCATTGTGTAATTGTTGGGTTTAGCTGTGCGCTCTCCAGCAGTAAGAAATGGATTTTTTCAGGCGACCGCCCACAAGAGGCTGCAAATATCAATGCATATTTGATGGATGCGCCAAACGTGTTTATTGGCAGTCGAAACAAGCCTCTTTCGTCTGTGCCTCTGATGACTACAGGAAATCGTCCAGCAGATGGAGGTCATCTTATTATTGAAGACGCAGACTACAACGATTTTATCAGTAAAGAGCCATCAGCAAAACCATACATAAAGAAATTGATCGGTGCTGCTGAATTCATCAATAATAAAAAGCGCTGGTGTTTGTGGCTGGTAGGAATCAGTCCCGCAGAGTTACGAAAAATGCCACTGGTAATGCAACGGGTAGAAGCCTGTAGAGCTGATCGTGAAAATGCTCCGGACGCAGGGCGGCGCAAACTAGCTGAGCGTCCAACACAGTTTAGAGAGACCAACAACCCAGATACCTTTGTGGTCGTACCTGCTGTTTCGTCTGAACGGCGAAAATATATTCCTATTGGATTCTTGGATAAAGCCACAATAGCCACAAACCTTGTCATTACAATTCCTGATGCAACACTTTATCATTTTGGTATTCTCACCTCCAACGTTCACATGGCATGGGTACGGGCTGTTTGTGGCCGGTTAAAAAGCGACTATCGCTATTCCAAAGACGTAGTTTACAACAACTTTCCGTGGCCCACGCCCACCGATGCACAGCGGACAAAAATTGAGCAAACCGCACAGGCCATTTTGGATGCCCGGAATCTCTACCCGGATTGCAGTCTTGCCGATCTCTACGACGAGGTAACGATGCCGCCGGAGTTGCGGAAAGCCCATCAGGCAAACGATAAGGCTGTAATGCAGGCCTACGGCTTCTGGGGGAAACTGAATACCGAAACAGCTTGTGTTGCGGAGCTGATGAAAATGTATCAGAAGCTGGTGGAAGAAGAATAAAGGCGCTGCCATTATTTCCCAATAGCTAATAAGGAGGTATTCATGCTAAAAGGAACGCTCTTCGACTTGGAAGAAGACGGTCTTCCATTTGTGATTTACAATGAAGATGAAATCATTGTAACACCGCCTGATGGCATTATACCCTGTTGAGAAAGATGGTTTATACGAATAAGAATCTGCAAGCGGTATTCGTGAGGTCACGAATATGATTTGATAGGAGTGTACATAATGGCCAATGAAGAAAAGAAAATCTGGGGCATCCACACAACGGATGATTCCCTGTTCCTGCACAATGATGTCATTGCTATTGGCTGGCAGTACTTTGGAGATTGCAACAAGCTGGAACCAAATCGAGAAGCCTATAAAGCGCACTATATAGACACATATCCAGACAGCAAAAAGGGTGCCA
>USQL01000040.1 GCA_900556935.1 uncultured Eubacteriales bacterium | reverse complement strand
ATGCCTTTACCAAGCTGCGCTTCGAGGCGGAGTTCCAGCAGCTGTCCCCCGGCGGGGCCATCAGCTACGTGGAAGTGCCCAATATGCAGAATAATATCGACGCGGTGCTGGAAGTGATGCAGTTCATCTATGACAACATCATGTACGCCGAGCTGAATACCAAGTCCGACTACTGCCAGGTCTGCGGCTACGACGGCGAGATTGAAATCCAGGAGGATGACCACAAGCTGGTCTGGGTCTGCCCCCAGTGCGGCAACCGGGACCAGAACAAGATGAATGTGGCCAGACGTACCTGCGGCTATATCGGCACTCAGTTCTGGAATCAGGGAAGAACCCAGGAGATCAAAGACCGGGTCCTGCACCTGTAAGGCGAATATCCAAAATCACGGAGCGGCAAAGAGAACCGCTCCGTGATTTTGTGCAGACTGGTTAGTTGACGCTAACTAAAAAGGGTGCTATAATCTGCAAAAGAAAGGTGGAATGCAATATGGTAAAGACAACCATTCAGGTAGACGGGATGATGTGCGGCATGTGCGAAAGCCACATCAACGATGCCATTCGTCAGGCGGTCAAGGTCAACAAGGTGACCTCTTCCCATACAAAAGGCGAGACGGTGCTCATCACCGAGGAAACTGTTGACGAAGCGGCTGTCCGGGCAGCCATCGAAAAGACCGGCTACCAGGTCAAGGGTATTCATTCTGAGCCCTATGAAAAGAAGGGCTTCTCCCTGTTCCGGAAGAAGTGAAGAAATGGCGGCCCACCGGCCGCCATTTCATATACTACCCAAACGCGATGTTCAATAGCTTCTCCATTTCCTCGTAATTTCCCCAGTAGTCTACCACGTCGTAGCTGCTGGGGTTATCCATATAGGGATGGGAAACCCGAAGCGCGCCGGTGAGGACACACAGAACCCGCCTGCCCCCATATTCGGCGGTAACGGCCAGATCGGCGTAGTCCCCAGATCGGGCGGCGAGGCCGCCGGTGACCCGGCTGTCCTGGGAAATATGGCTCAGCACCAGGGGGGTCCCGGGAAGCAGGGCGTTCGCAGAATAGACAAGCTCCTGGGTGCTGGGGACCGTATAGGAGGCGGCGTGCCAGATTTTGTTCAGCAGGGGCTTTTCCAGCATGGTGCTGATCAGCTTGGCAAGGCCTTCGATGGGAAGCGTTCCCGTGTCCTGGTTGTAAAGCCCCCGGAAGGGCTCCCGTTGACAGACTTCCATGGTTACCGCGTTCATCTGTTCCACGGCCGCCGCCTCGCCGCCAAACACGGAATAGGCAAGGGCATAGGCCGAATCGTATTGATTGAACAGAAGCATTCGGTAGAGATGGTCCTGAACCGTCAGCCCGTCCAGAACATCCTTCTGAAGGGGATAGCTGCCAGAGTCCCAGGAACCGGGGATGGGCGCGTAGACAAGAGTGCTTTCCGGGTCTGGTACGGCCTGAACCACCGCAATGGCCAGCGCCACACGGCCCCAGCCGCCCGCGTTTACAAAACCGCCAACCTGTCCGGGATAGGAAATTTGATTGCTGTCTTGGTCCAGAATCAGGGTTCCCAGGGCATTGAGGCAAGTATTGGCGGTGGCGTCCCAATTCCGCGCCCAGTTCTGAATGAATCCGAGAATCTCCTCGCCGGAGAAGCCCAGAACGCGCATTGCATGGGTCCCGTCCCTGCTATACAGGTCAAAGCCATCCCGCCCGCTGCGAATGACAAGGACCCGGCCGTCATAGCCTGTGATCCGGCAGCCTACGTCAATCTCCTCCGGCCCCGGGGCGGGGGTGTCCTCTGCCGCAATGGTCCAGGCATCCGTGGACCAGAGAAGGTCGAAAAAGCTGCCCTGATGGGTTCCTTCCGGAATGGCCTCCATGTGGAAACACGCTACGCTTTTCGGCACGGCGAAGAAGCGGAGTTCGTATTGAATCTGCGCAAGCTCGGAGGATTCGTGCATAAAAACGTCGCTTTGAAAATCCGCCTCCCGGAGATTTTCCCGCAGAGAATCCGGAATGTCATAGACGTTTTGAATGACCTTGTATTCTCCGTCCAGTTTCCCGACAAAAAGGTAAATAGGTTCCGAAAGGCCGTCACAGGAGACGGAAAAGGCCCACAGTTTGTCGTTGATGCGCTGCTGGGAATCTATGGTGCAGATATCGGTGGAAGGGGCATAAGCTTCCTTTTGACGGGCGTAGATACCTTCATTCGGGAAATAGAGGAATTGAGCGTAGTTAGAAAAGCTTTCCTGTCTACAGGCATCCAGATAGCGCCGCAAAAAGTCGGCAGCCTTTTGTGCTTCCGAGGGGTCTTGTTCCTCTGCTCCCATGGAGGATAGACCGCTCTGATTGGAAAATGTCTTATCTTCGCTTTTGGGGCTTGTCGCGAAACAGCATACAAAAATTACCGCCAGCATAACGGCAAGCAGGCAGATCCACAACTTTGTATTTTTCGTTTGCAGGATATTGGCAATCCGTGCTTTGATGCCGCTTTGGCTGAACGCCACCGGGCAGATGGGGAAGGTCCCCTTCGGCGCGGCACATAGCAATAGGGTACAGGCGTAGCTTTTTCGCTGACAATGATCCATCCCCTTGACGGCCCGCTCGTCGCAGGCCATCTCTAGGTCCTGGCAGAACAGCCAGTAGCCGCACCAGACCAAGGGATGGAACCAGTAGACGCTGAGAAGCAGGAAGCCCAGCATTTTCCACCAGGCGTCCCCATGGCGAAGGTGAGCCTTTTCGTGGGCCAGCACATAGGTTCTTGCTTCCGGGTTTAAACCGGAGGGCAGGTAGATGCGGGGCCGGAACAGCCCCAGGAGGAAGGGAGCGGGGATTCCGTCGCAGAGGTATACATTTCCATCCAGCCGCAGACTGACGGAGAGTTTTTTTCGCAGCCGCAAATATGCAGCGAGGCAGTAGGTAAGCATTCCCGCTGCGCCTAGAAGCCACAGAAGGGTGCAGACCACGAGAAGTCCATTTTCCGTGCCGTTTGGGCCTGTGAAGGGGGCCTGTGCGGCGGATGCCTGAGAGGCGGCGGGGAGGACTTTTTGGGAAAAACTCGGTTGAGGAGCAACGGCAGGGGCGGGGACGGTTGCCGTTGGAACCGGCATCTCGGAAAGATTGCGGGGGGAAATCACTGTGCTGCCGGTTAGGATCGAAACCGCCTCGGTTTTGGGCATCAGGCTCAACGAGCTTTCCAAGGAGAAGGGAATCGCCAGCCGCAGGGCAACCAGCGCCCAAAGGAGCAGCTGGGGATTTTTGGGAAGCTTTCGAAAAAGAAAACGAAGCACAATTACCGCCAGAATCAGAAAGCTTGCGGTGATGCCTCGGTTGAACAGGAACAGAAAAAGGGCTGTCATGGTTACCCCTCCTTTTCATAGGCATCGATCATGGCCCGGATATCCCGGATATCCTTTTGGGACAGGGGGCCTCCTTGGGCAAAGGCGGCGAGAAAGGCGGGAAGAGAGCCGGAAAAAGCATCCTCCACAAATTGGTGGCTTTGAATGGCCTGAACCGCCTGCTTGGTTTTTACCACGGTGACGGTGCCGCCGTCGTTGCGGAAAATTCCCTTGTCACAGAGCTTTTTCAGAACCGTATAGGTAGTTGATTTTTTCCATTCCAGCTCCTGGGCGCAGAGCTTCACCAGCTCCCCGGAGGAAATGGGGGCGTTCGCCCAAATCAGTTCGGCAAAACGGGTTTCTACAGGACCCAGCTTCATTTCATCCATAAAAATCTTTCTCCTTTTGGTTTATTATCTATAGACCACGTGAAAAGTCTATCATGAATAGACCACAATGTCAAGTGTCTACGGCATCTTTATAAAACTTTAAAAAGCTGCCGCAAAATCGAATCCCAAAGGGAAACAATTTTGCGGCAGCCTTTTGTGTTATTTGTAGATATCCTCCAAATAGCTGGACAGGGCTACGGTTTCCTTGGAAATGAGCTCGCCGGTGTCTTTGTCGTACTTGCTTTTGAAGGTTTTGACGTGCCGTCCGCCCACGGAATAGGTCATTTCGATGGTGTAGTTCCGGGTTTCGGTGCCGAGAATGGTAACCTTTACCAGGTCGTCGGTCTCCTCGGCAACGATTTTTACGGGCATGGGGGAGTCGTTGCGCATTTTCAGGTCCGTAAAGCCCCAGTTGACGGTTGCATCCATGCCCAGGGGGATGTAGCGCACGGGATAGCCGTGGTTGACCCGCTCCAGAATGGTGAGCTCAGCGTAGACGCTGGCCAGGTACAGCGTGGAGCTCACCTGGCAGATGCCGCCGCCGGGTGAGTCCACCAGTGTAGTGCCGGAGTAGGCGGGGGCGGGCAGCCAGCCCTTTTCCTTGGTCCGCTCGCCCAGGGTTTCGTTGTAGGAGAATTCCTGCCCGGGCTGGAGCACCAGACCGTTCAGCATTTCACAGGCCTTTTTCAGGTTGCTGTTCCGGTTTTCATTGTTGCTGTGGGGGGTCTCGCAGTAGCCCAGGGTATCCTGGAAATAAGCGTCCTCGTCGACGGTTTCCGGAGCTGTATAGTGCAGCTCCAGAGTCATGGTGCCGCCGTAGGGCAGGTTGTCAAACTCCGCCTTGGCCGTGTCCAGGTCAAATTCATAGCCGTGCTGCCCCGGAATCACCTGATAGGTGCTGAGGTCCACGCTGGGCTCCCGGGCTTCTATCCGGGTTTCCTGCCAGATGGCATCCAAATCCAGGTCCTTGGGGGCCTGAATCTGGACCGTGCCGTCGTAGTCAATGGAAAAGGTCTGATTTTCATAGGCATCCAGAATCTGCGCATACAGGTGGTCCGTGTCAATTTCAATCCCAGGGAAGCCACGTGTCAGAAGGACGCTCTGGCAGGGGGCATCCTCCCGGAAGCCTTCGGCGCTGATATCCGGGGCAGAACCCTCTACCTGGTAGGAGCCCTCCTGATAGAGCGCCTGCAGCTGGGCGGCATAGTCCTCAGCGGTACTGCGCAGGTAGCTTTCATCCAGGTGGAGGTAGTCCACAAGGGAAAGTTGGGTGGAAGCATCGCTGCCGTCCCGGACCAGGGCGTAGGCAGCCTTTGCGGCCTTAGCCGCGTCAAGATGTACACCGGTATCCTTTGGGGAGAGGGTCAGGCTGGTGGCGGCATTCTCTCCGGTGCCGTCCAGAATGGACTGCAGCTCCGGGAAGGAGACCACCAGGGGGGTGTCCGCACCGCCGGTGCCGTAGGCATCCGCCAGGGCTTTTTTGGCAGCCCCCTTGCTCAGGCCGCCCAGCTCCACAGTTCCCACGCTGACACCCGGGGCGATTTTTCCTCCGTAGGGGTCCAGCGCCCGCAGCACCGCGGGAACGGCCAGGGCCAGCACAAGCGCCGCCCCCAGGCCAATGGCAAGACCGGTCAGGAGCTTCTTAGAGGGCTTTTTGAGGTGCTTTTTGGCGTGTTTGGCCTTCTGCTTTTTGGGCTTATCCTTTGGCTTGGGCTCCTGGGGGGGCTGCGTCTGCTCCGGCTGGGGCTCCTCCGTTGGCTGGGGGTCCTCTGCCAGAAGCGCGTTCAGGGAAGCCAGAAAGGTTTCGTCATCCTCTTCCGGAATGGGATTATCTATATCCATAGGAATTCCTCCTGCCGAATCCTTGTTTGCACCAATTATACCATGGTTCCCGGCGGGACACAACCATTATTTCCCACAAAGGCTTTGGTATTTGGCCACAAAGGCTTTGGCTTGCTTCAGGCTGTCCGGGCCGGTGACCAGCTTTAGCCGCAGGGTGGGCACCTTGGCGTTTGCCAGGAAGGTGAGCCGTGCTTTGTAGTCCGGGTCCGAGCAGAGGCTGCCCACGGCATCGAAGTCCAGGTTGCTGAGCGCAAAGAGAATGTCCCCGGCCTTCTGCTTGATATCCTTGATGCCAAGCTTCATGGCATCTGCCCGCAGAAGGGCAATGTCGATGAGGTTCAGCACGCCCTTGGGGGGCTCGCCGTACCGGTCCACGATTTCGTCCAGCAGGTCGTCTGCGTCCTCCTGGCACCGCACGGCGGCCATCCGGCGGTACAGGTCCATCCGCTCCTCACCTCTGGCTACGTATTCCTTGTCCACGTTTGCGGTGACGTTCAGGTCGGCGGTGCACTCGGGGGTCTTGGGGGCCTCGCCCTTTTCCTCCAGAACGGCCTCATCCAAAAGCTTTAGATACATGTCGTAGCCGACGCTCATCATGTGGCCGGACTGCTCGGCACCTAGGAGATTGCCGGCACCCCGGATTTCCAGGTCCCGCATGGCGATTTTAAAGCCGGAGCCAAACTCCGCGAAATCCCGGATGGCGGACAGCCGCTTTTCGGCAATCTCCGTCAGGTTCTTATCCGGACGGTAGGTGAAGTAGGCGTAGGCATGGCGGGTGGAGCGGCCCACCCGGCCCCGGAGCTGGTGCAGCTGGCTCAGGCCGAAGCGGTCGGCATTTTCAATAATCAGGGTGTTGGCGTTGGGAATGTCCAGGCCGGTTTCAATGATGGTGGTGCACACCAATACCTGAATGTCGCCCTCGGCCATGGCGGTCATGACCTCGCCCAGGGCATCCTCGCTCATCTGGCCGTGGGCCACGCCCACCGTCAGGCCGGGGATGCGCTTTTGCAGGGCGCTGGCGCACTGGTCAATGGTCTCCGTCCGGTTGTGCAGGTAAAATACCTGCCCGCCCCGCTCGATTTCCCGGCGGATGGCATCGTCAATAATGGGGGTGGAGTACTCCATGACATAGGTCTGCACCGGATACCGGTCCGCCGGGGGCTCCTCAATGGTGGACATATCCCGGATGCCGGACAGCGCCATATTGAGGGTTCTGGGGATGGGCGTGGCGGAGAGGGTCAAAACGTCCACACCCTTGGACAGCTCCTTCAGCCGCTCCTTGTGGGTGACACCGAAGCGCTGCTCCTCGTCCACAATCAAAAGGCCCAGGTCCTTGAACTGGACGCTTTTTTGCAGCAGCTTGTGGGTACCGATGACCACATCCACATTGCCGCTGCGGACCTCCTGCAGCGTTCGCTGCTGCTGCTTGGGCGTGCGGAACCGGCTGAGGACATCGATGGTCACCGGGAAGCCCCGGAACCGGGAGACGGCGGTTTGATAGTGCTGCTGGGCAAGCACGGTGGTGGGGACCAGAATCGCCACCTGCTTTCCGTCCATCACGGCTTTCATCACCGCCCGGAGGGCAACCTCGGTTTTTCCGAAGCCCACGTCGCCGCAGAGCAGCCGGTCCATGGGGATGGGGGACTCCATATCTTTTTTGATATCCGCAATGCAGCGCAGCTGGTCGTCGGTTTCCGGATAGGGGAAATTGTCTTCAAATTCCTGCTGCCAGGGGGCATCGGCGGAGAAGGCGTAGCCCGTCTGCCGCTTCCGGGCGGCATAGAGCTGAATGAGCTCTCCGGCCATATCCTTTGCGGCCTTCCGGGCCTTGGCCTTTGTCTTCTGCCAGGCATCGGAGCCGATTTTGTTCAGCTTGATATTGGGGTTTTCCGCGCCGCCGCCGATGTATTTGCTTACCAGGTCCAGCTGGGTGGCGGGAACAAACAGGGTGTCGGAGCCCTGATAGGCGATTTTGATATAGTCCTTGACCGCGTTGTCAATTTTGATCTGCTCCATGGCCACGAACCGGCCGATGCCGTAGTTTTCGTGGACCACCAGGTCTCCGGGGGTCAGGTCCGTAAAGGAGTTCAGCTTTTGCCGGTTGGTAGCGGTGGTTTTTTTGGCGGCCCGGCGCTTGGGTTCGGTTTTGGCAATGAGCTGCCCCTCGGTCAGTATGGCAAGCTTGCTCAGAGGGTATTCCATGCCGTAGGGCAATGTGCCATCGGTTAAAAGAATCTGACCGGCCTTAGGCAGGGTGTTCAGGGGGATGGCCAAAAAGGAGGAGAGATTTTTCTCCCGGAGCATCTGCTGCATCAGCTCCGCCCGGTGCCTGGTACCGCAGAGCACCAGGGTGCCGAATTCCATTTTCTGGTAGTGGGTCATGTCGCTGACGGCAGCATCCAGATTGCCGCCGTAGCTGGGCAGCTGCTTGGCGGTGATGGGGAGCAGTAGCTGGGGGGCCGCTTCCTCCGGATAGGCGCTGCCGCCGAAGGCATCGAAGTAGACTGTGGTTTTCCCCCGAAGCCCCTTGCAGAAGTCCTCCCACTGGCAGACGAAGTCACACAGCTCTCCCGCAACCAGTCCGGTCTGCAGAAGGCTGTCCAGCTGCAGGCCCATTTCATCGGTGCGGTTCTTGGCGGCCCGCTGCAAATTGGCGTGGTCACACAGAACCCAGACAGCGTCCTGGGGGGCGTAGTCCGCCGCCGTGGCCATCTCCGGGTAGAGAAGGGCCAGATACCGGTCCGCGGCCAGGGTGTGCATCTCGTTTTGGAGCTTTTCAATGTCCTTTTCCAGGGTTTCTATCAAAGGGGTATTGAGATTTTTTCGGCGCTTCTGCCGCGAGAGCAGGTGCTCCAGGTCCTTGATGAGCCCCGCTGTTCCCTGGGGGTGCATGCCGGGCAGGGCCTCCCGGGTGGGCAGCACCAGCATTTTTTCCAGGTTGTCACTGCGCCGCTGGGTATCGATATCAAAGTAGCCCATGGTATCCAGCTCGTCGCCAAAGAACTCCAGCCGCACAGGATTATCCTCTCCCGGAGAATAGATATCCACAATGCCGCCCCGAACGGCGAACTGCCCTACGCCCTCTACCATGCCGCAGCGGCTGTAGCCGGAGGAGACCAGACGGGCGGTCAGGCTGTCCAGGGGGTACTCTTTGCCAACTTCCAGGGAGAAGCAGGCATTGTTCAGCACCGCGGGGGGCATGGTCCGCTGGCTCAGGGAGTCCCAGGTCAGAATCTGGATGGGGGTTCGCCCACCGGCCAGATCATATAGTTGCCGCAGACGCTTCTGTTCCCAGCTGCGGGAGACCACGGCGGCATCGTAAAAGGTCAGGTCCCGGCCGGGAAGAATGGGGGCTGTTTCCCCCAGAAAGCATTTGAGCTCCTCCTGGGTTCGACGGGCGGCCATATCGTCCTGACACAGCACCACAACGGGGCGGCCCAGGTCCTTCCAAAGCCCCGCAATCATATGACTTCGGTTGATCTGCCCCACACCGGTTACGGCGGCATTCTGGGAAAGCTTGATACCCTCCAAAAGGGAGGCGTACTCCGGGATGGTTTTCAGTAGAAAAAGCAATGGCTGTTCCATGGTTCACCTCATTGTCGTGTTTTGCTGCAATGCACAACGCGGAAAGGGAAGCATTTCCCTCTCCGTCAAACGCACATTTCCTCCAGGGAAAATCCCTGGAGGAAAATTTTTCTTTTTAAGGATGACTGCCGTTGTAGGCGTTGGCGGCCTGGGCGGTTCCCTGCTCCAGAATGGTCAGGGCGGCGTTGGCACCGTTTTCCAGAGAAACGGCCAGAGCCCTTTCCTCCTGCGCGGTGAAGGGGGAGAGGACCCAGTCGGCCAAATCAAAATCCGGATGGGGCTTGGCGCCGACGCCAATTTTGACCCGGGGGAAATCCTGACTTCCCAGCTCCTGGATAATGGACTTGATGCCGTTGTGCCCCCCGGCAGAGCCGCTGGGGCGCACCCGCAGGCGGCCAGGCTCCAGGGAAATGTCGTCAAACAGGACGATGATCCTTTGGGGCGGAATCTGAAAATAGGCGCTGAGCTGCACAACGGACCGGCCGGACAGGTTCATATAGGTCAGCGGCTTTAAAAGATAGACCTTCTGGCCGCGGTAGCTTGCCTGGCCGTAGAGCCCCTGAAACTTGCCCCGGTCTACGGTGCAGCCCAGCTTCTGCGCCAGAATGTCCAGGCAGCGGAAGCCGATATTGTGTCGGGTTTTGGCATACTCGGGACCGGGATTTCCCAGTCCCACAATGAGCCAGGTGTTCTCGGACGGCATCAGAACAGATCCGCGATGGAGGTGCCGCCATGGATGTGCTCAATGGCACGGGCGAACACATGGGACACATCCAGGAACTTGATCTTGCCGCTGGCGGTGTTGCGAATCTCGGGGATGGTGTTCAGGAAGACCATCTCCTTGATGGGGCTCTCCTCAATGCGGTCGTAGGCGGGGCCGGACAGCACACCATGAGTGGCGCAGGCATAGACCTCCTTGGCACCCTGCTCGGTCAGAGCCTTGGCGGCGTTGCACAGGGAACCGGCGGTATCCACCATGTCGTCAAAGAGAATGCAGGTCTTGCCCTTTACATCGCCGATGACGTTCATGACTTCGCAGACATTGGCCTTCTGACGGCGCTTGTCTACAATGGCCAGACCCATGTGCACCTTGGCGGCAAAGGCACGGGCACGGCCCACAGAGCCCACGTCGGGGGAGACAACCACGAAATCGTCGTGGTTATACTGGGGCTCGGGGAACTTTGCGAGGTAGTAATCAACGAAGCTGGGATTGCCCAGCAGGTGATCCAGGGGAATGTCGAAGAAGCCCTGAATCTGGGAGGCGTGCAGGTCCATGGTCAGCACCCGGTCGGCACCGGCGGCGGTAATCATGTTGGCAACCAGCTTGGCGGAGATGGGGTCGCGGCTCTTGGCCTTCCGGTCCTGACGGGCGTAGCCAAAGTAGGGGATGACGGCGGTGATTCTGCCGGCGGAAGCGCGACGGCAGGCATCGCACATGACCAGCAGCTCCATCAGATGGTCGTTTACGGGCTTGCAGGTGGACTGAACCAGGAAAACGTCGGCACCCCGAACGGTTTCCAGCAGGCTGACGGAAGCCTCGCCGTCGGCAAAGGTCTTCACCTCAGCCTCGCCAAGATTTACCCCCAGATCCTTGCAGATGTTCTTGGCAAATTCCGGGTTGGAGTTGCCGCAGAAAATCTTGATGTTCTCTCCGTACGTAATCATCAATGATTTACCTCGCTTATATATTCTTTTTTATCCGGACCTCCGGACAAGGTTCAAAACTATTATACCATCTTCCGGCTTACATTTTCAATAGAGGATAAAACAAAATTCCGCCAAAAAATGAATGGCCTGTGAACAAAACTTGTGTCAAACCGACGGTTTTCTGCCATTGGCCTCGGACAGGCAGGCACTTGCGGCGAAAAGCGGAAGATTGACGGGATTGATCAGCCCATATTCCATGGTGCAGTACAGCAGCCCCGCGAAGGCCACGGCAGCAATGTCGTATCTGCCTGCGCGCCCAGCCCTGTATACGGCGGCCAGGGCCAGCCCCAGATAGACAAGGCTGGGAAGCACCCCCAGGCAGATGGGGGCGTAGCCTAGAAGACTGTCCACCGGGTCCCAACCAAAGTCCACATGGGCCCCCAACAGACTGGCCCCAAAGAGCCGGAAGCCCTGATTGGCATAGCCGAGCCGCTGGGAGAACAGGGTGTTGCAAAGCCTGAAAAAGCCGCTGTTCTCCCTGTAAAGCAGGCACAGAAGCAAAAAGACAACGACGCACAGAAGCATTACCCCGGGAAAAACCCGGACGGACCACTTTTTCTCAGTGAGATACGGGCCGAGAAGCAGGAATAGATTGAAAAGGAGAATGGCTGCCAGGGAGGAAAACAAGGCGGCCTTGGAGTCGGTCAGACGAAAAAGAACGATGCTCAGTACCAGCAGAACCAGGGAGAAGGGGAACCGACGCTTCCCCCGGGGGCAGGCGAGAAGACCGGAGAAAACCATCAGCATGGCCCAGAAACCCAGGGTGTTGGGGTGGCCGAAGCCATAGCTGTGGCGCAGATTGCCGTAGCCCCAGGCTTCCCCCCGGACGGTTACCGTATCCTCCGCAAGCCCCAAAACCACCAGAAGGAGATTCAGAAGGAAGGTGACCAGGAAGAAGCGGAAGAAGAACTGGCTGATTTTGTCAAATCGAATCCCCTTGGCGGAGCAGGCCAGAAGGAAGCTGGAAAGAAAACAGCGGTTTCCGCTGACGGCGGTGCCAAGGGCAAGCACCACAAGGCAGCCGCCCAAAAGCCAGAGCGTCCGCCTTTCCCAGCTGTCCCAAAGGAAAAGCTTCATGCAAAGCAGGGCATAGGCGCAGAAGGAGGTTCCGTAAATCATGCATTGGGCCATGGGCGGCAGCGGAAAGTGCCCCAGGTACACGGGAACTACCAGCGCCAGAAGGCAGAGAAACCAGACGCGCTCCACAGCCCTTTCCCCCAGCAGTGCACGGGACCGGCTGCGGATGCGGGAAAAAACAGAATCCATAATATCCTCCGAACAAGCTTTCTTTTCCTCATTATATGCTATCCGAAAAACAAAGTCAATCGAAGTGTCCCGGGCCTCACGACGATTGCATGAAAGCTCCCTCTCACACCATCGTCGTGGCAGAAACCACCAGAATTGTACGGGTAAACATTCTATGAATGGACGCAATATGTGTGTAGGGGGGCGATGTGGGCATCGTCCCCTTCGTACATCGTTGGTGAGAACGATTGCACGGGTAATTCCTGCGGCGGAAAACAGGAAAGACTGCTGTCGTAGTGGAGGCAACCAATAATAGACTGTGCAAAATGCACAAATAAATAATCGAAAACTGTTCGAAACATAGAAAGTACGGGAAACTGCTTGAAACTTTCCGGTTTCCGGACTACAATGGAAACCGGAAAAGAGAATTTGGTTTCCAAGAGGTGATTCCATGGAAAATGAACAGGCGCTGCGCGCGCAGATTTGTGCCGCCGGGCTGGAGCTGTTCCGGCAGGAGGGGCTGCGGTTTACCATGCAGCAGGCGGCCCAGGCGGTCCACATCAGCAAAAAGACCGTTTACTGCGTGTATTCCTCCAAGGAAGAGCTGCTGCTGGACATGATTGACGAGGCTTTCCGGAAAATCCACGTCCGAAAGCAGGCCATTCTGGATGGTCCGGGGAGCCTGCAGGAAAAGCTGCGGGCGGTGATTATCGCCCTGCCGGAGGAGTATACCGCCCTGGACCTGCAGCAGATGAATCTGCTGGATGAAAAATACCCCAGGCTTGCCCGCCGGGTCCGGACCCACCTGGAGACAGGCTGGGAGCCCACGCTGGCGCTGCTGGAGGAGGCTATGGACCGGAACATCATCCGAAGGGTGTCCCTTCCGGTGCTGCAACGGATGATTTCCGCCTCCATTGAGTGCTTTTTACAGGACCGGGCCATGGAGGAACAGGGGATTCATTACAGGCAGGCATTGGAGGAAATGATCGATATTTTATTGGAGGGGTTGTTGGTAAGATGAAAACCGGCCTTTGCTACGATTGGGAATTTACGGAAAATTGGTCCCCGGCCTTTGCCCGGGGAGAGCCGGTGGAGGCGCAGACGGTGTGCTTGCCCCATACCTGCCGGGAGGTGCCGCTGCACTATGCCGCCCCCGCGGACTACGAGATGGTCTGCGGCTACCGGAAGAGGCTGACAGTACCCCAGGAGAAGGAAGCCCCCCGGGTGTTCCTGGACTTCGACGGCGCGGCCCACCAGGCGGAGGTGTTTGTCAACGGTGTTTCCGTGGGGCAGCACCGAGGGGGCTACACCGGCTTTCAGGTGGAGATTACCCAGGCGGTGCGGCGGGGACAGGAGAACCTCGTCTGCGTCCGCCTGGATACCCGGGAGGACCCGACGGTGCCGCCCTTTGGATTTGTGGTGGACTACCTGACCTATGGCGGGCTTTACCGGGAGGTCTGGCTGGAGACCACCGCCGAAACCAGATGCGTGGACCTGTTTGTCCACACGCCGAAGGGGACCCAGGCGGACATCACCCTGAAGGTGGAAAATCCCAGGCTTGCGGCGGTGCTTCAGGTGTCTGTGAAAACCCTGGAGGGGGAGACGCTGGCCTTGCGAAAATTGCTTCCGGAGGCGCAAAATCATGTCCTTCTGGACGTTCCGGAGGCAGCCCCCTGGACCCTGGAAACGCCAAGGCTCTATGTCTGCGCCGCGGAGCTCCTGGACGGGGAGGGAAAGGTGCTGGACAGCCGAGAGGCACGTTTCGGCTTCCGCAAGGCGGAATTTAAGCCCGACGGCTTCTACTTAAACGGGAAAAAGACCTTCCTCCGGGGCCTGAACCGGCACCAGAGCTTCCCCTACATCGGCTATGCCGCCCCGGAGCGGCTGCAGCGGGAGGACGCCAGGATTTTAAAGGAGGAGCTCAGCTGCAACGCCGTCCGCACCAGCCACTATCCCCAGAGCCAGCATTTTGTGGATGCCTGCGATGAATTAGGCCTGCTGGTCTTTACGGAGCTCCCCGGCTGGCAGCACATTGGCGACGAGAATTGGAAGGATTTGGCCTGCAAGATGCTGGAGGAGATGATCCTTCAGTACCGGAACCACCCCAGCATTGTCCTGTGGGGCGTTCGAATCAATGAAAGCGTGGACGACGATGCTTTCTACACCAGAACCAACCGCATTGCCCATTCCCTGGACCCCAGCCGGGCAACCTCGGGGGTGCGGTATCTGGAAAAGAGCAGCCTTTTAGAGGATGTCTACGCCTACAACGATTTTTCCCACACCGGAAACAATCCCGGGGCCAAGCGGAAGAAGGACGTGTGTCCGGATGACAAAAAGCCCCTGCTGATCTCCGAGTGCAACGGCCATATGTACCCCACCAAGCCCTTTGACGATGCCCCCCACCGGCAGGAGCACGCCCTGCGCCACGCAAGGGTCCTGAACGCGGCCTACGGCTCCGGGGAGCACGCGGGCTGCTTTGGCTGGTGCATGTTTGACTACGCCACCCATAAGGACTTTGGCTCCGGTGACCGCGTCTGCTACCATGGCGTGCTGGACAGCTTCCGCAATCCCAAGCTGGCCGCCGCGGTCTATGCCTCCCAGGGAGAAGCGCCCACCCTTCAGGTCACCTCCTCCATGGACATCGGTGACTACCCGGCGGGGCAGGTGGGGCCCGTGTATGTGTTCACCAACGCGGAGTCTGTGGCGCTGTACAAAAACGATGTCTTTGTCACAGAGCTGCAGAAGAGCCCCTGGACGAGCCTGCCCCATCCGCCGCTGTACGTGGGGGACACCATCGGGGAGCTTCTGGAAACCCAGGAGCATTTTGGAAAGCGGAAGGCCGCCATCCTCCGGGACTGCCTGCTGGCCGCCGGGAAGTATGGCTTGCCGGGGATGCCCCTGGGCAAGAAGCTGAAAATGGGCTACTGCATGGTGCGCTACAAAATGTCCTTTGACGATGGGGTAGCGCTGTACGGAAAATATGTGGGCAACTGGGGCGGCGAGGCCACCCGCTGGCGGTTTGATGCGAAGAAGGACGGCAAGGTGGTCAAATCTGTGACCCTGTGCCCCAGCGCCAGACTCCATCTGGAGGCGCGCGCCACATCCCACATACTTACCGAGGGGGACAGCTACGATATGGCAGCCCTGCGGGTCCGGGTTCTGGACGAAAACGGCAACCTGGCCCCTTATGCCCAGCTGCCGCTGCGGTTTGAGACCCAAGGCCCAGTCCGGCTGGTGGGACCCAATGTTGCCACAGCCGAGGGTGGTATGGGCGGC
Source organism: uncultured Eubacteriales bacterium (assembly GCA_900556935.1). Classification (GTDB taxonomy): domain Bacteria; phylum Bacillota; class Clostridia; order Oscillospirales; family Oscillospiraceae; genus Faecousia. The sequence goes on along the minus strand of USQL01000040.1, from coordinate 4,939 downwards.
ACCTATCTGCGCACGGTGGGTGCCTCCGGCAACGCGGTGTGCACCGTCTGTGCCCCGGGCTGTGAAGATGTATCCGTTACGCTGAAAATTACAGGGAGGAAACAAGCATGAAATTAACCGCGTCACAAAAAGCCGCCTTCGGCATCGGTGCCGTTGGCAAGGACATGGTATACGCACTTTCCGCGTCCTATGTCATGTATTATTATCAGGATGTGCTGGGTCTCAGCGCCACCTTTGTGGGCCTGATTTTGATGATTGCCCGGGTGTTCGATGCCCTGAACGACCCATTTATGGGAGTCCTGGTTGCCAAGACCCGCAGTAAATGGGGTCGCTTCCGGCCCTGGATTCTCTCCGGAACGGTTCTCAACGCCCTGGTGCTCTATGCCCTGTTCGCAGCGCCGGTGCTGGAAGGGGCGGGGATGATGGTCTATTTCAGCGTCGTTTACATTCTCTGGGGTGTGACCTATACCATGATGGACATTCCCTATTGGTCCATGATTCCAGCCGTTACCACAACTCCGGCGGACCGGGAGAATCTGTCTGTAGTTGGAAGAACCTGCGCCGGGGTTGGCTCTGCGATGATTGCCATGTTTACCATGCTCCTGGTAGGGGCCCTGGGCGGCAGCAGCGAGCGGTCCGGCTTCCGGTATGTGGCGCTGATTGTGGCGGCAATCTTTGTGGTGACGGAGATCATCTGCTGCGCCAAGATGAAGGAAACCACCAATACCGAGATGAAGACCGCTTCCGTTGGGGAGATGTTCAAGGCGCTGTTCTCCAACGATCAGGCCATTGTGGTGGTGCTGTCCATTGTGCTGATTAACTCCGCACTGTATTTAACCTCCAACTTTATCATCTACTTTTTCAAGTACGACTTTGGCGGGGAGGGCTGGAAGGCCAGCTACACCCTGTTCTCCACCATCGGCGGTGCCGCCCAGATTTTGGGCATGATGGTTCTGTATCCCCTGCTTCGGAAGAAGCTCAGCAATACCGGCGTGTTCAATCTGAGCCTGGTGCTGGCTCTGTGCGGCTACGGTCTGCTGCTGGTTCTGTGCCTTGTGGGCTTCTCCGGGAATCTGATTGCTCTGTGTGTTCCCGGAATTGTGGTGTTTGCCTGCAATGGGATGCTCAGTGTGCTCACAACCCTGTTCCTTTCCAACAGCGTGGACTACGGCGAAATGAAGACCGGGCGGCGGGAGGAGAGCGTTATTTTCTCCATGCAGACCTTTGTGGTGAAGGCGGCCTCCGGTGTGGCGGTGTTCCTGACGGGCATTGGTCTGGATCTCATCGGGCTTGTGGGCAATACGGAGGAGACCGGGCCGGTGGCGGCCCAGAGCGCCGGGACGCTGATGGGTCTGCGGCTGATGATGACCGTGCTTCCCATGGTGGTTCTGGCGGTGGCGCTGGCCCTTTTCCGGAAGAAATTCCTGCTGACAGATGAGAAAGCGGCCCAGATCAGCCGGGAGCTAAAGGAGCGCGCCCATGGCTAAGCTGCACTGTGTCGGACAGACGGAGGGCGGAAGGGCCGAGACGTGGGCGGACTTTGCGCCGGACTGCGGGGCACTGCATGTGCCTCTCTCCCTGCCGGAGGGGAAACTGAAAACGGTGTCCGCGGACCTGCCCTGGGCCATGGAAGAGGACGAAGCCCTCTTTATGAACGGCTACCAGACCTGGACCCACTGCCCGGAGCTGGGAAAGTGGGATATTCAGCGGGGGCTGAAACGGGTTCCGGGATTCCTCGTCAAAAAGTTTTCCTTTGACCGGTATGGGGATTACCATTTTGTGGATTATCCGGAAAAGAAGGGCGAAAGCCACGGCTTTTCCTACTGCTACTTCCGAAAGGGTGCGGTCTATCGGCTGATTGCCTCCCTGAACGAGACCCCGGGCTATACGATTTTTGAGTATTCGGCGCAAAAGGCGGCACTGCGGATTTCCCGGGACTGTGCCGGGGTGCGCCATCCGGGGGGCGAATTTCCGGCGCTGGACCTGTTCTTCGCCCAGGGGACGGAACAGCAGGTGTTCGATGCCTGGTTTGCCGCCCTTGGATGCAGGCCCAGAACAAAAGAGAAATGCATGGGCTATTCCAGCTGGTATAACCGCTATCAGGCAATCGACCAGGCGGCTATTTGGGAGGACCTGGCGGGGTGCGAAAAACACTTCCCAGCCGGGAGCCTGTTCCAAATCGACGACGGCTGGGAGCCCAAGGTAGGGGACTGGCTGGAGACCGACAAAGAAAAGTTCCCCAATGGCCTGACGGCGCTTACAAAGGAGATTCACGCCAAGGGCTTCCGTGCGGGGCTGTGGCTGGCACCCTTTGTATGCGAAAAGGATTCGGTCGTTTACCGGAATCACCCGGACTGGCTCCTAAAAGTAGACGGGAAGCCCTGGTGCTGCGGCTGCAACTGGAGCGGCTTCTATTCCCTGGACATTGACAATCCGGAGGTCATAGACTACCTTTGGGAGACCTTCCACAGAGTCCTGGACGAATGGGGCTTTGATCTTGTGAAGCTGGATTTCCTCTACGGTGCCGCCCCCTTCGGAAACGAGCGGGAATCCCGGGCCGCCCGGATGGAGCGGGCCATGGGGCTTCTGCGGGAAATGTGCGGGGAGAAGCAGATTTTAGGCTGCGGCGTTCCCGTGATGCCGGCCTTCGGCGTGGTGGACTACTGCCGGGTGGGCTGCGATGTGAGCCTTAACTGGGATGACGTGTGGTATATGCGCCTGTTCCACCGGGAGCGGGTTTCCACCAAGCACTCCATTGACAATACCGTCTTCCGCCGCCAGCTCAACGGTCGCGCCTACGGAAGCGACCCGGATGTATTCTTTCTGCGGGAGGAAAACTGCAAGCTAAGCCAGAAAGAAAAGGAAACGCTGGCCACGGTCAACGCCCTGTTCAGCGGAATCCTGCTGACCTCTGATGTGCCCGCCAGGTACTCCCGGGAGACGGTGGCGCTGTTCGAGAAACTGAAACGGATCTGCTCCTATGCGGAGGACATCCGTGTGGAAGCAGACAAGGGCCTGACCATCCGATACCGGTTGGACGGGGAGGAGAGAATGCTTTCAATTCGATAAAAATAGGGGGTTGCCGAAAGTGACAGCCCCTTATTTGAATGTGTGTGGAATCTTTCAAAAAGGAAGATGACCTGGAAGTCGGTTTGCAAACGCATCATAGAATCCACTTGATTTTTGATTTTCTTCTGATAAAATCAAATTGATGAAGGATGTTGAAAGCAGGGACTGATTTTTTGATGGATGAACATTGCTGTTCTTGTATTCAAAATCGGGATTTATGGAGAGCAACGAATGCTGTGTGTGATTGCGAAACTCAATCGGGAAGCGACCGAAAAGCTGGTATCGATTCAAAAGGCGGCACTTTCTGATGTCGTTGCAGTAAAACCTTTGTACGGACATATTACGATTGCTACTTACACAGGGGCTCAGGAAGCCCAATTTATCCAATTTTGCAAATCATGGATGGATGGATTTTTCCCTTTTCCGGTAAGGTATCAAAACATTGAGGTTTTAGAAGCGTCATCGATTATTGTCGCGTCTCCGGAGAAATCCGGCACGTTAGAAATGTTGCACCAGCGCATAGCGGAAGAATACAACGGTTCCCTCAACCGATGGACACAATTGGAGCAATGGTATCCCCATACCACATTGTTGTACGAACCGAACCTGGATTTGCGTAGGATTTGCTGTAAAATGTCAGACTGCTTTGCACCGTTTTCAACGCCAATATCCAGAATAGAGTTTTCCCGTGTTCTTGAAAATGGCTATGATATTCTTGACAGTGTAGAATTACGGAACTGACCAACACAGGCTTATAATATTGGATCCACTAGGAGCGCCGATTATTCCCATGCAGTAACGAAAAAACACAATTCGTAAATCAGTATTTACAGGAGGCTATGATGCTAACTCTTTATGAGCCCCAATATGAGGACCTGTGGTTTCGGAAAATGATGCTGGCCGATGAAGAAACCATGTCTTACAATCATGCGTGGGGCGGGACAATTCCCTGGCCGGAAGAAAAATGGAACGGCTGGTACGATCATTGGATCACTTGCCATGAAGGAAAGCGGTATTACAGATACCTAAAAAATAAAGACGGTCAATACGTTGGAGAAATCGCATATTACTACGATGCCGAAATGCAGCATGAGATAGCCAGCGTCATTATCTATTCGAAATTCAGAAAAAAAGGCTATGGGAGTGAGGCGTTAGATTTGCTATGTTCCATGGCGAAAAACAACGGGGTTTCAATTCTTTACGATGATATTGCCATTGACAACCCAGTTATTAAACTTTTTCTGAAACACGGATTTGTGGAAGAATCCCGAACAGAAGAAAAAATAATTCTCAAAAAAGAACTACGCTGCTGATATTTCATGGCATACAATTATGAAATCAATTTGTACATTATATGGAAGCATGTTAAAATGTAAGAAATTAAGTTAAAAGGGGAATAAGAAATATCCTTACAAGCGTATTCGGAATTTCTATAAAATATGAAGCAGGGAATCATCAGGATTCTTTGCCTGCTTATATTGCAGGGAGTTATGATTTTCACACAGCGTATATTGGAAACAGACGCTGTATAATGCTTACTCCGACAGAAGAACTTGCCACACTTCCGGCATTGAAAAAGCATATTTGACGACTCCTTTCAGAGGATAACAGTGCTGACGATAGTTCCATTGTTTTATCTTTTGGAGATACAAACGATGAGAGAATTGAAGAAGCAGTACTCTGATATTAATTCAAGAATGCCTCTGCAATCCTGCCGGAGGCTATATCAGCTGGGGGATTGACTCCCCCACTGATACAAGCTTGTTTCTCACCACCTATAGAGGTGGGAGTCATCTCCCAGCTGATATATATCGCTAATAAAGAGAGGTGCATATGCTATGCCAGGTATACTCGTGGTTGAAGATGATGA